>DASUVS010000128.1:0-22397 GCA_036378835.1 Binatia bacterium | reverse complement strand
TTTGACTGATGGTTCTCAAGCCACTCCAGCATCCGCCGCAAACTACCTGTCGCCAGTCCGATGCTCGTGTCCGCAGCGCCGTAATATAACCGAAGAGTATCGCCGTCAGACTCTAACGTGTACCCGCAGGGAAATACCACGTTGTCGACGTCGCCACGCTGCTCGTAGGTCGCTTGTGGCCCGAAAATCCATTCGTCGCCGCGCTTCAAGCAATGTTCCGGGGCGTCCAAATCAAACAAAGCCAGTCCTAATCGGTAGATGGCGCCCGACGCTGTGTTACGGACGCCATGGTAAATGACCAGCCAACCCTGAGGCGTTTCTATCGGCGGCGGCGAAAGACCGATTTTATTGGCATCCCACCACGCTCCGCGACGTGCTTCCAACATCAACTTGTGATTGCCCCAGTGCCGCAGGTCCGGCGAGTAAGACAACCACATGTGTGCACGAGGAGCACTGACCGGGCGGTGAATCAAAGCCCACTGGCCTCCGATACGGTAGGGAAGCAAAGCCGCATCCTTGTCCTCAGGCGGCATAATGACACCATAGCGTTCGAACTCACGAAAGTCTTGGGTCAGGGCGAGAGAAACTCCCGGGCCATCGCGTGTGAAAGCGGTATAGACAATCGCATATTTGCTCAACTCAGGGATATAGGTAATGCGCGGATCTTCGATGCCCCATAACTCTTCGGGGAACTGTTTCGGATCCGCCCGGAAAGTTGGCTGTGATTCGATCTGCCAATTGTCCACGCCGTTGGTCGAACGAGCGACGGTCAGATGAGAATGACCGCGGCGATCTTCGACCCGGCACAACAGCAGAGTCGTGCCATCCGGGAGCAACGTCGCGCCCGGATTAAAAACGCTGTTGATTGGATAGGGCCAATTGTTAGCGCTCAATATAGGATTGGTTTTCTGACGGCGAAAAAGTTCCTGATGTTGGTTGGTCATCGAGCTCCAGTTTCCACCGATAGTAATGTTGTTTCCGCCAAACGCATTTCCAGTACCGCCTGAAGATAGGCCAGAGAAGACTCTGCGCCCTGATTTTCATTGGCACGGTCGGAATGCAAGCCGTCCCGGCATCCGCCGGTTACCGGATCATAGATGGGCAGGTTCAAATCGTTGCGTCCTAGAAACCAGTCGAAGGCGCGTCGTGCTTCATTGTGCCAGCCTTTGTCTCCCGTGACTCGATAAGCTTCAAGGCAGGCAGACACCATCGCTTGTGCTTCCACCGGCTGCTGATCGAACCGGGCGCGCTCGCCGCCGCGTTGGTAAAAGCCATTGGAGCCGATCGGCACAAAGTGACCGCCGTTGGTGTCGGCGCGCTGCAACTCGGCCAGCCACTGAAGCGACTCCAAGCCTGATTCGATCATTTTATAGTTAGGTATCCGTTGGCCGGACATCAGTAAAGCGTGCGGCAACGCAGCGTTGCAATAGGTCAGCGAGCTCTCATACCAGCGCCAGTCTCCGGCGCGATTCTTTTCAAATAAAGCCAGCAGTCGCCCAGCCAGTTGTTCGCGGACTTGACTGGCACGGCGATCGCCATCGAAACGACGCAGATATTCGTGTATGCCGATCAACGCAAATGCCCATGCGCGGGGACTGGTGGTGTCGCTGATTAACGGCAAAGCCTGCTCGAACAACCGGCCCGCCGTGCTCTGAAGGGCCGGAGTGCTGGATCGACCGAGCAACGTGCCCAAAGCCCACAAGGTGCGGCCGTGGCTATCGTCGGAGCCGCTTTCTTCGAGCCAATTGCGCTGGAAGTCCATAAAATTGCGGAAGCGCCGAGTTTCGGAATTAAACGCGTACCAAACAAACGCGAGATAACGGGATGAAAGTTCATAAGCTTCCGAGTTTCCCAGCTCCTCCAAGAGAGCGCTGACCAAAAGAGCGCGGGCATTGTCGTCGATGGTGTAACCCTCCAGATAATTGGGAACGGTAAAAATCGCGTGTTGAAACATACCCGTGTGGTCGGTCATGCGCTGCAAGTGGTCAAGCTTGAGAGGAGGAAATTCGCCGGGACGTTTATCCAACGGTTTAACGGCAAAGTCCGATGGAGCGAAGTGGCGCCGTTCGGCTCGAGCCCGCTGAAAAGTTTCCATGTAACGCCGTGCGACCTGCGGCCAGATCGCTTCCCTGCCGTACATATAAGCTCGCTTGCGCATGGCGTTACGCTTGGCGTCATTGCTTAACAAGTCGATTACTTGATCCGCCAATGCCACGGGATCACGGAACGGTACCAGCGCGCCGCGCTGTTCCGCCAACATCTCCTCAGCATGCCAGTACGGCGTGGAGATCACCGCCTTGCCCGCGCCGACGGTATAAGCGAGAGTACCTGAAACGATCTGCGCCGGGTTGAGATAAGGCGTGATGTAAATGTCGGTGGCGCCGATGAACTCGACAAGCTCCTCCATACTAACGAAGCGGTTATAGAAAATGACGTGACCGGCTACGCCCCTGTCCAGCGCCAAGCGTTGCAGCGACAATCGGTAAGTCTCGCCGTCCTGCCGTTTGACGTGCGGATGAGTTGCACCGACAATGAAATAAACAACGTTCGGATGTTTGGCCAATATAGCGGGGAGCGCCGCGATGACGTTTTCGATACCCTTGTTCGCCGAAAGCAAGCCAAAACTGAGCAAAACGGTTTTCCCTTCGACACCGAAAACATCTTTGTGGAAACTGGGATCGACAAAAGGCACGTCGGGAATACCGTGCGGGATAAGATCGATTTTGTACGGCGATATCTGATAAATGGTTTCGAGAAACTCGGCGCCGCGCTGGCTCATGACTACCAGCCGATCCGACAGAGCTGCGACTTCCTCCAAAACCCGGCGTTGATGCGGATCCGGTTCGCGCAGAATCGTGTGCAGAGTCGTCACGATCGGAATCCGCAGCTCACGCAGTAGCGCCAGGATGTGGCTTCCCGCGCGTCCGCCAAAGATTCCATATTCAAATTGCAAGCAAACCAAGTCCACGCTGTTGATGTTCAAGAAATCGGCGGCGCGGCGGTACGACTCGATATCTTTCTCTACCAGCTCGAACCGAACACGAGATGGATAGGCATAACCGCTTTCGATATCGTTAACCGGCACGGCGATACAGCTCGTGTCATCGTGCTCAGCGGCGATTGCCTCGCACAAGTCGGTGGTGAACGTGGCGATGCCGCACTGGCGCGGGAGATAGTTACCGATGAAAGCGATGCGGTCGATAGCCGATGGGCTGGAACTACCTTGCATAAACGACCTCTTTTTCTGAGCGGCGACTTTGTTTGCAGTTTAGTATGACGCTAAAAAGACAAAGAGGCGGATACCCTAGGGAACCGCCTCTTTGAAACTCAGCCGAAATTGGACTGAGCGACTTTATGTGAACTTCGGTTTGCCAGTAGTTACGTCGCTAACGACTATAACAGACCCGGACGATAAAGATACCCCTTGATGTAAGCTAAGCTCGGTACGCGGCTATCTAGTAGGAGCTAGCCCTCACGCATGTACGATGGTATTACCTACACGCGCCAATTGAAAGATACTTAATGGAACGGAGGCTGGGGAAGTGAGCGGTGGCGAAAAAATAGGGAAGCAACCCGACCTGCTGCTTCCCTACTGCTTACCTAACCAGGAAAAATTTACCAGCGGTTGCGTCCGCCGTCGCGGTTGCCGCGGCCTTCGCGGTCCCCACCGCCATCGCGCCTGGCCTGCGGCTTGGCTTCATTCACAGTCAGCGTGCGGCCATCCAATTGTGTACCATTCATTGCAGAAATTGCTCTTTGCGCCTCGCCAGACGAGCCCATCTCCACGAAACCAAAACCTCGTGACTGCCCGGTAAATTTATCCGAGATGACGTTCGCGGATTCTACCGTACCGTGCGCCGAGAAAACTTCTTGTAAGCGTCCTTCGGTTACGGAATAAGGCAATCCACCGACATATAATTTACTACCCATGTTCTCCTCCTATGAGAGAATGTTATTGTCTTTGACCCTGAGAACCGCACTGCAAATGGGCAGAACATGGGCGGAACTGAACTCTTAAACCACGCTCCAGGTCGGGATCTCATCCATAGATTGCTTCGCAAGGAGAGAGACTGATCAAAGGCCTTCGCACATATCATTTTCCTCAGAAGGCCATTTACTGAAGAAGATAACTGAACCTATGTCTAAACCCAACTCGTGTCAACTAAGTTCAAAGCGCGCTAGGATTCGGCGGGCAACACACGTTCTGAGGCGGCGCCGATTGGGCTGCCTTAGGACTTGCTAGTTGCAAGGAGCGTGGTCCTTCTCAAACGGCAGGAGAAGATTGCAGGCTTGACTCGGAGGTCATTCGGCCGCCGGTCATGGGGTCGTCCTCCAACGGCGGCCCGCCTTTTACCTTTTCCGTTTTCCGCTGCATTCGGCGCGCGGCCTTGTCTTTTTTCTTTTGTGAGCGCGCCAACTCTTTCTGGCGCTTCTGATATGTTTGATTTCCCATATTGGCACCATAGCAGATACCGGCTCAGATGGAAATCGTTAACAATAAAGGCACATTGCGCTATGCGACATCATCGCCGGTTGCGGCGGCAAATTCGGTCTCGAATATTTCCGCCAGAATACGACATATATCGGTTGCCGATACGATACCCGCAAGTTTCTCGTGATGAAGAACGATGACGGAGCCGATGTGGCGTTTTGCCATTTCAAGAGCGACCTCGTTGAGCGGCGCCTCGAATGAAACAACGTACGGATCGGCGATCATGATATCGCGAGCTCGAATCTGCTCCTTTTGTGCCTGTGGCAAAAAGCGTTCGAGCAAACGATAGACATCCCGTTCCGAGATGATTCCGACCACCCGCCCATCCTGTTGGACCGGAACATGACGAATCTGGTGCTCATCCATCAGACGCTCAATTTCTGCAATCGTATCATCGGTATCGACGGAATAGGGAAACGGGGTCATAACCGATCCTACCTGGGGAATTTTTTTGTATTTTTTCATAATCTTTGCTCTGTCAGGGGGCACACTATTTTTAACGCGTGCTAGGTGGCGCTCAACTCTACCACTCCGAGTCGAGCACATCTCCAATTGCAGTGGCAGCGCGTTGTTGATCAGTGTGCAATACTCTGAGCCTAACAAGGGGTCTATTGCAAGATGGACTTATTAGGTCCACAGTCAGGGTATGCTCCTGTGTTATTAATTCTACAATCCGCAAGCGATTACGAGTAGGGCCGGTTGGCTTACAGTGATTCAAGAGACTTTCCCGAGAAGTCCATGCCCGGCGGTCATCAGTCAAATGGCCGCGTAAGTTCCCATCTCCAGGGCGGCATATTGACGCAAGGTAAGGTCGATCAATAGCGGAGATCGTCCTCTCCTTTCAGGAATCAGAGACTCGCTTACATAACGATCGGACCTGCAGGCATCACCATCCGCTGGGTGTCGAAGGAGGCTTTTACGTCACTACTAAACCAGTTGCCTGAAAACGTGTTGACCACGAAGGTAGACGATCTTCTTAATTGGGGCCGAGCCTCGTCGCAGTGGTACATGCTTTTCGGCTTGGCCTGTTGCGCCATCGAGTTAATGCAGACTGGAGGGCCGCGCGCCGATGTCGATCGATTCGGCGCGGTTCCTCGCGCCACGCCTCGCCAGTCTGATTTGATGATCGTGGCAGGAACCCTCACTTATAAAATGGCCAAGCGTACCAAGCTCCTCTACGATCAAATGCCGGATCCCAAATATGTTATCGCGATGGGAAGCTGCGCCAGTTGCGGTGGGCTTTTTCAGCTCGCCTATTCCGTTTGTAAAGGCGTGGACAAGATCGTCCCCGTCGACGTCTACGTTCCTGGCTGCCCGCCGAGACCCGAAGCGCTTACAGAAGGACTGCTCAGGATCCAGGACAAGATCATGCGCGAAAAATGGCTCGTTAAGAAAACTCGTCAGGAGCCGGAGCTGGCAATCTAAGCAAAGGAGAACCTCAATATGGTCGGGGAAATTACCCTCAGCGATCGCGCCGCCGAAAAGATTCGGCGACTGCTTGGTAGTGAGACCGACGAAAAAGGCTTGCGTCTCAAAGTTGTCGCCGGCGGCTGTTCAGGCTTTGAGTACAAGATGGCCATCGACGCGATTGCAGCGGATGACCGGGTCATCGAGAGAAACGGCGCGCGCATCTTGCTTGATCCAACTAGCGCCATTCATCTGAACGGAACGGAGCTCGATTATAAAGACGACCTAATGCAATCGGGCTTCATATTTATCAATCCCAACGTGAAAAGCACCTGTGGATGTGGCACCTCTTTTAGCGCCTGAATCACTGGGAAGCAAAGGGGCCGACGAGTAGAGCGGAATTAGATTGAGGCACAATGCAATTTTGCGTCAGGCGAAGAGTTATTAAAAATGAGGTAGAGCCATGAAGAATCAAAATCGCTTAGGTGAAAACATAGAGTTTGATGAGAGAGCCAACGAAGACAAATATTTTGCGTTAAAAGAGCATGAACGTATTGACGAGATGAAGGTCGACTTTCAAAACGCTGAAGCAGCCAGACGGGAAAGACAGGTCGGTAACTGTCCCATGTGCGCAGGCAAACTCGAAAAGTATGGCTTCATGGGCTTTGTCCTACAACGCTGTGACAGGTGTCAAGGCATTTGGCTAAAACCAGCCGAGCTGCATGGCATCATGAGAAAGGCGGCGCGCGGTCCCTTGGGCGCGTTTTTCGATCGCTGTTTTGCAAAGATTGAACAGATTAAATAGCGTATCTACCTGATCTAACGACGAATTTCTCAGAAAGCAGCAGAACTGACCAGCCCAGAAACTCAATCGGCTGGCGCTGGCTGCTATTGGCGAACTCACCTTAAACGCCTCGGCGTGACCGCCGACCTGCTTCTCGAGTCTTGAGACTCTGAACCGTTCACTATTAGACAGCAATCACATCGATGCCGGTGTAGTCTTAAAATTTACCGGAGATCGCTAACGAGTCTCGTGAATAGGAAAACTGCAGCCATGAACACTTCCACGCAAACAACTGAGGACCTGGTCAACCAGGAATATAAGTATGGGTTTGTTACGGAAATCGAAACTGACACCGTACCGCGCGGCCTCAACGAGGCAACTGTCCGCTTGATTTCGGCCAAAAAGAACGAACCGAGTTTTATGCTGGACTGGCGTCTCAAGGCCTACCGCCACTGGGTCAAGCTGGCAAAGTCCGAGGCAGAGCCAAAATGGGCCAATGTCCACTATCCGGCGATCGACTATCAGGACCTCATCTACTATTCGGCGCCCAAGACCAACGTGGGGCTAAAGAGTCTCGAAGAGGTGGATCCCAAGCTGCTCGAAACCTATGACAAGCTGGGTATTCCGTTGCTGGAGCAAAAGTGGCTGACCGGCGTCGCCGTCGACGCAGTCTTCGACAGCGTCTCGGTAGCGACGACATTCAAGGAAAAGCTGGCGTCGTTGGGAGTTATCTTTTGTTCGTTTTCCGAAGCGGTGCAGAAGCATCCAGTGATCGTTAGAAAATATCTTGGCTCCGTGGTGCCGTACAGTGATAACTTCTTCGCCGCCTTGAACGCCGCTGTCTTCAGTGATGGATCGTTCTGTTACATCCCCAGAGGCGTGCGCTGTCCGATGGAGCTTTCGACTTATTTTCGCATCAATGCCGCTGAAACAGGGCAATTTGAGCGCACCTTGATCATTGCCGATGAGGGCAGCTCCGTCAGCTACCTTGAGGGCTGCACGGCGCCGATGCGCGATGAAAATCAACTGCATGCCGCCGTCGTGGAACTGGTTGCCCTGGACAATGCCCAGATCAAGTACTCGACAGTGCAGAACTGGTATCCCGGCGATAAGGACGGCAAGGGGGGAATCTACAATTTTGTCACCAAGCGCGGCAAGTGTCTGGGTAACAACTCCAAGATCTCTTGGACCCAGGTGGAGACCGGATCGGCAATCACCTGGAAGTATCCCAGCTGCATACTGCAGGGCGACAACTCGGTGGGTGAATTTTACTCGGTGGCGCTGACCAACAACTATCAGCAGGCCGATACCGGCACCAAGATGATCCATATTGGCAAGAACACCAAGAGCACGATTATTTCGAAGGGAATCTCGGCCGGCCACGGGCAGAACACCTATCGGGGGCTAGTGAAGGTCATGAAGGGCGCTGCCGGTGCGCGCAATTATTCGCAATGTGATTCGTTGCTCCTGGGCGATAAATGCGGCGCGCATACCTTCCCCTACCTAGAGGTGATGAACAACTCATCACAGGTGGAGCATGAGGCCTCGACATCGAGGATCGGTGAGGATCAGCTTTTCTATTGCCGGCAGCGCGGCATCTCGCCTGAAGACGCTGTCACCCTCATCGTCAATGGTTTCTGTAAACAGGTGTTTCGCGAGCTGCCGATGGAATTTGCCGTCGAGGCGCAGAAACTTTTGGGCGTCAGCCTTGAAGGCAGTGTCGGCTAAATGAATCCGCATGCGGAGTACGCCAGGATCGACCCCTATTGGAATTTAAACATCGGAGAATGATATGTATTCCAAACGTGCCCCAGCCAGCCCAAAACATCGCCGCTCCGAGGCTCGACAACGGCACGGCTTGCATGACCGCCGATCCAATATCAAGGCGCTTCCGGAGCAGTTCTTCAACACTCGAATCAGCCTCGCTAGCGTGTGCCCGGAGACAGCTTTGATGTATGCCGTGCTCGAGGATGCGTTACTCTGTTTTCAGGAAAAGGTCGCCGGCTCGCCTCATCAGCAGCGGTGTAGGGCGCAGGAGGCGGCGAGATGGTTCTTCAGTGGTGATCAACATTCGCCGTATTCCTTTGTGAGCATCTGCGCCTGGCTCGGCCTTGACGCGCACGATATACGAAATAAACTCAAGTACCTGGAACAAGATATTCGAGGTAAACGATATCTAGCAAAAAGACGCTCCATCGCTCGCAACAACGACTCATAATCGTGCGGGGATTAATTAGCCCCTCGCAATTATCGAGCTCTTGGAAGGAGCCTTTATGATTCAAGACAATCCTGAGATAGACAAGTTCAAACAACAGTTACGGGATTCGTTGCAGAACGAAACGCAGAATTCCCGCTCCGTCAAAGTGCCGCGACATGAAAATGTTTACAACAGTGGCGATGGCGACGGCATGATCTACTTTATCGAGACCGGCCAAGTAAAGCTGTTGATGCTCTCCAGCGAAGGCAAGGAATGCATACTGGGCATCTACACTGCGGGCGACATCTTCGGCGAGCTGTGCCTCTCCGGCTTAGGCGAACGCTTGGAGACAGCCACTGCGATGAAGGCAACGAGCTTAAAGCAAATACCTTCCATCCAGTTCTTCGCGCGTTTGGGGCGGGACTCGCTCTGGCAGGGGTTCGTACGTTACCTTGCCGTGCGCATTGCCGACCAGCAGCAGATCATCGCCAATCTGGTGACTGTCGATAGCGAGCAGCGGCTGGGCCAGACATTGTTGCAGCTGGCCCGAACAATGGGCAAGAAAGACCCGCGCAGTATTCGCATCGAGCTTAGGATTACGCACGAAGAATTGTCGGAGATGGTCGGAACCACCCGGCCCCGGATCAGCTTATTTATGCAAAGATTTCACAATCTGGGATTGATCGAGACCAACAAAGACCGTTTTCTCATCATCAAAGAAAGTAAGCTCACCGACTATCTCGCGCAAATCGCCTGATTGCGGCGGCGCCGCGCAACATCTGATCTAACTTTTTAAAGCCGGTAACGCAATGAAGAATGACGTCCCTTTGCCCGGTTCACTGTGGTACGTAATCGATCCGCCGTGCGCCGTGACTACTTGACGAACCACCACCATGCCGATCCCCGTTCCGCCGAGCTTGGTCGTGGCGAAGGGTTCGAAGATATCCATATCGGGAGGAATCCCCGTGCCGGTGTCAGTAATTTCAACAAGAACGCCAGTTTCCGTCGACGACGCCTTGACGGTGATCTTGCCGCCGCCCGGCATGGCCTCCGCGCCGTTCTTGTAGAGATTAAGGAGGACCTGTTTTAATTTGTCACGGTCGGCAGAGATCGATGGGAGGTTCGGCTCAAAGACGTGGTCGAAATGAATTTTCTGATCCGCCCAGATTGCGCGGCAAGTGTCCGCTACCTCTTTGATCAGCGCAGCGATACTCACCGGATGAAAGTCATAGGTCTCCTTCCGTGAGATCATGCGGAATTGCTGCAGCAATGCGTTCAGACGGGCAGTCTCGCTGGTGATAGTCTTAAGATCGGATGCGAGCTGTCCATGCACCGGAATCTCCTCCTTCGCCAGCTCGCGCTCCAGTACTTGAGTGGTCATATAGATATTGTTAAGCGGATTGGCAATCTCATGGGCGATTTTGGCTGCCGTCGCGCCGATCGCCGCGAGTCGCTCGCTTTCGAGCAATTGCTCCTGCAGCCTGGTCTTGTCGGATATGTCGCGAATAAACGCCGCATAGTGAACGTCCTCGTCGGTTGGAATTTCGGTGACAGACAGCTCAATGGGAAACAGATCGCCGTTCTTGCGTTTCGCCGTCACAGTGCGAATTCGGCCAATGGCGTGAGCTTCGCCGGTCCTCTCGTAACGAGCAATATATTCGTCATGCTGCGACACATAGGGTTCCGACATGAGTACGTTTACCTTTTGCCCCGCTATTTCGTTCCTGCTATAGCCGAAGGTTTGCTCTGCGGCCGCATTGAACAGCACGATTCTGCCTTTTCTGTCGATGGATAAAACGGCGTCCTGGGTTGTTTCGACCAGCCTGCGGGACCAGCTTTCGGCCTTCTTTCTTTGTGAAATGTCGAGGATGGCTATCTGGCTTTCATGGGCAACGCCCAGAGCAGGATCAGCTACCGCACCCCCGACCAATTCGACATCAATTAGAGCGCCGTCGTGGCGCGTGAGCTGCGACTCGCAGGATTCTCGATGTCCGGGTTGAAAAAGCTTGTGAAAGAACCGGTCGAATTCATCCCGGAACCCGGGACTGACAAAACTCCGGAACCATCTCTTATGCAGATAACGCTTCTCTATGCGCAGCATCTGAGCACAGGCGAGGTTGACCTGCTGAATCTGTCCCTTTCGATCAAAGCTGCAAAAGCCAATGGGGGCAAATTCGTACAACTCGGCATACTTGCGCTGCGACTCTTCAGCGCTGACCTGACTTCTGCGTAGCTCTTCGTTTTGCATCTCCAGTTCGACACGGTGCACATCCAATTCGTGGATCACCTCGGCAGCACGTTGATGGACGATCCGCGGCGTGCTCTTGCCGGTCTTTTTCAGCAAGTCCTCCGCCCTCTTACGCAGGTTGACTTCTTCTTTATCTTTTTCGCGCATCACGTAGTCCGCCTTTCTCGCAGAGTAAGAGGCCTCAGCTTGCGCTCACCGCTCCCGTAGTGTCCTCGATGGCGAGCAGAATTCTTCCCGTATCGATATTTTCCCGGTAAACTTTACGGGCGTTCAAGAGCATCTTCTTGTGTCCGATGCCAGGAAAATCATGCTCAACGGGGAAATCTTCAAAAGAAGCGTTAGTGGTTAGGATTTTCTCCAGCAATTCTCTCAGGCTGGGGATATTCCACTGCCCGTCGCCCAACTCGTAGAGCAACACCCCTTCCGTGGACTCGGGTTGCACTTGGAAGGTTTGGTAAAAAGACCGGCTAGCCGTAATGACCTTCAAATCACCATCCAGAACCACCAGTGAATCGCGGATCGTCGCGACGATGCTCTTAAGATAATCAAGCATCTCCTGCTGAACCAAAGCCCTCTTACTTTCAGTGATATCCGTGAATGTGATCACAACACCGTCAACCAAATCGTCCACGGTACGGTAAGGCATGATGCGACTGAGGTAGGATCGACCCTCATTGTTTCTCACCTCCATCTCATTGGGGATGAGCGTCTCAAGGACTTTCTTCGCTTCCGCATGGACGGGCAATTCCAGGTTGAAAACAAGATGATTCAGGGGTCTTCCAATATCAGTTGGGATCAAATTCACGATTTTGGTCGCTGCGGGAGTGAATCGCTTGATGCGCAGCTGCTTATCGAGGAAAATCGTGGCAATATTTGTGTTATCGAGCAGATTTCTCACGTCGTCGTTCACCACCGTTAACTCTTCGATCTTACCCTGAAGCTCCGCATTGACTGTCACCAGTTCCTCGTTAATCGATTGCAGTTCCTCTTTCGAGGTTTCTAATTCTTCGTTCGTGCTTTGCAATTCCTCATTAGTGGACTGAGACTCTTCATTGGCCGATTTAAGCTCCTCGTTGGACACCTCCAAATCTTCGATGCTCCTTTTGAGACGCTGTCGAGCAAGCTTCAACTCGCGCTCCAGTTGAGTGCCATAGCCCGCTCCCCTGCGCTTTGGCGTGCCGTCTTTCATCTCAACGCCAATATCCTCAAAAGTAACCACCATCATCCCGACGCTTCCCTCCGGCTTGACCTGTAACGGCTCGATGCTGATTTTGACCCTGTTAAGTTCCGCCTCGGGGCTCAAGATCAAACCTTCCACTACAACCCGTTTGTTTCGGATAGCGGCTTCGTGAATGGCGGCGGCCAACGCATCTTTAATACCTGGATGGGCCATATCGTGAATATTCAACGCGGCGTGCCCCTGAGGCAGCTCCAGGTACTTTCCAGTTCGGCCGAAGGCATACACGATGTCGCCGTTCTGATTGATGAGCACAGATGGGGAAGTATATTCTTCCAGGAGCTTCTTTTCAGTCAGATTCGTGATGACCGGACCGTTGTCGTCCTTCTTCTTTCCGGGCCGCCCAGGCGCGCGGTCGGGTCGGGCATGCGTTAGAGGCCTGACAAGGAACTCCCCAACGGCTTCATTGGCGAAAGCTCCGCCATTCCTCCGTCTAAAAATTTTGGATTTCTTATCGACTGGAGAAAAGAGATGACTGAAGATGCCGATACTCTCTGAGGTGCCTAGAAAGAGCAGACCTCCGGGCTTCAGAGCATAGTGGAAAAGACGCAACAACTGCTTTTGTAATTCCGTTTCCAGGTAGATCAAGAGGTTTCTGCACGAAATCAAATCCAGTTTGCTAAACGCCGGGTCCCTGATGAGATCTTGTTCGGCAAAAACCACCATGTCGCGGATTTCTTTCTTGACGCGGTATACGCCGTTGTCTTTGAGGAAGAACCGCTTCAACCGCTCGGCCGTGAGTCCGGAGACAACGCTCCCTGAATACACGCCCGCGCGAGCCAAGCTGATTGCCTCGCTGTCGACATCCGTCGCGAAAATCTGTACGCGAAAGCGTTTCTTAAGTTTGCTCCTGCACTCATCAAGCAGGATCGCGAGCGAGTAGGGCTCTTCCCCGGTGGAGCAGCCGGGAGACCAGATCCGAAATGTGCTGTCCTTGGGGTGTTTCCGTAAAGTCGCACTGAGTACTTTGCTCAGGCTCTTAAATGCCTCAGGATCGCGGAAAAAGTGGGTGACACCGATGAGCAATTCTTTAAAAAGAGCATCAATTTCCGACGGATTTCGTCGAATAAAACCAAGGTAGGAAGACAGGCTCTTGATGCGCTGCACGCCCATCCTTCTGTTAAACCGCCTGCTGATGGTGCTCTTTTTATACGATGAAAAATCATGGCCGGTTTGGGACTCAAGCAGATGGAATAACTCCTCCATCGATTCTGCAGGTTGTTCCACGTGCGTACCGGCATCTCCTTTAAGATGTCGGTCGCTCACATATTTGATCAACTGGGCCGGCATCTTTTCCGCCGGCAAGCTATAATCGACGAGACCGGTTGCAATGGCGCTCCGGGGCATCCCATCGTATTCGGCCGACGCTGTCGCCTGGGCCATCGCCATGCCGCCTTCGGCTTTGACATCCCGGAGTCCCGACGTCCCGTCGGTACCGGTTCCCGAGAGGATGATGCAGATAGCCCGCTGCTTCCGGTCCCGCGCTAAAGAGCGAAAAAAAGTGTCTATGGGAAATCTCTGTCCATGCGGCTCCGAAGGTTTTTTCAATACCAGCGTCCCGCGTACAAGGGTCATTTCTGTGTTGGGAGGTATGACGTAAATGCGGTCGCGCTCGACACGTATGCCGTTTTGGGCTCTGTCCACCATGATCTTGGTGTATCTCTTCAGCAAATCGGGCAGCATGCTGCTATGCTTTGGATCCAGGTGAGAAATTACGATGAAGCTCATCCCGCAATTGACCGGCATGGCTGAGAAAAAACTTTCAAGCGCTTTCAAACCGCCCGCAGAAGCGCCGATTCCGACTATGTGAAAGCCGTCCTTCCGATCTTCAGATACTGCAGCGGAGTCGCTGGTTCGTCGCCCCTTGGCTAATTTTCGACTGGCGGGCCTGGCGGCTTTTTGTGCAAAGATTTTTTCGCTTTTTCTAGCCACCATTGTCATAAATCGGGGTCAAATATCCTATATCTAAGGCTCGTTGTGAACTTTCAAAAGCAAAAAAACAGCTATCTTGTATACTTTTACTCCGCTTATTGATCACGAGATGGATCGCGAGATCAGGGGTACATTGCTTATACGCGCCTTATCAGGTTGCCGCAAACCCAGAGACTCACCCATGCCGTTCAGACCGGGACTCATGAGCCTCTGCTGTGAGATTACCGTGATCTTCTGCCGATGAATCTCGTCTCTTGCAGTGCTTCAAGTAAATACTTTGCTTTGCGAGCGGCGAAATTCTTTGATGCCGGTCTCCTGCCAAACACAACGAGCGAACTTTGCTCTTCTTTTCCAAGCAAGCAACCCCGCTCAAGCCTTGCAGCAGAAATGCAATTGCCACTTCGTCTGACAGCTTCAATCCTGAAGCTATGGCAGGAGCGACCGAAACTGAAGCGCCTTTAAGTTTCGACGTCATGCAAGGGGTAAGCACGCCCGGCCGCATTAATCATTTCAAAATTGTCCACTATTAGACGGCACCAATTGTCGAACTTCGATATGAATCCTAAATGCGAGGCGCGATAACCAACGAGCGCGGCGTCAGCAATGCTTGATTCCGCATAAGTCAGCCTCCCTCAGGTGTTGTTCACGTCGCCCGGGGCAGATTATCAATAGCCCAGCGGGGAAATAAGGAGAACTCGATGCAAGCAGTAGCGCCCTTTGTGGTGATGATCCTTGTTTTGGCAGTCATTTTTTATTTGGCTCATTGGGATGCAAACAGGGTTAAAGGCAAGCGCTGATCCTCTCCCGAACGTTCTCAGGTCAGAGAAGATTTTAGCCGCTGACTTCTCGCGGACAGTGATCGCACCAATCACGCGGTGAGCCGCAAATATCGTCTGCCGACCGTCAGCGCGGAGGTCCTTAATAGACTGAGGACCCGCACAAAATATTTTTCACGATTGTCCACTATTAGACAGTGCCGATTTCGGTCTCGCGATACTCAGTGCTAGTCTAGAGATCTGACGATTCGAATAGTGCCTCTGGCACATGATACTTACATAAGGGAGCAACAACTAATGGAGCGAACCGGCGAGGAAAACGATCTTCCGAATAAGTCCTCTGCTTCGGGAACCAAACATAGAACCGGCGGCGTTACTCACCTCAGGGCAATAGCCGGCGGCTTGCAGCCGCACCATAAGCAGTCGCAGCAAAGAGCGCAAGTCAGGCGGTTTACCGCTTTACTGAATACTACGACCGCCCTCTTTGCACATGAAGTCGCCAGCCCGCTTCAGGGGATGTCCGCCTCTCTCGAACTGATCGAGCGCGACCTCAAAACAAACCATGACCCGCTATTGACAACAACGATGCGCAGTTTCAGGCGAGAAGTCGATCGTTTGATCATCTTGCTTGAGGAGTTTCGCTCCGCTTCGGTTCCGCAGAATCTAAATCTTACAGGCAGTGATTTACGTCAGGTAGTCGAAGATGCATTAGCGATACAGCTGGTCGTCTATCAGACTGCCGGAGTGAACCTTAAACTTGAATTTAAGGACGGCTTGCCGGCTGTTAAATTAGACACGGCAAAAATAAAGCAGGTAATCTTGAATCTCTGCAGCAATGCCCTGGATGCCATGCCGCGAGGAGGAGAACTAACGATCAGAGGTTACTCCTTGGGCGCCACTGTAGTTTTGGAGATCGCTGATACGGGGATTGGTATGCCAGAGGGTATAGATCCTTTCGCATTATTCCAGACCACGAAGGTGCATGGTAGCGGCTTGGGCCTGCCAATTGTAGAACAAATCGTCTTGGCCCATAACGGCACGATCGACCATACCAGCGAAGCTGGCCGCGGTACGACTTTCAAGATTGTTTTCCCGGCGGCAGTTTAGGGACCATCCGGCGGTTTTTTTAGCTTGCTTCGTGCCTATTCAAAAATTCAGGAGGTTTGAATGAAAAAACTAATGTTGCTGTCCGTGCTTATAGTAGGTCTCGCTCAATCGGGATGTGAATTTATTTCAGGGGCCTTGGTAGGTGCCGGCGCCGCTGGCGGAGGTTACGAATATCAGGCTTATCGCCAGATGCAGCAGCTGGAGGAAGACTATAAAAACAAGAGAATATCCCGTGAAGAATACGACGACCGAAAAAAACAGATCGAGAAGGGATCGATCATTTACTAGCACTCCCGGGCCGTTTACTTGTCAATTATCGGTTCGGTTTGACCGCCAGGCTGAGGCGCCGCCGTAATTGGGAGACGCGAGATCATTTGTTACATGGAAAATTCATTACCGCAGGAACAAGCTCTACAGCCCGGGAAGCGCGACCCGCTTGCCAATCTAGCTACTAGCAAACTGAAACGGTTCGAACCAACGTGGCATAAGACCATTGCTGCTTACGGATCTTCAAATCTCCGCAAAGCGCTTGGGCAACTACTAAACACGTTTATTCCTTATTGCCTCTTGTGGGCCCTGATGTTGCAAACAGTTCAGAGGGGCTATCCATACTGGATCACTCTCGCGTTGGCGCTAGTGGCGGGAGGAATGATGGTCCGTATCTTCATTCTCTTCCATGATTGCTGTCACGGTTCTTTCTTCCCGTCTCGGACGGCAAACACAATTCTCGGTTATGTCTCAGGCATTTTCACGTTTACACCGTTTGAGGATTGGAAGTATGGCCACAATTCACACCATGCTACGGCTGGAGACCTCGACCGCCGGGGTATCGGCGATATCTGGACGATGACAAAAGAGGAGTATCTGGCAGCCTCCGCACGAAAACGACTCAGGTATCGATTCTATCGGAATCCCTTCGTCTTGTTCGGGCCGGGTGCAGCGCTCTTGTTCTTGTTCATCCAGCGATTTCCTACCAAGGGCGCCGGAAAGAGGGAGCGCAGAAGCGTGCTCTTCACCAACTTGGCGCTACTGGCAATCGTCGCCGTTGCCGGCTTCACTATCGGTCTTAAGACGTATCTGCTGATTCAGCTGCCGATTATTTTGGTTGGCGGAACTCTCGGGCTGTTGTTGTTTTATGTTCAACATCAGTTTGAAAATGTTTATTGGGCGCGGCACGAAGCTTGGAATCCTCTGCGGGTGGCGCTGGAAGGTAGTTCGTATCTCAAGCTGCCGAAAGTTCTTCAGTGGTTTACGGGTAACATAGGTCTGCACCATATCCACCACGTTCGACCCAATATTCCCAACTACAACCTGCAACGCTGCTACGATGAGATTCCGGCGTTTCAGGAAGTTAAACCCATCACTCTCTGGAAAAGCTTCAGTTTGCTGCGACTAGGACTGTATGATGAAGCGCAACGAAAGATGATAAGTTTTCGATCGTTGAAAGTTACGCCTTTGGATAGCCCCGCATGAGCGATATCCTCGCCGCCCCATTCCGAACTGACCGGTAACACTGGCCCAATGCTCTTTTCGAGAACCGGCTGATAATTTTCAGCTCGTTGTAACTAAGCTCGTGAGATCGATTTGCGAGGGCCGCTCAACGTCTCTTGCCGCACATGCACTGGCAGATGATACTATCGCGAACGGCTTACGTCTCACATACGACCGGGCGGCTCAATCGAAGCGATGGGGCCGAATGTCGCTACACGGCTCTTAACGCTTGAATGATATTCAACCGCGCTGCTCGGAGCGCGGGCAAGAAGCCGCCGATCAGGCCCATGAGCAGGGAAAATCCCAGCGAGGTTATGATGATCGAAGGCGACAGCGCGAAAGAGAAAGCGAGCTCCGAGAACGAACCGAAGTTCAACGTCGATATGCTGAAGAACTGCAGCACAGAAGCCAAACCTAGTCCCACTATTCCGCCTGCCAGAGACAATACGAAAGACTCGCCCAAGAAGGCCAGCAGGATGCTGCGCCGAAAAAAACCTAAGGCCCGCAACGTGCCGATTTCCACCGTTCGATTAGCTACCGCGCCATACATAGTGATCATCGCGCCGATGGTCGCGCCAGTGCTGAAAATAACGGTCACAAAGATACCGAGGATTCGAATGAACTTGGCCATCATCTCCGATTGTTCTTCGAAGAATTTCTTCTCCCGTTTGGCGGCAAAATATTGCAAGCGATTGTCCGATTCGAATGCCGCCGCAATCTCCGAAAGATCGTCGGGTTGTTTTAGTCTCATCGTCACCGTCGAAAATGATGAGCGCTTGAACGCATCCATAATTTGATTGCTGTCACCCCAGGCCTCGGACTCAAAACCACTGCCGGCCGCTTCAAAGATACCCACCACCGTCCAGAGATCGCCGCCAAATTTCATCTTCTCGCCGATCTGCGCGCCTTCGAATCGATGCGTGATGCCGGCGCCGACAATGACTTCACGTGCGCCCCAGCGAAACATTCGGCCCTGAACCATTTTGACCTGGGGCCGCAGTGGAAACGCGGCCGGTTCGACGCCGCGCACGATGACGTTGCTGATTCCCGGCGCGCCGATCTTGTTGAGATTGATGATCACCACCGCCTCTTTGGAGCTCATCGGCCGCCCGTCGGCAAAGCTCGCGATCTGGGGCATGTTACTGACGATACTCGCAGCGTCTCGATCGAGGATGCTCATGATTTCACTCATGGCCGCCTTGCGCACGACAATCAGGTTATCATCCGAACCGGTGGAGCGAAGTGTCTTCTCGACGCCGTTGGCCATCATCAAGACGGCGGTGAAAACGAACACCACCAAGGCGATGCCGAGTATCGTGATCACCGTGGTCAAGCGGCGCGAGGAAGAACTGCGCAGAATGTATTTCAGCGGAATCCGCATCTATCCGACATGCCTAAGACCTTCGACAATGCGGGTGGTCAGAACCCGCCGCAGAGGTATCAGCGAGGCCGCTAGGCCGACGACGAAGGCCGAAACACAACCCAGGATGATGGTCTCGGGCTTGATGTAAAAAACCGGAAACCAGCCTTTAGGCAGCGCCGTTTGAAATCCTTCCACCGCCGGCACGGTCACTAGCAGTCCCAGAGCGCTCCCGAGCGTCGAAAGTATCAAAGCTTCGCCGGCAATCAGGAAAAACAACTGGCCGCCGGAAAACCCAAGGGCCTTGAGCACCGCGAATTCGTGCGTGCGTTCGCGCGCGGACATTACCATGGTATTGGCCAGGACCAGCAGGATAATTCCGATAATGACGAAAGACATGATATTCATGGCCGTAATGACGGCACTGGCTGCCGATAAAAAACTCTGCTGAAAGGCTCGCTCGGTCTCGGTCTTGGTCTCGGCTCGGGAATTGGCGAACAACTGATCGATCTCTTGCGAGATCGCCGCGGAGCTGTCCGGATCATCGATGCGCACAACGTACCAACCGATCTCTCCGGAGCGCTGCGGCATGTCCTGGCGCACCCGTTCCTCCAGATATTGATAATGAAACATCATGCTCGCGGGATCGGTGGTCTGATCCTTCGGCTGGTAAATGCCGCGCACGACGAACTCCCACTGCCCGGGATAAACATCTCCCTCAATCAGCATGATATCGCCGAGCTTGAGACCATAGCGGCGCGCGATATCGATGCCGATGATGCAGGCATTGCGCTCTCGTTTGAAAGCTTCGAATTGTTCGCGTTCGATAATGAACTCGGGATAAACATCGAAAAACGTCTCGGAGTCCACCGCCAAACGAGCGAAAAACTGATTCTTGTCGATGTACACGCCGGAGAACCAATTCGCGTAAGTGACTTTGTTGACGCCGCGCACCTGAGCAATGCGGTCTCGATACGCCAGCGGCAGAGGAAACACGAATGACACGGCGTGCCGGGTGATCAATCGATTTGCCGCCGATGCTTCGACCCCGGCGTGCCACGCCGTCACCACGGTTCGCAGTAGCCCAAACGCCATGACGGCGACGCCAATCCCGGTCAACGTCAGGAAACTTCGTAGCTTGTGACGCAACGTGTTGCGCAGGAGAAGCTTCAGCAGTTCCACGATCTTTCCTACGCCAACTCGCCCTTGTCCAAGTTTCGTACCGAGCGCGCGCGCTCGGCGGCGCGCGGGTCGTGGGTGACCATAAGAATCGTCTTGTTAAGCTCGCGGTTTAATCGGTGCATCAGTTCCAGCACCTCTTCGGCGGAGATCTTGTCGAGATCGCCGGTCGGCTCATCGGCAACCAGGATCGCGGGGTCCGTCGCGATCGCTCGAGCGATGGCGACCCGCTGTTCCTGGCCGCCCGAAAGTTGGCGTGGATAGTGATGCATACGCTCGCCGAGGCCGACAACCTCCAATGCCGTTGCGGCATGACTGCGGCGCTCCTTCCTCGAGAGCGGGGTCAGAACCAGCGGCAGCTCGACATTTTCCAACGCAGTGAGCACCGGTATGAGGTTGTAGAACTGAAAGATAAATCCGATATTCTGCGAGCGCCACACCGCGAGCTCGGTTTCGCTTAATTCCGTGATATCGATCTCGCCGATCAAGATTTTCCCCGAGGTTGGCTTATCGATGCCGGCGATCAGATTCAACAGAGTGGTTTTACCCGAGCCGGACGGCCCCATAAAGGCAAGGAAGTCTCCCTCTGCAATTTCGAGAGAAATATTACGCAGAACCGGAATCTCCAAGCTGTCACGTTGGTAGGATTTGAACAGATCGACAACTTCGATGAGCGGAGTTTCCATGCTGCGATGGCAAGAGTTAGGGTCCCTTGACGGCAACTTTTGCTCCCGTTGCGATCCGATCATCAGCCTTGGCAATGATCTTCTCTCCCTCTGTAATGCCGCTCTTGATCTCAATCAGGCCGCCGAGCTTCTGACCTGTGCTCACCGGCACTTCAACGGCGCGATCGTCTCTGATTTGATAGACAACCGCGCGGCCGGCGCGACTGGCCACTGCCGTTTCGGGCACCGTGAGCAGCAGCTTGTAATCGGCGCTGTCCGCCTTGTAGCCGATCGCGAGAAAGCTGATTTTTGCGCTCATTTCCGGCAGAACCCGCTGGTCATATTCCTTGAACTTGATCTTAACCAAAACGGTCGCTTTGGTTCGATCGGCGGTAGGAACAATCTTCGTGACGTATCCGGGGTATCGCTGCTGCGGATAGGCGTCGAGAGTAATTTCACACTGCTGTTCCGGCGCCACCCTGGTAATGTTGGCTTCGGACACGTCGGCATCGACTTCCAGAGAAGACATGTCAGCGATCGTCACCACCGCCGCCTTCGAACTGGCGGCGCCCGCCAGCGGCGCGACAATTTCACCGACATCGGCATTCTTCTTCAGAACAGTGCCATCGAAGGGCGCAATGATCCGGGTATTTTCAACAGCGACTTCCGCTTCCTTCAGGGCGAATCTCGCGACATCTATAGATGCAATGACTCGTTTGTAACGCGCCTCGGCGACGTCGTAGTCGGCCTGGGCTATCGCCGCCTGTTTAAGTAGTGTACGCAGGCGCTCGTAAGACGTCTTTGCATCGTAGAGGTCGGCTTCCGCAAGGAGCAGGCTTTGTCGAGCGCGCTCACGGGCGGCAACCACGTCGGCATCTTCGAGCCGGGCGATCACCTGGCCCTTTTTGACCTGATCACCTTCTTCTACATTGAGGAGCACTAAACGTCCGGTACCTTTGGAAGCGACCGCTGCCTTGCGGCGGGCCACGACGTAACCGCTGGCGGTCAATATCGAATTAGTCTGTGACGGTGAGGTTAGCGCCACCGTCGCCAGCTGGACTTCGACGGCCGGATCGAACAGACCTTTGAAAAACATGATCGTTGCCGCCAACACAAGAGCGACAATCGCACCAATCAGAATTTTCGGTTTGATTCGCGATTTACGCGGCCGATCGCCACGCTGAAACGAGCGATCAATTCTCAATGCTGCCAGATCAGCGTCTTTCGTAGCCATTTTAAACATTTACAGTAAGCCGATCGAATCATCGTTTTCAACCCGAGCGGAAGCTGTTAGAAAATCGCTAGATGAACCGCACGACAATCTGGAACCCCGAGACTTATGCCAGGGATGCGCGCTTCGTCGCAAATCTGGGTCAGCCGCTTTTAGAACTGCTTGCGCCCAAAAACGGCGAGGTTATCATGGATCTAGGTTGTGGCGACGGCGCTTTGACGGAACAAATCGCTCAGTCAGTCACGGTCCTCGCCACCGATGCCAGTCTTGCCCAGGCGCGCGCGGCCAAAG
>DASUVS010000127.1:0-3255 GCA_036378835.1 Binatia bacterium | reverse complement strand
CGATGACTAAGGTTAAGGGATTTATCGATGCTGACGGACATGTAGTCGAAAATGATCGGGCTCTTTTGGATTTCTTGCCGCCGCCTTATAAGGGCAGGGAGGATCTCTTGTCGTTCCCGTTCTTCCCAACCTTGGATGGATTCCACCGTCAGGCTTTGCGCGTCGTGGATGGCAAAGGTCGCTATGTGGCACAGGGATCGCTCAAAGAATGGAAGGATTTTCTAGATGAAGATGAGATCGAATGGTCGGTACTGTATCCCACCGCCGGACTGACCTTCGGTTTGATCCGAGACAAGGATTGGGCCTGCGCGATAGCCCAAGGCTATAACAATTATTTGTCGCAAGTATTTTTAAAGCAGGAGAAGCGGCTTCGTGGCATGGCGCTGATTCCGCTGCAATCCATACCGGAGGCCGTAAAGGAGTTACGGCGAGCGGTCAAGGAACTCAACATGGTCGGCGCGATTCTCCCGGCAGTCGGAATGAGGCAGCCCTTCGGTGACGAGAGATATTTTCCAGTCTATGAAGCGGCCCAAGAGTTGGAGGCGCTGTTGGCGGTTCATGCGGCGCCCACTCAAGGCATCGGCGTGGATGCCTTCGACCGTCTCATCGAGGTTCGGACCTTGAGTCACGGCTTTGGACAGATGATTCAAATGACCGGGATGATCTATGGCGGTGTTTTCGACAAATTTCCCAGATTAAAAGTCGCCTTTGCCGAGGCTGGTTGCGGCTGGGTGCCGTATCTGATGGAACGCATGGACCTGGAATACGAACACCGGAGCGCGCAGGTCCCCGAGCTAAAGATCACTCCCTCCGAACATCTCAAAAGCGGCCGTATCTTCATCCATTGTGAACTCGAGGAACTCGGCATCCCCAGAATCGTCGACCTGTTACGCGACGATATCCTGTTCTGCGCGACTGATTTTCCCCACGAACCACGCTCGGAGTTTCGCGAAAATGTCAGCAAATTTGTCGCTCGTGAGGACCTCGCGATGGAAACCAAGCAGAAGATCATGACGCAAAATCCCAAACGAATGTATCCACTGGCGGCAAATTAAAACGGCCGATTCCTGGTTTGTTGCGTCACAGAAAAGGTCACCGATAATCATGCAAGAGGCAGAGGTCGAACTCGCCTGACGGAGAAACGATGGAAGATGAGAGGGAACTCGGCTGGTTGCGGTTGACCGACAAAAGCCAGTTGGTGTTGACGACCGGCCACGTTTTCCAACATCAGGATTACGGTATGTTCGGCGAGAACCGAGCAATCATCCCGCGCAAGGCGATCACCACGGTTCGTCTAAGCTGGCGACGAAGCAGGGGGGCGCTCGTTCTGGGTCTGATCTTATTTCTTGCTTCCCTGGCAATGATCATTGCCAATCAGACGAATCAGCCGGAGGGGATCACTCTTAACACCCGGCTGTTTGCCGTCTCGCCATCGACCTTGTCATGGATTCAATACGGGCTGCTGATTGCCGGCCTAGCCCTGATTGCACTGTTCTGGTTTCACAAGAGAAATGAAATTCAGATTCTCGGTGGCACCGGTAGCATCGGCGGAACACCTGTGAGTTACGAAGACGCTGAAGAGTTCTGCTTGCTTCTCATGGGCGCCGGCAAAAAAGCAGCGCCAACGATTGCCAATGTGGAACCTGAGCCGGAGAACAGCCCGAAGACGACCGATCCTGATTGGCGCCTCTAGAGAGGTGGTTTGGTTCGGGCTTAAGGAATCAAGAGGATCTTACCGAAGTGATCCCGTCCCTCGAGAAAACGTTGCGCCGCGCGCGTTTCCGCCAAGGGAAATCTACGATCGATGACCACCTGATATTTTCCATCACGGACCCAGTGTAGCGCAGCGTCAAGCTGCTTGAACCCTTCGGGATGCGCCTTCAAATAATTCGTAATCGAAAAGCGGCTGGCGGTTCGTCCTTCGCTAAGAGCGGGAGGCGTGTCCGGGATTTTGCCAAAGGCGCCGCCGATAGAAACCAGCCGGCCGGCGGGCGCAAGAACTTCGATGCTTTTCTGATAAACCTCGCCGCCGATCATTTCGAGCACGACATCAAAGCCGCGATTGCCTGTGGCGCGCCTACCTTCCGCAACCAAATCAGTTTGGGTGTAATCGATCACGGCATCCGCGCCAAGTTGCCCCAGCCTGCGCGCTTTCTCATCGCCACTGGTCGTTGTAACTACTTTAGCGCCCACGTCTTTGCCAATTTGAATCGCCGCAGTACCGACGCCGCTGCTGCCGGCTTGCACCAGCAGCCACTCGCCCGATTTAAGTTTGCCTTCTTCCATCAGAGCGAACCAGGCAGTTAAAAAAACTGTCGGAAGCGCTGCTGCGGCGGCGGCGTCCACGCCATCCGGCAGCGGCCGCACTTCAGATACTTTCGCTTTGGCGTATTCGGCATATCCGCCGGTGCCGGTGTAGGCGACGACTCGCTGCCCGACTTGGAAGTCACTCACACCGTCGCCCAGTTTGGTCACTCGCCCTGCAAATTCGCGGCCGGGAATGATCGGCAGATCTTCCTGAGCTATGCGGTAATTGCCGCTGCGCAAGCCAAGATCGGCTCGATTAAGCGAAGCGGCTTCGACTTTGATCAGTAGCTCGCCAGAGCCCGGCTCCGGCACCGGCGCTTCTTCGAACTGGAGCACGTCTTCGGTTGGTCCGAAATTGTGGATGCGAATGGCTTTCATTGCAGCTCCTTCCATTACCCTGTCATTCTGCAGTCAGCCTATCCAAGCCTGAGCTCTCATGTCAATGCGTAGCAGAACAGAGTCTTTTCGGAGTCTTTCAATTTGACGGAAACAATGACCTGATAGTAGGTTAGGGCGCATTTCTTTGACGGATAAAGGTTCGCGCTTTTAAAGCGATAAGCATCGACGTTGACTTGGTCAACGTCATAGGAGGTGCATTTCAATGTTGTTTAAGTTTTTCGCGCGCTCGTTTTCTTTGGTGATGTGCATGGGCATTTCGTCCTGGCTTGCACACGGTCAGGAGACCGTTACCGTGGCACTAACGTCGAAAGCTTTTCAGTATACGATTTTGCCGATCGCTCAGGATCGCGGATACCTGAAGGAAGAGGGCATCGATCTTAAGCTCGTTTACATGCAAAACGCGCCGGGTCTACAGGCGTTGACTGCCGGCAACGTGCAATTTTCTGGCTCGGGTAGCAGCGCGCTGGTGGCAATTTCCAAAGGCGGCGCGCCTTTCAAAACTGTTATCGCTGCGAATGATCAGGTTCTGCAATGGGTGGTCGTGCGGCC
>DASUVS010000126.1:0-4613 GCA_036378835.1 Binatia bacterium | reverse complement strand
AAGCACAAGGTAAAAGCGTCACGACAATCGAAGGCTTGGAAAAACCCGACGGCACGCTCCACCCGATTCAGCAGGCGTTCATCGACGATTTTGCTTTCCAATGCGGTTTTTGCACGCCGGGCATGATCATGTCAGCGAAAGCGCTGCTCGATGAAAACCCGACACCCAGCCGCGAGGAAATCATTCATCATATGGACGGAAATATCTGCCGCTGCACGGGTTACGTTCCTATCGTTGCCGCTATTGAACGCGCCGCCCAAGCGATGAGCGGCAAGAAGTAAGCGCAAAAAGAAAACCGCTTCTGCGTGGCTGTCATTTACTCATTGAACCGGCCGCCCAGGCTAGGAGCAAAGAGTCCAAGAAGTGAGCAGAGAAGAAAATCGATTTTACGTTGTCTATCATTTACTCATTGAACGCGCCGCCCAGACCCGAGCAGGGAGACGAAGAAGTGAACGCCACAATCTTTCTACATGGTCAATCAATCAGTCATTAAACGTGCCGCTCAGGTGATGAGCAAGGAGTCCAAGAAGTGAGCGCAGAGAAGAAAACTGATTTTCATGTCGTCAATCATTCGTTGCCGCGGCGCGACGGCCGTGTAAAGGTCACCGGCAAGGCCCAGTACGTGGCCGACTTGAAGCTCATCGGCATGGCTTACGCCAAAGTGCTGCGCAGCCCTTATGCGCACGCCAAGATTATCTCCATTGATACATCGCGGGCGCGGGCGCACCCGGGAGTTTTCTGCGTGGTCACCGGTAATGATCTCGAGGGGTTGAACCCTTACTACGGCCATGCGGTCAAGGACCATCCGCTGCTGGCAATTGATAAAGTCCGTTACGCCGGTGAGCCGGTGGCTGCTGTGGTCGCCGTCGATGAGCGCACCGCTTT
Source organism: Binatia bacterium (assembly GCA_036378835.1). Taxonomy (GTDB): domain Bacteria; phylum Desulfobacterota; class Binatia; order UBA9968; family UBA9968; genus WHTF01. The sequence continues at coordinate 3,728 of DASUVS010000126.1, read as the reverse complement.
TGAAGCGCTCGAGCTGATCGATGTCAAATACCAGGAGCTCCCGGCGGTGTTCACGCCGCAAGAGGCATTGGCCAAGGATGCTCCGCTGCTGCACGAAAGACAATTCGAGGCCGGCGCGCTGCGTGGCTTCGAAGGCGAAGTGACCGCGGGCAAGGGCAGCAACATTTGCCAGAAACATGAAGTGAGATGGGGCAACGTCGAGGAGGCTTTCAAGAACGCCGCTGCTGTGGTCGAGGCTGAGTACTATTTTCCGATGACCTATGCCTATGCGATGGAAGCTTACGTCGCCGTTGCCGATGTCACCGATCAGGGGGTGAATATTTATTCGTCGGCGCAGCATCCATTCATGGTGCGGCACGACCTCAAAACGGTGTTCAATCTGCCGGTCAGCAAAGTGCGTTTGATCGTGCCGTTTGTCGGCGGCGGTTACGGCAGCAAGTCATACACCAAAATCGAACCGCTGGTAGCGGCATGTTCATGGAAAGCCAAGCGACCGGTGAAGCTGCAGCTGACGATCGAGGAAGCGATGCTCACCACGCGCAGCGATGACGCCTACACCTGGATGCGCACGGCAGTGGATGCCACCGGCAAAATCATCGCGCGGCAGGCGAGGATTTACATGAACACCGGTGCCTATGCGGAAAACAGCCCTCTCGTGGTCGAGAAGTCAAGCAACCGCTGTGTCGGTCCTTACGCGATTCCGAATGTCTTGATCGAGAACTGCTCGCTTTATACCAATACCGTGCCGGCGAGCTCCTATCGCGGTTTCGGCTGCGCGCAGGTGACCTTGCCTGGCGAATCGCAAATCGACGAGCTCGCCGCCAAAATCGGTAAAGATCCTTACGAGTTTCGCCTGGCCAATGCCGCCAAACCAGGGGAAGAGTTTTTTCCGGGAATGCGCCCCTTCGATGGGACGTTAAAAGAGGATCTGGACACCGCGGCAAACGCGATTGGCTGGAAAGATCCTTTGCCGCAGGGGCATGGGCGGGGCATTGCCTGCTCCGGCAGCGATGCCGGCGCTTACCCGCTCACCTCAACCGCGGTGCGGGTGCATGCCGATGGTTCGGTCACGATCATGACCGGCAGCACCGAGCTCGGCCAGGGAAGTCACACGGTGATCCCGCAAATTGCCGCGGAAGAGTTGGGTGTCGATTTCGACAAGGTCAATGTTGTTTCATCGGACACCGCGATCACTCCCTATGATCGATCCACCGGCGCGAGCCGCACGACTACATTGATGGGCAGCGCCGTTTTCGAAGCCAGCCGCGAAGCGATCCAGCAGATGGTGGTGATGGCCGCCGACGTGCTCAAAGTGAAAGTCGAAGACGTCCAGGTAGTTCGCGGCGGCGTGCGCTGCGGCGAAGCCCAGCTCAATTGGTCGGAAGTGATCAGCAAGTTCTATGCGCTTCCGGACGGTGAAGTCATTGGCCGATCGTATATTAGAAAGTCGGGCAAGTTCGCGGCTCTGCCGGTTTTCTGGGAAGCTGCAGCAACCGGCGTCGAAATTTCTGTTGATGAAGAAACCGGCAAAATCACCATGGAGAAACTGGCGACGGTCGGCGATGTTGGCTTAGCCATCAATCCGGCGTTGGCCGAAGGCCAGGATATCGGCGCCGCGACCATGGGAATGGGCATCGGCTTGTTCGAAGAACTGGTCTATGAGGGTTCTCAGTTGATGAACGGATCCATTTTGGATTACCGCCTGCCACGATTTTCCGATTTGCCGAAAAAAGTCGAGCTTCATCTGGTGCAGAATCAGGACGGCGTAGGACCTTATGGCGCCAAAGGTGGAGGAGAAGCGTCTTTGAATTCCATGGCCGCCAACATCGCCAACGCCGTCGAGCGCGCCGTCGGCGTTCGCATCCGCCAGGCCCCGCTCACTCCGGAAAAAGTCTGGCGCGCCCTCAAAGAAAAGAAAGGATGAACGAAAGATAAGAAGGATCTCAGCGGCGGTTCAGCTTTCCGCTTTCATCCTTCATCTTGGCCACTGCTATGATGCCCTTAAGACGTTTTTCGATGTACCAACCCAAGAGTGTCGCCGAAGCCTCTGAGATGCTCGGCGAGTTCGGCGAAAAGGGCCGGCTCTACGCCGGCGGGACCGAGCTGCTTCTGGCGATGAAACACGACCTGCTACGATACGAGCACCTGGTCGACGTTAAAACGATCCCGGGTCTAGACAAGATCGAGTCAAAAAACGGCGCTCTCTTCATCGGCGGCACGGCGACTCATCGCGCCATTGAGCGCTCGCCGCTCGTGCAACAGCATCTGCCGGTGCTGGCCCAAATGGAAAAGAATGTTGCCAATGTCCGGGTGCGCGCCAGCGGCACGCTCGGTGGAAATCTCTGTTTTGCCGAACCTCATTCCGATCCTGCCACGTTACTACTGGCGCTCGGCGCCAAAGCGCATCTGCAGGCGAAATCGAAGCGGCGAACGTTGACCATCGACAAGTTGATCACCGGCTCGTACGAGACTTCGCTGGCAAGCGATGAGCTCCTGGAAGCGATCGAAATTCCGATTCCCACGACGAGCCAACGCGCCATTTATCTAAAGTACCAGCTCAAGGAACGGCCGACATTGGGGTTGGCGCTGGTGCTCGATGTTGATGGCGAGAACATCAAGCAAGCTAGCGCGGTGGTCGGCAGTGTCAGCGCCGTGCCGACGCAATCAGAAAAAACCAATCGCCTTTTGGAAGGGTCACGGGCGCAAGTCGAAGCCCAGCTTGCGGACGCCGCGGATGCCCTGGCGCAAGCGGCGGATCCGGTCGATGATCTCGAAGGCGGCGCGGACTACAAGCGCCACCTGATCGGGGTTTTCCTCAAACGCGCATTTGTCAAAGCGCTATCATAGTTCGCTAGCAAAGCTTCTAGCCGGTTCCACCGGACAATGAGGTGAGGAGAAAATGCTCCCACAGAACACCATCGATGGTATCACGCTCCATATTCGACATACCATGTTGCCGGTGAGTAACATGGATCGGACCGTCGATTTCTACAGCCGTCTTCTCGGCATGGATATCCAACGCATCCGCGATGTGCCTGATCGAAACGAACGGGTGCGCTATTTGGGATACGGCAGCGAGGATGAAGGACCGTCGCTCGAACTGATCGAGTCCGTCGAAAGTCGAGGCAAAGCTCCTCTGGCGCAGTGGACGGGTCACATCGCGCTCTATGTTTCCGACTGTTACAAGCTCTGCGAAAAACTCAAAGCAGAGGGCGTGGAATTTGTCAGTGGCCCGGGACCGAACCGGCCCGGCGGCAACGATATTTACGCCTTTATCAAAGATCCGGACGGCTATGTTGTCGAGCTAACCGAACGCCACGCGAAAACCGGTCCGGTGGTGGGACGGGCTAGCGAGTAACTCTTGAGTTGTTCCGTTCAACCGCTTCGCTATTCAATCGTTCAATGGTTCAAAGTCGGATGGGCCAAAGCCTCTGTCGTTGAATAGCGTGAAAGCGCCGTGGAATTTTTGAACCGTTGAACCGCGCGCCTGGCGCCATTATTTAACGAATAACGATTCGTAGCGCCTTGTATAATCGGCAAGCTTTTCCGCCAGCTCTACTCGGCTCGGCACAACTTTCAGCGTTGTCGGATATCCTTCCGGCCTGATACCCGGACGTGCCGGCTCCCGTCCCCGTTTTGCCAGCAAGCGCTGCCCCTCTTCGGAAAGCACATATTCAATGAAAAGCTTCGCTGTGTTTAAATGCGGCGCCCGCTCGATGATGCTGATC
>DASUVS010000125.1:0-2876 GCA_036378835.1 Binatia bacterium | reverse complement strand
AGAGGAAGAGGGTGCCAAACTGCGCGTTCGTTCGGAAACTTTCGCCGACCACTACAGCCAAGCTCGACAGTTTTATATCAGTCAGACCGACACCGAACAGAACCATATCGCCAACGCTCTCATCTTCGAGCTCAGCAAGGTCGAACGAGTGGCCATTCGCAGTCGCATGGTCTCGCATCTCCTGAATATTCACTCGGATCTGGCAAAACAGGTGGCCGATGGTTTGGGTCTCAAAGAGCTGCCTAAGGCAGCAGACGCCGCCAGGCCGACGCGCGAAGATTTAAAGAAGTCGCCGGCCTTGAGCATCCTGCTCAACGGCCCCAAGAGTTTTACGGGACGTAAGGTAGGCGCCCTCGTCACTGAAGGCGTAGACATCAAGATCTTGGAATCGCTCAAATCCGCTCTGAAGAGCGAAGGCGCGCTGCTTGAAATTGTCGCGCCGAAGGTGGGCGGCGTCAAAGCCAGCGACGGTTCTTGGATCGAAGCGGCGCAGAAGATTGACGGCGGGCCATCGGTGCTTTACGACGCCGTCGCGCTGTTGCCGTCGGAAGATGGGGCAAAAATGCTTGGGAAAGAACCGGCGGCACGCGACTTCATCGCCGATGCTTTCGCGCACATGAAGTTTATCGGCTACACGGATGGTGCCATCAGTCTAATGATGCACGCGGGAGTGCCCGAAACCCGCGACAAGGGATTTATCGCCATCAAAGGACAGGATGATTGTTCATCCTTTGTTGCGGCCTGCCGGCAGCTGCGCTTTTGGGACCGCGCGAAAATCTAGTCATCCCTCAACCGTGGGTGATCTTTGGATGTTAATATCAGGCTGATCGTTGGCTCTAAGCCACAGCTCTGTACTCCCTTCTCGCAACGATAACGGGAGTACGTCGTTAGAGTTGAAATTAACAGAGCTGGTAATCGCGTCTAAGGCTGGCCGGCGGGCGTACTGCGGATTGTCAATAGCTGACAGGCTTGCGCGCCAAAAAGTTTATCCCCTGCGCGTAAAGATCTTTCGATAATTTGGCTTTGACCGACGTTCCTTCATAACAATCGAAACGTTCGACGATTTCCCCGTCAACAAAACCGATCCGGGCGGTCAACTGATAGAGCTCTGCCTCCGGCAGAGCGCCGCCGATTCAACCGGCCCAGAGATCGACATCGCTGCGCGCGCTGAGTGAGAGTTCGCGCTGCACGACAACGTCGGCAAGATAGAGGCGGCCGCCCGGGCGCAGCACCCGGTAAATCTCACTGAACAGCCGGCGTTTGTCAGAGGACAAATTCATCATCCCGTTGGAAATCACAACATCGATCGTCCCGCTTTGCACCGACAATTCCTCGGCCGCGCCGCGCCGTATCGTAACGTTCTGCCACAACCGGGTCTTGAGCGCGGCGCACTTCGCATGCTCGATCATTGCCGGCGTCAGATCGATTCCGATGGCCCGGCCCGAAGCTCCGGTTCGCCGCGCGGCCAGAAGTAAATCCATTCCGGCGCCGCAGCCGATATCGAGAATTGCTTCACCTGGTTCGATGGGACCGATACGATGCGGATTGCCGAGCCCGGAAAAAGATGCGGCACATTCCGCTGGAATCGTCGCCAATTCATCCGGGTTGTATCGAAGCATGCGAGATGCGTACTCCGGTCCTCGATGGAAATGAAAATTACCGTCGGGCTCTCGTGCCAGCCGATCATAGGTTTGGCTTACCTGTTTGCGTAAACGTGCTATATCAAAGCTGCTCGGACAACTAGCTGCCATCGTTTTCTCGTTACGTCGAAGTTTCAGCCCGGTGCAGTCGATTGGTAAGGGATTCCGCGCGCCGATACTGAGACTGAGCGGTGGTTCCTTTGAGGTTCCTTAGATCGTACCTGGGGAAAGATTTCTCGCATCTCTGCTCGGAATGGCCTAAACACGACAACTGTCATCTCAAACCTTCCGAATATTCAGGGTAAACTCCGTGAGAGATCTTTCACTAAATGAATCAAGTACTGACAATGGTCTGCTTTGAGCGACTTTTCATTCAAGAACAGCCGGGGTCGACGATTCCATCTGCCTCCGGCATAAGGTCCGATGACTTCACGCCAAAGGTGGAAGCAGCTAGCTCGCAGCCGTAAAGCTTTACGTTACCAGTGGCTGCGAGCAGCTTCAGATAGTCATACATCTCCGTCGGCTCACCATCAGCGCTCATGCGTTGTCGCAGCCATTCCGATTCGGAGGCATGCCGTCCACTGTAAGCGATCGTGCCCCGTCTTCTGTGAGTGCGCCAACAGCCCAGAGCACGAACAACATATCCACTTTAACGCCCTGTTTGGCCTGTACGTAGGCGAAGGTAAGCGGCGTGAGGATCTTGTCGTACGCGTCATCACGAACTACGATACCCAGCTTTTCCATAAACGCTCCTTTCAATATAACTGCTCCGTTTCGATGGGAGTGGGCGACGGATAATCCTGGTGTCTCGCCATCACTTGTCGTCGCGGCTCGCGCAGCATCGGAAACAGGGGTGGTGACGACCCAACCTGAATCCTGCCGACCAGGTCAAAGCCGTGTCGCCGATACAGCGGGACACTTTTTGGGCTCGACGCTTCGAGGTAGGCGAGTTTGCCTTCGGCATCGCACCTTCCGAGCGAATGTTTCAGCAATGCCGAGCCGTAGCCATTCCCCTGTTGGGCGGGGTCCACTCCAATCATTGGTAAATACCAGTGAGGCTCGGACGGATGGGAGCTATCCATCTCCTCCATGAAGGCAAAGATCTCCGCTTGGTTCTCCTCCGGAATCGAGCGTTTAAGCAATTCCACCAGCGCGTTTTCGTCAGGATGGACGTCTGGGGGAAGCCAAAGCGCGGCACCCATGTAGCCGTCAACATAATAGGCGCTATTGTGTTCA
>DASUVS010000124.1:0-28419 GCA_036378835.1 Binatia bacterium | reverse complement strand
GTGCAACGAGCAAAAATCCGGCGCACCGTCTTCACACTGTCCGAATGAATCGTAGTTGTAATTTTCCATAGCTTCCTCCGAGAGTTGAAGGAATGATAATCGGGCGATACGCGATGACTTTATATAGCGCGCCATCGATGTCAAAACGATTGAGACCAACGAAGTAACGGAAATCTTTCCGATCTCCAGCAGACGTTCTTGGTCGTAGAAAAAAAGTTGATTGACATCTGAAAGTCGCTGGTGCTATATCCCGCGCCGGGACGGGATCATTCGGAGAGGGGGAGAGAGGGGGAGAGAGAGCGGAGTGAAGCGGCGCGAAAAAAAGAGCTCAGACAAAAGCAAAAGGATAAACAGAAGGGGATGGTTAAAGAACACCAGGGGTAAAGAGAAAGGAGGTTTAAAAGCAACCGGCACAGGGATGATGAGGTAAACAACAATAACGCGCGGTGAAAGAACGGAGGCTTTCATGAAGCGACTACTAAGTTTTGTTGTTTTATTTCTTCCATTTACTGTCATTGCCTTGCTCGCCTTGAACATCAGCTTAGCGCTCGCAATCGGCGATACGCCGGAGGCAAAAAACATGCGGCTTGTTGGCTTCAACAACCTGCAGGCGCGCTCCGCATACCAGCCAATCATTCACAAACAGGGCAATCGCTGGATCGCCTATATCGGGCATCATGGCGGGAGTGCCGTCAATCCCATGACCAAAAGCGTGGAGCCGAACGGCACCTCGATCGTCGATGTCACCGATCCGCGCCGGCCGCTCTATCTCAAACACCTGCCTGGTGGCGCGGGAGTCGGCGAGGCTGGCGGCGCGCAAATGGTCCGCGCCTGTAACGGCAGCGAGCTGCCCAATGCAAACAAAGCTAAGATCTACCTGCTGCGCGCGACCTCCAGCTCGCACGAGGTCTATGACGTCACCGATCCGAGCAATCCGGTTCTCGTGGTTACGATCGTTTCCAATCTTGGGGACACGCACAAGAATTTTTGGGAGTGCGATACCGGAATCGCTTACCTCGTGTCTGACGGCACCAGCTTAGGCACATCCGTGCCATCGTTTCCGGCCTGGCGGGCGGAACGAATGACCCAGATTTTCGACCTAAGCAATCCGGCGGAGCCGAAATTTGTCCGCAATTGGGGTTTGGTCGGGCAGGAGCCCGGATCTACGGGACCGGTGCCGCAGGATCTTCACGGCGCGATCTCTATCGGACCCAAAGGCATAAGGGGGGTGACCGAACGCGTCTACTTCGGTCATGGGACCGGCTCAGACGGCATTCTCCAGATTGTCGACCGGAAGAAGTTGCTTGACCCTGCTGCTAACGGATGTCCGCCTTCGCCTAATTTCCGGACCAACCCAACCGAGGACGATCTTCTCTGTCCGCAGCTCGGCCGCATGGACACCTCGCGGACCATGGGCGCACACACCGTTTTCCCCTTGCTCCGGCAACCAGTACCAGAGCTAGCCGCTCAAGCACAGAATTCGATTCGTGACTTTGTCGTTCTCGTCAATGAAGCCGGAGGCGGTAGCGGCGCCAGCATTTGCACGGGCAACCGGCAGCTCGTCTATATCGTCGACGTTACGACCGGAACCTCCGGCAACGAGTCCGTGCCGACGATCATCTCAAACTTCTATGTTCCCGAGAATAGCGGGGACTTCTGCAATCGAGGCGGTCGTTTTGGCGCTCACGCCAGCAGCGAGTCGTTCACGGACCTGTTCTATGGAAAGCTGATTTTCGTGTCATGGTTCAACGCGGGCGTAAGGGCGGTGGACATCCGGGAGCCGTTTAGCCCTCAGGAGGTAGGTTTTTATATACCCGCGACCACGCCCAACACCGACGTGCGCTGCACGAATATCACCATCACACCGGGGCAGCCCGCTCAGGAGATCTGCAATTTTGTCATTCAGACCAACAACGTTGAGGTCGACGAGCGGGGGTTCATCTACATCGTGGACCGGGCCAACACCGGGATGCATATCCTGGAGCTTACAGGCAAGGCTCGAGAGATTATGCAAGGGCAATAACCAGGATCGGGAGAGCGGCTACATTGATGGCGCTTCCCTCTCTCGCAAGTCATCAAAGTAGCCGCGGGCTCCTGTCGAGTTGAAGGAATCGATTGTGATGAGCCCGACCTTCGATCAGCGACGAAGCACTTCACTGGATAACGCTTGTCTGAATAAGTTCAGTCGACGCTGCCTCTCATCATTTGGAAAGCTTGATCGCGATACCCGGCGATAAGGGACTTTCGCCGACGTTGAAAGCGGTGCCTAATTGCGACATCTCGTAGGATGATATTTTCTCTTTGGAGTTTCCCTCTTTCTTGCTGGCTTCTATGATTTCGGCTGTGGCCGGCTTGATCAGGTATTTGACATTGCTCCCGTCCTTCAAAGTGATTGAAAGAACCGCCTCTTTGCCATCTTCAGTGGCCAGGGTCTGAACCGCGCCGATCTGTGTGGCCAAGCTGGTTTTACTGACGGTATACATGTACAGCCAGATGAACGATCCGATGATGGCGGCCATTAGCAGCCAGGCGTACTGGCCGACTCGCGCCTGCCTTTTGACAGCTTGCTTTCGTTGTACATCGAAGAATCGGCGGTAAGCATCTGCGTCGGCGGCGCTTTTCTTTGCAGGATCTTGCTCCGATGAGCTCGGCGGCTGATCGAATGAAAGCCCGGTGCTATTGAGCACCATGCCAATGACTATCAAGACTATAGGAATGGCGACAATGAACATAGGGTTCATAACACTCTCCTTTGCGGGTAGACCGCAGTTCAGTAGATACGGCGGGCAAGCTTACCGCCCGCATTCATTTAGCTCAAGCTTTATTTTTTATATTTTTATTACCACTCATGACCGATGGGTTGCCGATGGATCAGTCAGGTAGTTACCATGAGTATCAAACGACGGGAATCCGCTGAAAATTAAGATTTCACCCGCGAATTCCAGCCAATGTTATAGAATAGGTACAACGAACATGATGAACGAGACCATTCCCGCCACTGAGTTGGACGACCCGTTGCTTCCAGTGCCGATACCGGAACAGGCTCCGGCGAAAGACGGGATGGCAGAGCTTCCCGGCACGCATCTTGGCTATTGGGATACGGGCGGCGCCGGAGAGCCGGTCGTGTTTCTGCATCCAGCATCGGGGAGCGCGCTGATCTGGTTGTATCAGCAGCCGGTGTTCAGCGGTGCCGGCTACCGCGTCATCGCTTACTCGCGTCGCAACTATCATAATTCCGATCCGGCGCCGGACGACAATCCAGGAAGCGGATCGGAAGACCTGGATAACTTTATCGAGTACCTCGGCCTGAAAAAGTTTCATGCCGTGAGCTCGGCTGCTGGTGGCAGTGTCGCCGCAGATTATGCCTTGTCTCATCCGGAACGGCTGCTAAGCTTAACGATATCGAGCAACAACCTGGCCGCCGCCGATGGTTACATCGCCGAAGCCGCGGCCAGGATCAAGCTGCCGGAGTGGGATCAGCTGCCGCGCTGGTTTCGCGAACTCGGGCCGTCCTATCGGGCGGCAAATCCTGGGGGCGTTACCAAGTGGATCGAGCTCAATCATAAGTCCGAGCTCGGCAGAGGCGCGCGCCAAAAGCTCTGCAACGTCGTCACGCCGGAGAAGTTGCAGACGTTGAAAGTGCCGACCTTGCTGATGACCGGCGCAGCCGACATGTTCACGCCGCCTGCAATCACCCGGATGATAGCGCGGCACGTTCCGGACAACGAGGTCGTGATCGCGGCGGAATGCGGCCATTCGATCTACTGGGAGCGCCCCGATTTCTTCAATCGCACCGTGCTCGGGTTTATTGGCCGGCATTCGGAGTAAACAGCTCGAGACTTCGAACACTGCATCATGGTTACCGAGCTTACGTTTCTGACTTTAATATTGTCAAAACCGCGGCATGGGCAATCAAATAAATTGAAACGCCTGCTGCTTTCGCTGCTGACGGGCGCGATTGTCTTGAGCGCTGGCGCCGCCGTCCTGGCGCCTGTCACTTCGCCCGCTTTGGCCGCGGAGTCACCGGCGCCAACGAGCCGCCATATTCAGTGGCTCGGCACATCTTCCTGGATTCTCTCCAGCGGCGATGATGTCGTGGTTGTGGACCCTTTTTTCACGCGTCCTTCGTTCGCGCGTGTGAGCGCTTCTCTGATGATGCCGTATCTTACAAGTAACTTTACCTATGACCCGGAGCGAATAAGAGCGGTGCTTCCGGAGCTACCCGGAAATACCAGATTCGTTCTCTTGAGCCATGGGCACTACGATCATCTGCTGGACGTTCCCTACTACATCATCCGGAACTCCGGGAGAAGTGTCACCTATATCGGCAGTCTCACTGCACGAAACATCCTATTGGCTTTTAAACCACCGGCACTTGATTTCGTCATCGCCGAACAGAAGCCATCGATCATAAAAGGCAGAATTAGAGTGACCGCTTTAGCTAGCGACCATGCGCCGCATCTCTTTGGCCATACATTCATGGCGGGTGATGTAGTTAGCCCCATGACATCGATCCCTTCCCGGGTTGGCCAATATTTGGAAGGACAAACCTTGATTTTCCTGGTCGACTTCTTAGATGATCAGGAGAGCGTGCTTTGGCGTATTTTCATCAACGGTGCTGCTAATAGCGCCGCAGGCGCTGAAGCGCTGCGCAAGTATCAAAGTCTTCTGAATGAGCATCGAGTCAATATTGCCATCTTATGCGTTCCGGGATGGGACAAAGTAGATGACTATCCGGACACTCTTCTCCGGCTGTTAAGGCCTGAAAACATCGTGCTCAGTCATTATGATGACTTCGGCTCACCTTACATATCAGGAGAAGATCCCAACAACGGCATGAGAGCCTTGCCGTTCGCTAATTATGACGGCTTTGTAGAACGGCTGCGGCTCCTTAATACTTCCAACAACTACGGATTTTCGATTTACCAACCGAAAACAGGCCAATGCATTTCTTTTTCCGATAGCAACCCGACAACTTCGTGCCAACAGTAATCTCATACGCTTGCGGGAGAATAATCGAAAAAGGGCATAGAATATGAGTGTGAGACTCTCGCGGTCTCCTGGCGCATCTGCCGCTAGGGATTTTTTTCTTGACCGTCGCCTGCTATCTGCTCTATATGACATCCCTGAACGACTCACGCTGCCACGGACAAGTCGTGTACGAACTCAAAACCTAGCGCTCACTACCTCCAATAACCCCAAGGGTTTGCCTGAATGTCACTATAGCCCGGCGTCTGTAAGATAGCACTCGAACTTCGAATAACTCATTCCGAACGGAGATCGGTTATGGCCCAAGTGATATATACGGGACTGATAATAATCCTGGCGGCTTTCCATCTAGCATTTGTTTCCGGGTGCGCCATTATCCAATATGGAACTCACGCCAACGAAGGCCCCGTGCTAACCTCGCCCGCTCCGACGAGAGCCACGACCAAAATCTCGTCGTCAGATTTGAAGAATGGCACCTTTATAGGAATTGGGATGTCCGGCGGCGGAAGTCGCGCGGCGAATTTTTCCGCTGCTGCACTACTCCAACTCGAGAGCTTAGGAATACTGCAGCAAGCGACCGCTCTTTCGTCCGTCTCCGGCAGTTCCCTGACGGCTGCTTATTACGGCCTCTTCAGCGACGACAACATTCATCATTGGAATGCGCAACAAGTTCGCGAACGATTGGTGAAAAATTTCGAGCTTGAGTGGTTTTGGCGATGGTTTCTACCGTGGAACATAGGGCGTTACTGGTTTACCGGGTTTGATCGGAGCGACATCATGGCCGACGTTTTCGACCACAATCTATTTGAAGACAAAACATTCGGGCAGATGCCCAGAACCACCCCGAAAATCCTTATCAACGCCACGTCATTAACCGACAACGGAGCGTCGTATCTTTTCACGGACGAGGCTTTCAACAAAATTGGATCCGGGCTCGATAAGTATGCGGTTTCGAGAGCTGTGATGGCCTCCGGCGCTTTTCCGGGAGCCTTTCACAACGTCACGCTCCGTGACTATACGCAACCAAAGCAATACGTCCATCTATTTGATGGCGGCCCCTCGGATAACTTAGGCATCAACAGCCTGCGCAAAGTCGCCCGAGATCTGTATCTAGGACCTGAAAGCGAGCGCCCCAGGAAATGTCTGGTCCTGATAGTCGATGCGTACACTCAAGGATGGAATTTATCCCGTGAAGACCCCGATACGCGAAAAGCGATCACCGACTTCGTGATCGACACCAATGCTTTGGAGGCAAGTAGCGTGCTGCTCGCGTTACGAAGGGATAGACTATTGGAGGAGATGGGAATCAGCTCGGACGGAAACAGGGCGCCTGATGTATACGAGCCATTCCATCTCTTCGCTGAAGCGGATGATCCTGAATTAAAGAAAGATCCAAAACTAAAAGACGTTGAGTGTCACGCTTGGCTGATCACGTTTCAAAGACTGCAGCATCTAACACACTTGCCGAATGCAGGGACAATTAGCGCGATCGTAAATAACATTCCGACCCGCTACACCCTGCTGGCGCCTCATGGATTAGGCGCGGCTGAAGCACAAGAGGCGTTGTTCAATGCGGCTGAGATGCTGATAAAGGAAGACAAGGAGACACTTGCAGCGATCTGTAAAGATTTTGGCGATAACTTTGCCGAAATGAAGTGTCCGAAATAATCTACGACTCCCCCTACATCACGACCAAGCGGGACTTGAGTTTCCCTCTGGCGGCGCGTTCGAGAAGCTTATCGATCTTCTTCTGAACTTGCTTGCCGATCTGCTCATAGTCACATTCATGGCAAACCGTGCACGGGATATTTTGGATCTCCATTGAATCATTGTGGATCATTGTTCGAGCCAAATAAGTCCTCGAGCCGCACTGTGAGCATTTCCCAGGCATGGATGGAATGTAGCGCCGAATTGAATTGGGTGCCATCATTCAAGTTATCGCAGCCCGAAGATCTCCTTCCACATCTTTTCGTACTTGGGATAGTCTTTGACATCTTGCTCGCCTAACGGGTAGACCTTCGTGGGGCGGGTTTTTTCTACCGCTTCGACGTTGGGATGAGCCGGAAGGCGGCCACCCTGCGCATAGATTTTTTGTCCGTCTGCGCTCGCGGTCCAACGCGCAAACAGCAAAGCTGTATTTGGATGCGGCGCATTCTTCATGATCGCGGTGGCGTCAATGTCGCCGGTTCCTTCGGTCAACAAGTAATCCACCGGGGCGCCCTTTCGTTTTCGACTCGGGTAGTGATGCGAGTAACAGGTAACGCAGGCCGCGGCTTGTCCCGCGACGAGCAACTCGGCCAGTTGCGAATGGCCTTTGTGGAACTGGACGTTGTTATCGGCAATTCGCTTGAGTAAGGCAACCGCCTTCTCGTCGCTTTTGTATTTGTGCTTCGCCAGACCCAACAATAACTGGAAATCTCGAGGCTCGGCGATGAGCTGATTCTTCCAGCGTGGATCGGCAAAATCATCGAACTGTTTCGGCTCGTCCTGCTTCTTGATCTTCGTGGTGTTCCACGCCGCAACTATGTAAATCAGATCGGTGGCCACCCAGGTTGTTCCCTTGAGCTCTACTGGATATTCAGCGGCCTCAGGATACAATTTTTCAAGGAAGAGGCCCTGGCTTTGGACGCGAATCATGCCGTCCAGAAGTGTCTGAAAAACATCGGCAACAACCTTGCCGCCGCGGGATTCGGCAATGACCCGGGAGGCGAGCTGATCGGATGTTGCATCAACGTGATTGACCTTGATACCTGGAAAACGTTTCTCGAATCCGGGAAGAATGCTAGCGGCGTTAACCTGCGCCAACGTCGCATAGAAGTTGAGCGTGCCGCCTTCTGTCAAAGCCCTTTTGTATACTTCATCGAGTGTCTGCGCCTGCGGCCGACTTACGGCGCAAAGGATAAATGTCAGGACAACCAGCAGCTTTCCACTCATACGATTTCCCCCCGCGTGAGTTGTCGCGTTTGTCTCAACTCACACTACGCCCGACCGATAACATGCGTTCGGCTGCAATGCCACCGAAATCTTATTAAGGTTAGGAGCGATCCTCGTCAGTGTGATTTAGAAGCGATCTTGATGTGCTATTTACCAGCTGCTGGAATTCCCGGTGCCGCATCTCGCGTGATGAACCAGGTAAGTTTTCCATTCACCGGCTGAACCTTTGCGGCGGGAAGATCGGAAGAACTGCTGAAGGATTGCTTTACAGCGCCGGCTTTGCTGGAACCTGCTACAAGAAACCAAACGTCAGCGGCGTTGTTCAAAACCGGCAAGGTCAGAGTCAGTCGGAAGGATTTTAGTTTTTCGACGAAGGGAGCAACAACCAGATGCACGGTTTCAGTTTCACTGTGACCGCGGTGACTCTGCGACGGGCGATCATGGGCAACTCCCCCTCCTCTTTCCTCCCCCGTCAAACGCGGGAGGATGAAGGAGGGGGCCAGCGCGTCGCTACCGGGAAAAAGAGATGCCGTATGGCCGTCCTCGCCGATGCCGAGGAGGATCAGGTCGAAGCGCGGCAGCCCCCCGGAGTCCAAGCCAAAGAATTTCTGTAGTTCTTTCTCATACTCGGCTGCCGCCGCTTGCGGTTGTCTCTCTCCGCGCATCCGATGAATATTCTCCGCTGGAATTTCGATATTCGACAAGAGCGCTTCTTGCGCCATGCGAAAATTGCTCTCCGTGTGATCCGGCGGAACGCAACGTTCATCGCCCCAGAATAGCTCAACATTGTTCCACTGGATTCGGTTTTTATAGGCCGGTGAGGCGAGGAGTGAGTAAAGATGCTTAGGGGTCGAGCCGCCGGAAAACGCGACGGTCAAGCGTCCCGAGGCTTCTATCGATTCACGGGCAAGCTGGCTAAACTGTTCGGCGCTCTTATGACTTAGTTCAACAAGATCCCGACAGAGAACGATATCCCGCTCAGCCATGCGAAGCCTCAGCCACTGCGGCCCAGAGTGGCATGGTAAGCGGCGCCGCGCAGCGCGGCTTTTTCGTTGAGAACGACATAAACGGGGATCGACGAAACCAGCTCCCGGTAACGACCCTTGTCGTTCAAGGCTTGCATAAACGTTCCGTCCTTCAGCTTGTCCAGCATCTTGGGGGCAATGCCGCCGCCAACGTAAACGCCGCCAATGGCTTTGCCCTTGAGCGCGAGATTGCCGGCCTCAGCGCCATAGACGGATACGAACATATCCAACGCCTTGACAGCGATCTCCGGCGCTCCTGCCAGAGCGGCTTGTGATATGAGAGGACTGCGATCCTCCGCAGCGGCGATCTTGTCCGCGAACGGGCCCGGCACCGACAAGCCGACCTTCTCTTTTAAAAAATCGTAGATGTTTGCCAGGCCAGGACCCGAGACAACCCGTTCGTAACTTACGCGGCCGAATCGACCGATCAGGTAGCGTAACAATTCAATCTCCAGTTCATTTCTCGCTGCGAAGTCGGCATGCCCGCCCTCTGAAGCTAACGGATAATAATCCTTGCCGTCATCGAAAAGAATGGTTTCTCCCAATCCGGTACCGGCGGCAATGAGAACCTTATTACCCGGCCGCCTGACGATCCCTTCATTGAGCACGAGAAACTCGTCCGGTGTCAATGTAAAAATGCCGTAAGCGGCGGCTTCCAAATCGTTAAGCAGAGCGATCGAAGGCAACTCCAGGGTTTTCGCAACCGATACGGGATCGACGACCCAGTCCAGATTAGGCGGATTCACTTTGCCATCGACCAGTGGACCGGCAATGCCGAACGACGCTCGGCTGATCGGATGTTTGCCGGTGGCGAAAAACTCTTCCAGGATCGGCACCAGGCCGGAATACTCCTGGCTCGAATACGTTTTTTGAAATTCGGCTTTAAGATTGTTGTTCTGATAGGAGAAGAGCGCAAGGTTAGTTTTGGTGCCACCAATGTCGCCGGCTAAAATCAATTCTCTATCAGGCTGCTGAAAAGGACTCATATGCCGATTGCCCTGAGCATTGTCGAAGGGGAGCTCGCGCCTCATCGGGGCTGGAGTACTGGCGTGGTGGAGTGATGGGTTCGAGACCAAATCATCGTGTGCTTTCAGAACTTAGCCAGGCTGATTGGTATTATTTAACGGCCGCCGCCAGCGCCGCCCGTCGCGCTGCATGAATTCATCGGCGTCCTTCGGTCCCCAGCCACCAGCCTCGTAATTAGGGAAATCTTTCGGCTGGATTCTTTCCCAGGTTTTTATCACGGGATCCATAAGCAACCACGCCAGCTCCACCCAGTCGTGCCGCGTATAGAGGGTGGAGTCGCCTTCGATACAATCCTCGAGCAAGGTCTCGTATGCCTCTGGCGAAGTGTTGCCGAATGCCTCTTCGTACTTGAAATCGAGTTTGAGCGGACTCACACAGATGTCCGGTCCTGGCGGTTTGACTTCGAACGTAAGCGCCACGCCTTCGTCGGGCTGAATCCGGATCACCAATACATTGGGAGCCACATCCTCAACAGCGCAGGATTTGAACAGCAATAGGGGAGGCCGCTTAAATTGGATGGCAATTTCGGTCACGCGCCTGAACAGCCGTTTACCTGATCTCAAGTAAAAAGGTACTCCTTCCCAGCGCCAGTTGTCGATCAAGAGCTTCATGGCCGCATAAGTAGGCATCGACGAATCTCTGGCAACGTCGGATTCTTCGCGATAACCCGGCACGGGTTTACCATTGATTCGGCCCGTACCGTATTGCCCCCGCACCGCGTGGAGCGCCACTTGATCGTCGGTTATCGGGCGCACGGCACGCAGCAGCTTGCTCTTTTCATCTCGTACCGCATCGGCGGAAAAGCCTGTCGGCGGCTCCATCGCGGTAAGACAAGCAAGCTGCAAGAGATGATTTTGAAACATGTCGCGGGCAACGCCGGCTTTGTCGTAGTACCCTCCGCGGGTTTCCACGCCGACGGTTTCGGCGGCGGTAATTTGCACATGATCGACGTAGCGCCGATTCCAGATCGGCTCGAACACGGCATTGGCGAAGCGAAGCACCATAATGTTCTGCACGGTTTCTTTGCCGAGATAATGATCGATTCGATAGACCTGCTTTTCATCCAGCGCCTCATGCACGCGCCGGTTGAGTTCCCGAGCCGATTCGAGATCGCTGCCGAACGGCTTTTCGATCACCACCCGAGTCCGCGCGGTACCCTCGCTTTCCTTCGGAGCTAATCCAACCGCGGCCATGCGCTCGATTACCGGAGCGTACAAATCAGGCGGCATGGCTAAATAGAAAACCCGCACCGGCAGGACACGGCTGCCGCGATCAAAGCCGTCAATCATGCTCTTGAGACGCTGGTATGCGCCGGACTCGTTATAATCACCGCGAACGTAATAGAGCGTTGAGGCAAACTGTTGCCACACCTGTTCATCCTTCAGCCCGGTGCGCGAAAACTCGCTCACCGCTTCGCGCATTTTGTTGCGGAACTCGCCGTCGCTCATGTTGCTGCGGGCGAAACCGACCACCGAGAAGCGCTCCGGCAGGCGCTTTTCCAACGCGAGATTGTACAAGGCAGGTATCAGCTTCCGCTTGGTCAAATCGCCGGAAGCACCGAAAATAACCAGCACGCACGAATGGGGTTTTTTCGCCTGACTGAAACCGCTCGGAACATAGTCCTGCGGGTCGCTTGCCATGAAAGTTACTCCTTTTTTACGGCATGGCCGCCGAACTCGTTTCGTAGAGCGGCGATCACCTTAGCGGAAAAAGAATCCTCCTGGCGCGAGGTGTACCGGGCAAAGAGAGAGAGCGTCAGAATTGAAGCCGGAATCTCTCGCTCCACCGCTTCGAGCACTGCCCAGCGACCCTCGCCGGAATCTTCGACGTAGCCTTTGATGGATGAGAGCTGCGGATCTTTCTGAAATGCATTTTCTGCCAGCTCCAATAACCACGAACGCACGACACTGCCTTGATTCCATAGGCGGGAAATTTGCCCCAGATCGAGGTCGAACTGGGAGGCTTTCAGCATTTCAAAGCCTTCGCCATACGCTTGCAGCATGCCGTACTCGATGCCGTTGTGAACCATCTTGACGAAATGTCCGGCGCCGCTCGGTCCGACGTGACAAAAACCATTCTCCGGCGCGAGTGTTTTGAAAATCGGATCGACGCGGTCGACAATCGCCTTTTCGCCGCCGATCATCAGGCAATAACCTTCTTGCAAACCCCAGATGCCGCCGCTGGTGCCGGCATCGACGAAGTGAATGCCAAGTTGTTTGAGTTTTTCCGCGCGCCGGATGGAATCCTTATAATGTGAGTTGCCGCCATCGATGATGATGTCCGCCTTCGAGAGACTAGGAATCAGCTGCTCGATAGTGAGATCCACTGGATCGCCGGATGGCACCATCAGCCAGATGACTCGCGGCAAACTGAGTTGCTTGACAAAGTCGGCCAGCGAATGCGTCCCGACTGCGCCTTTGTCGA
Organism: Binatia bacterium; assembly: GCA_036378835.1. Taxonomy (GTDB): domain Bacteria; phylum Desulfobacterota; class Binatia; order UBA9968; family UBA9968; genus WHTF01. The sequence goes on along the minus strand of DASUVS010000124.1, from coordinate 16,021 downwards.
CGCATCGCTGAATCGCCTCAGGGCTGCGGTCGTAGATAATCAGCTTGTGGCCGCCGCGCAACAGCCGCTCGGTCATGTTGGCGCCCATCCGTCCCAGCCCGATCATACCTAATTCCATTGTGAGTCTCCCGTTAAAAGTTACTAAACATGGAAGCGGAAAGATGAAGTATGATTTTCGACTTCCAGACAGTTACCTTAAAGTCTTGCAACCGCGTTCTCATTGGCGTTCCTCGATCCGAATCTCTCGAATTCACGCTCACGTTATGCATGACCACGAACACGTGCAGAGATAGGTCGCTGGCTATTAGCGCAGCGCTACAACTAAACGCTCCAATCCGGCTTTCGTGTCATCTCCCAAGTTGATGCGAAGAGCGCGGCGGCGCCGCTGCTTCAAAGCGGTAAAATCCCCCAGTGCCTGAGCCGCGATCAGCGCGCCGAATGTGTAGTCGGTTTCCGGCACCGGCACATCTTCGGACGGGTGATCGACGATCTGTAGCACTAGGACTGTGTTCGGACCGCCTTTGTGGAGCTGCCCCGTGGAGTGAAGGAAACGCGGGCCATAACCAACCGTAACCGCGGTGCCGAGCCGATCTCGAAGCGCTTCACTGATAGTCTGCAGCGCGACATCGTGTTCCGGTGTCGGACTGATATAGGCCTGAATGGAGACATAATCGCGCGGCTTGGCCTTGCTCAGCCACGAAGAAGCCGCTTGCTGCATTGCCGCATCATCGGCCGAGGATACTTCTTCTTTGAGCTTGGCCCCTCTTCGATTTCCCGCGCGAGATTCTCTCATTGCTTTGGTCGCAAGATCCTTGGCCAGCTGAACGTCGGGTTGGTTAAACGGATGAATCCCAAGCGCCGCTCCGGCTGCGGCGATAGCGATCTCCCAGCGGAAAAATTCCTGACCCAGGTCGGTCTTTTCAAGCATCTCGATTCGCAACACCGGATGCCCGTTGGCTTCCAGTCCCGCCACTTGGCGATCGAGTTCATGGTTTTCATCCGACTCGTATCTCAGGTAGACGAAGGCGCGGTCGGCGCCGTACTTCTCGGGGGCGCCGAGTTTCTCTCCGGCAACCGGCACGATACCTTTGCGGTCCTTGCCGGTGCTCTCGGCAATCAATTGCTCGATCCAAGCGGGAAATGCTCTAAGAGAGGGCGAGCAGAGAAAAGTTATCTTGTCGCGTTTGGCCAAAGTTAACTCCGCCAGCGCGGCGCCGAGCGCCAGACCCGGATTCTTCCCCTCAGGCACGCTCTCGCCGCACGCTTCGCTCATATGACGAGCGCGCTTTAGAATATCCTCGACGTCCAAGCCGATCAGGGCCGCTGGCACGAGCCCAAAAACCGTCAACGCCGAGTAGCGGCCGCCGATGTCTTCGGGCGCGGTAAAAACCGTGCGGAATTTCCGCTCGCCGGCCAATTTTTCCAGCGCCGTGCCCGGATCGGTGATCGCAACGAAATGATCGCCGGGTTCCGCCTTCAGCTGCTTCAACTTATCCCAGAAATAATAGAAGAAAGAATTTGTTTCGGTTGTCGTGCCGGACTTACTCGAGACCAAAAATAGAGTGCGCGCTAGATCGATCTTTCCTTCGAGAGATCGGATTGCCGCCGGATGGGTACTGTCCAGAACCATCAAGGCCGGATAACCCGATTGATTGCCGAAGCTTTGCTGGAAGACTTCGGGGGCCAGGCTCGAGCCGCCCATTCCCAGAACGACAACGTGACGCATGCCATCAGCCTTGGCTTTCTCGGCGAATCTCTGCAATGCCTCGACCTGCTGCTGCATCGACTGCGGCATCTCGAGCCAGCCCAGCCGGTCGGTCAGCTCCGGAGCCGAGTCGGCGGACCACAGCGTCGGATCCTTTTTCCATAACCTGCTGCCGAATTGTTCGGCTTGCCAAGCCTTGAGCCGCCGATCAACGCGGCTTTGCAGTTTGCCAAGATGCAAATCCTGTCGATTCAATTCGATGCCAGCCAAGGTACTGCGCTTTTTTTCCAGGGTGGACATCAGTGAATCGAATGAAGTCGCGAACGCGTCAACGCCATCGTCCTGGAGCTTTTCGGCAATCGCATCGAGATCGATACCCACTTCCTTGAGTTGCGTCAGCGCCTTGGCCGCTTCATCGAGCCCTTGGCGCACGGTGGCATCCGACACCCGGCCGTGATCCTTAAAGGCGTTCAGCGTCTCTACCGGCAAGGTGTTGACGGTCTCGGGGCCGATTAGATTCTCGACATAAAGCACGTCCGAGTAGTTGGAATTTTTAGTGCCGGTGCTCGCCCACAACGGCCGCTGGACGCGCGCACCGCGTTGCCGCAGCGCGACGAAACCTTCGCCGTGAAAAATCTCACGGAAGCGTTGGTAGACGACTTTGGAATTGGCGATGGCGATTTTACCGAGGCAAGACTTTGCCTCCGGTGTGCCGAGCTTCTCGAGCTCGCGGTCTATCATGGTATCGACCCGGCTGACGAAGAAAGACGCCACCGAAGCCACTTTCGCCGGATCGGCGCAACGCTCGAGCCCTTTGATATAGGCGTGCGCCACCGCCTCGTAATGCGCCAGCGAAAACATCAATGTGATATTTACATTGACGCCGCCGGCAATGAGCTCTTCGATAGCCGGAATTCCCTCGGCGGTCGCCGGAACTTTAATCATCACGTTGGGCCGATCGACCGAAGTATTGAGCCGCTTGGCCTCGGCAATGGTCGCCTGGGTATCCCGCGCTAGGTGGGGCGAAACTTCGAGACTGACGTATCCGTCGGCGCCACTGGTCTGGTCGTAAACCGGACGAAGAACATCGGCCGCCGCCTGTATGTCTTCAATCGCGATTCGTTCGTACAACCGCCCTACAGGAGTCTTGCGATCCTGCGCCAGCATTTCTCTCAAACTCTCGTCGTAATCGGCGCTGCCGCCAATCGCTTTCTCGAAGATTGTCGGATTACTGGTGACACCACGCAGCCCGTCCTCTTCCACAAGACGCTTCAACTCGCCACTGCGCATCAACTGCCGGCTGATGAAATCGAGCCATACCGATTGGCCCTGATTCAAAAGCTCTCTTAGAGGATTCATCGACTCTCTCCTTAGGATTTTTGGTAGCGTTGCTCCAACGCTTTGATTTTTCCGACCCGGCGCAGATGGCGTTCTTCGCGGGAAAATTGCGCCGCTAGAAAACGATCCACCAGCTCCTTTGCCAGCGCGCTGCCGATCACGCGAGCGCCGAGAACCAGAACATTGATGTCATCGTGCTCCACTCCCTGGCGCGCCGAATAGCTGTCGTGACACAGGCCCGCGCGAACACCGGGGATTTTATTGGCCGCAACTGAAGCGCCGACACCGCTGCCGCAAATGAGCACGCCACGCTTAGCTTTGCCGTCGAGAACGACTTTGGCCAATGCTTCGGCATAGTCCGGATAATCGACCGCCGCGTCGCTGGCCGTCCCGACATCGATGATCGTGTGCCCTGCCGATCTAAGGTGCTCGCTGATGACCTGCTTCAATTGAAAGCCGGCATGATCGGCGCCGATGGCCACGCGCATGGTTATTTGCCTAACAGCGCGCGAGCCCGCTCGACGACATGATCGACAGTGAAGCCGAATTTTTCCATGACGATATTGCCCGGCGCCGATGCGCCAAAGCGCTCGATGGCGAGTACGTCTCCCCGGTCACCGACGTACCGATGCCAGCCTAAAGGCAGCGCGGCTTCGACTGCCAAGCGCGCGCGGGTATCGGGCGGCAGCACGAACTCACGATAATCCTCCGGCTGGTCATCGAAGATCTCCCAGCTGGGCATCGAAACAACCCGGGCATTGATCTTCTGTTGCAGCAGTTTTTCCCGCGCCGCTACCACCAGCGACAATTCTGATCCGGTACCGATCAACACCAGGTCCGGTTTACCCTCGGGCGGATCGGCCAAGACGTAGGCGCCGCGGCGAACGCCGGCCGCTGCGGTATACTTCGTTCGGTCAAGCGTCGGCACGTTTTGGCGCGACAGTGCCAGCGCAACCGGCCGGTTGCGGGTCTCGATGGCAAGGCTCCAAGCTACCGCGGTTTCGTTGGCATCGCCCGGACGAATCAGCACCAGCCGCGGTATCGCGCGCAAAGCGGCGAGTTGCTCAATCGGTTGATGCGTCGGGCCATCCTCGCCAACGCCGATGCTGTCGTGCGTGAATACGTAGATCGCACCGAGCTCCATCAAAGCGGCAAGCCGCATCGACGGTCGCAAATAGTCAGAGAAAATCAGGAACGTCGAACCGAACGGAATGATGCCGCCGTGCGCCGCCATACCGTTGACGGCCGCGCCCATGCCGTGCTCGCGCACGCCGAAGTGCAGGTTGCGTCCGGCGTAGTTGCAGCCTCCGCCCGTCAGGCCCTGGCTTTTCGAGAAATCGCCCTGGGGATTTTCGAAGTCGCCCAGGTTATTCAGCGCGGTAAAAGTCGACGGGTTTAAATCGGCAGAACCGCCGATCAAAGTGGGCAGCTTCGGAGCGATGGCATTCAGAATCTTCCCGGAAGCGGCGCGGGTCGCCAATCCTTTGGCGTCAGCAGGGAAATCGGGGATCGCCGCGTCCCACCCAGCCGGCAGTTCGCCGCGCAGCGCTTGCTCCAGTTCTCTGCCTAGTTCGGGAAATTCTCTCTGGTAAGCGGTGCATTGCTCGTTCCACTGCGCTTCAATTTTCTGACCCTTGGCAATCGATTCACGAAAATGCGCCAGCGCCTCTTCCGGCAGATGAAAAGGTTCAGGCGGCCAGCCGAAGTTCTGCTTGGTCAGTTTTGTTTCCTCTGCGCCCAGTGGCGAACCATGCGCCTCGAAGGAATCTTGCTTGCCCGGCGAACCAAAGCCGATGTGCGTGCGCACTAATATCAGCGACGGCCGGGTGGTCTCGCTGCGCGCCCGATCGAGAGCGTGTTCGATGGCATTCAGATCGTTGCCGTCGGCAACGGATTGCGTGTGCCAGCCGTAAGCATCAAACCTTTTACCGACATCTTCGCTGAAGCTCAGATCGGTCGACGCGGCCAGCGAAATACGATTGTCGTCATAAAGATAAATCAATTTTCCCAGCTTCAAATGTCCTGCCATGCTGGCGGCTTCGGCGGCGACGCCTTCCATGATGTCGCCGTCGCTAACAATGGCATAAGTAAAATGGTTGATGATCTCGAATCCCGGACGGTTATACCGCGCCGCTAGATACGCTTCAGCGATCGCCATGCCGACGCCGTTGCCGAAACCTTGTCCGAGCGGCCCGGTGGTAACTTCTACACCGGGAGTCAGCTCGCGTTCAGGATGTCCCGGCGTCAGGCTTCCCCACTGGCGGAACTGCTTGATTTGATCAAGCGGCAGATCGTAACCGGTAAGATGAAGCATGCTGTAGAGCAGCATGGAGCCGTGCCCCGCTGACAAGACGAAACGGTCACGATCCGGCCACGACGGATTTTTTGGATTGTGCTTGAGAAAGCGCGTCCATAGAACATAAGCCACCGGCGCAAGCCCCATGGGAGCGCCCGGATGGCCTGACTTCGCCTTTTCGACGGCGTCCACCGACAGCATGCGGATGGTATTGACGCACAGCGCGTCGGTTTTGTTCTGCATTCTAAATCTCCTCGCGGCCGCCACGGACAGAGCCGCGCCGCCGGGAATCATAAGCTGGAAACGGAGGGTGGGACTGCCACAAGCAGGGCTGTACATCCAGTGCAGCCTCTGATTACAGTCTGCCTCTCCGCGTAAGCTCGTTCAATAGAGCGAAAGTGTTTTTCATCGCAACTTCATGGCACCTACGCTGTGACAGCAAGCGCTCCAGATCTTTTACTGTATCGATATCATACCATTCGGAGAGAAGCTCGTATTTGACGCCAAGATCGTCGAGCTTGTGAATCGTTTGTGAGAGAACATCGGCGCCGCTCCAACCGATGTCATCGAAAATCGCCGCGATCATCCGTTTCAGGCCGACCAGGTAATAGCCTCCATCGGCGCTGGGACCGAGCACAACGTCTGCTGATTTATCCAACGATGCGTAACCCTGGTGAAAAAATCCGACAGGGAGTGTAGGAAGATCGCTGCCAATCAGGATGATGTTTTCAAAACCGCTAGCGAAAAGATACTGGAAGGCATGACTCATGCGCTGGCCCAACAATTGACCTTGTTGGGCGAAGCAGGTGAACCCCTGGTCGATGAAATCTTCGAAAAAGACGGCGGCGTTTTCAGGTGTGAACGCGATGAATAGTCGCGCGGCATCGAAGGTTGCGAGGTTTTGCAACTGATCGAGCAGCAGCGCCCGCGCAAGGTCGGCGGCTTCGGCGTAAGATAGCGGCGGGACCAGCCTGGTTTTGCTCTCGCCCGGCTGTGGCGCTTTGGTCAAAATCACCAGAGCGTTAGCAGAATCCCGAGAAAGACTCATATGGTTTCCAAAGATGAATTATGAAAGCTGAAAATTGAATTCCGCTTTCAGATTTCCGCTTTCATCCTTGCAACTCGTATTGCTGTTCTCGTGTCCGTGTTCATTGGATTCCCGACCACGGCCACGGACACGATCACGGAATCCGCCTTGCTAGCGGGCATCGCCATAAAAACGCTTCAAAGTGACCGGCGAAACTCCGGCAAAGTAGAGGAGCTTCAGGATCCACATCTTCATCACGGTGCGCCACACGCCTTCGGCTTCCCAACGGCGCGCGGAAGTACGAACTTTGCTGCGCAAGCAGGCGATGCCGCCCAGCCGTTTTAGCGCGCGGCAAAAGGCAATATCCTCCATCAACGGAATATCCGGGAAACCGCCCATACGCACAAACACTTCGCGCCGAACGAAAATCGCCTGATCGCCGGTGCCTACTTTGGTAATGCGCGAGCGGCGGTTGATCATGGCACCGATTATCTTTAGCAGCCAATGATTACCGTCCAAATCGACATCGAAACGCCCGCCCACGCAGCCGGGATTTTTCAAAGCCGCAGCAATCTCGGCAAAAGCACCGCGCGGTAAGCGGGTGTCGGCATGAAGAAAGAGCAGAATTTCCCCGGTAGCTTGACGAGCGCCGCGGTTCATCTGGCGCGCGCGTCCGGCCGTGCCGGTAATGACTCTGGCACCCTGTTGCTCGCTGATCTCGCGCGTGCGGTCCCGGCTGCCACCATCGACGACGATCACCTCGTGCGGTTGCAAGGCGATTAAATCCGCTAAAATCGTAGGGAGGGCGTTCTCTTCGTTAAGCGCGGGTATGATGACCGATACGGACACTGGCATATCTCAAACCTGGAGCCGCAAATTCTTTGAGTTCTCTTCAGACGCGTTGCCACCTCAACCAGGTCTGGAGGGTTTTTTTTACCCGCGGGGTTAATCTTGCCCGCATGTAGGCATCGCCGATTTTATGCAGCACCTCCGCCTGGGTTGGATAGGGATGGATCGTCGACGATAACACCCCAACTTTTTGCTTCGCTACCATAGCGAGGGTCAATTCGCCGATCATCTCGCCGGCATGGCGCGCTACGATGGCGCCGCCGAGGATCTTACCGCTCTTTTGATCGTAATGAACGCGGGCAAATCCCTCCTCCTCGCCGTCGAGAATAGCGCGATCTACATCTTTCATCGACTCCGTGAGCGTCGCCACGGCAAATCCCGCCTGCCGCGCGTCCTTCTCGTAGTAACCGACATGGGCGATTTCGGGATCGGTGTAGGTACACCATGGGATTGTCAGAGCCGAAACCTTACGCCGCGCAAAAAAGAGCGCGTTGGCGATCACCAGACGCGCCGTGGCATCGGCCGCGTGGGTGAACTTAAATTGCGAACAGACATCGCCGGCAGCGTAGACTCTCGGATTCTTCGTGCGCAGCCAATCGTCGACTTCAACGCCTCTGTACGTATAGCCTATGCCTGCTGCTTCAAGGTCGAGGCCTTCCAGATTCGGGGTACGGCCGGCGGCAACCAGGACGGCATCGCAGTTGATGTCGACAGCCGCCTCCCCAACGGTCGCGGCGAGGATTTTTTCGCCGTTATTTTTTTCGGCGCGGTGAATTTTCGCCTTGGTCACGATGCGCACGCCATCCTGTTCCATTTTCTTGCGCACAATCGCGGCGGCATCGGCATCTTCCTTGGGCAATATCTCCGCGCCGTCGCTTAGCAAGGTAACCTTGCTGCCGAAACGGGCGAAGGTTTGCGCCAGTTCGCAACCGACAGGCCCGGCGCCAATAATCGCAATTCGCCTGGGTAGCTCGGTGAGTGTAAAAACCGTTTCATTCGTCAAGTAGCCAGTTTTCTCCAGGCCCGGAATCGGCAGTTTCGCCGCCCTCGCGCCGGCGGCGATAACTGCGCGCCTAAACTCTAGACGTTTGCCGTCCACCTCGATTGATGAAGCGCCGGTGAAACGAGCCGTGCCGATGAACACATCGACGCCGAGCTTGCGGAATCGTTCGGCGGAATCGTGATCACTGATGCCGGCGCGAAGCTTGCGCATGCGCTCCATCGCGCCGGCAAATGCAACCTGCGGCTCACAGGCAATTTCCACGCCGAATCTCGCTGCATCGCGCGCATCATGGGCCGCGCGTGCTGCCCGGATCATCGCCTTGGAAGGCACGCAGCCGATGTTGAGGCAATCTCCGCCCATGAGATTATGCTCGATCAGCGCGACTTTGGCGCCCAATCCGGCGGCGCCGGCCGCGCTGACGAGTCCGGCGGTGCCCGCGCCAATGACGACAAGATTATACTTTCCAGCAGGCGCCGGATTGATCCAATGAGGCGGATGGCAGTTTTGGATGAGGCGGCGATCGTGTGCGTCGTCGACGATCATCATCTTATCGAACGTCGCCGGCCGATAATTGGGTTCGAGGCGCGGCTTTCCCGGGACCGTACTGCCTTCATCGAGCTGCTCGGTTTGGCGTAACGCTTGCCGGGCGATCCGAGTGATCATAATCACGACCGCGATAGTTGCCAGCAGTCCGACAACTTTCAAAATTTGCTGATAAAGCCCCACGGAAACATTTAGCTGTCCGGCTAACGCGTCACGCGCTGCCGCACCCAGGTAGACAAAGAGAAAAGTCGCCGGCAGCATGCCGAGCAAATTGCCGAGCACATAAGCGCCGGTCCGGACCGCCGTCAGACCCAAGAAATAGTTGAGCAGAACGAATGGGAAGATCGGGCTTAGCCGGGTCAGCAAGACCATTTTGAATCCTTGCTTACCAATGGCCCGATCCAGCAAGCGGAATCTTGGATTACTCTCAGCCCAGCGAGCGACTCTTTGACGTAACAGGGTTCGTGCCAAAAAAAACGCAACCAGCGCCCCTAGATTAGCGCCGAGGACTACCACGATAAAGCCGATTTTTAAGCCGAACAGAGTCCCGGCCCCTACGGTGATGGCGCTCCCGGGTACCAACAACACGGTCAAGAAAACATATGCCAGCACCACGACCATCGGGCCGACAGGGCCCAAGGATTCAACATAACTTTCCAGTTGCATAAACCAATGCCGGAGCGGAAACGAAACTAAGGCTATGCCAACGGCAATGAGCAGAAGGATTATCAGGAGGATTTTGAGTGGTTTCATGTCGAATCTTTGGCGCGGCGCCGCTAACAGCCACCGAGGCAGAATCTTTCGGATTGTTCTCGATCGCTCAAGATGGAGCTCAAAGTTCTGCAGCGCTCCGCCGCGGCTCAATGTCGAGCACGCTTGTAGTCGCTGAGATCGGGAAACGAATTCGAAAAGGCTTCCGACAAGTCAGGATAACGCGCCGCCGCAACTGCTTCCCGAACCCGCCGTGCATGCGTAACAATGATTACCGACGGTGATCGCGCGGTTCAGCAGGTGCTCGACCTTCAACGAAGCGATCTCCAGCGCCTTGCCCGCGGCGTCGCGCATCGGCAGCTCGAGCATTTGATTGAAATCGCAGTCGTATATGAGACCTTGCCAGCCGACGCTGATCAGATTTCTACACATCACCCGGTCCAAGGTCGCGCGGTTGAAACTGCTCTCCAAGAGTTCCATGTAGCCGTTGTACTCGCCGCGCAGTTTCAGATGAGTTTCATAGCGCGTTATCGGCATGTTGGCGAGGCAGTAAAGCTGGTTGAAGACGATGCCGAACTGTTGCTTTAAGATTGTCTTGTAATCTTGTTCGAGGTGCTGTTGGGGCGGCGGCAAGTGCGGTGCCACTGGATTATAGACCAGATTGAGAACTAAATGTTCGTCCCGCCCATAGCCCAGCTCGTTCAGGATCTGCAGAGCGCGGATGCTTAAATCGAACGTGCCCTTGCCGCGTTGCCGGTCGACATTTTCCTCGGAATAACAGGGCAGCGAGCAAACCAATTCCACCCCATAGCGCCCGAAAAACTCAGGAAGATAATCTTTTCCGGGCTCGAAGATCACGGTTAGGTTGCAGCGATCCATGACGTGTCGCCCCAGACCGACCGCGGATTCAACAAGATAGTCGAAATTCGGGTTTAGCTCCGGCGCGCCGCCGGTGATGTCGAGATCCGAAATATTCGAGCTGGCGAGAAATCGCAGCACGGCATCGACGGTTTCCCGGTTCATCATCTCAGTACGAGTGGGACCCGATTCGACGTGGCAATGAATGCAGGCGAGATTGCAGTAACGGCCCAGGTTTACCTGCAGGGTGTCGATGGCGCGACGGGTCAAGCCGTTCGTAGGATGGATCTTATAGGAAAAGGGTTGCATAAAAGATCACCCCTCACTTGGTCCTCTGCGTGGCGCGAGAGGGAGATAAGATCATAAGCGCGTTGCCTGCCTATCTTCCTTCTGCTTGTTTCCCTGCCTGTCTTCTACGGACAGCACGTCGAACCCGGCGTGCAGGCGCTTGTGGGGGCGCTGGTAACTTTGTACCCAACGCCTTTGGTCTCGCGTGGGTGGCGCTTATGATCGCGCGAGCAATCGAATAGACCGGCCTTATCAAGCGAAACTTCTTGCCGGGGCGGTAGCAGAATGAACTGGCCCTGATACGGTGGCTGAGAATAGAGCTTGAACGTCTTATCGCAAACCGCGATGCGCGCGCCGCGCTCCAGCGTATGGCCGTCGTCATCGACGACTTGCTTCCACGGGCCGCGGTAAACAACTGCCTGGTTACGCTCGACACATGGTCCTTCCTTTCCTTTGTACGCCGTAACAGTGACCGCGCGAAATTCTATGCCTTCGACGGTCTGATAAGGTTCGCTGCTCAGTTCTTCAATCTGAATACCGTAAAAGTTGGCTTCTTCGAAGCCGCGCAAGAAGTCTTCTTCTTGAAAAGCGCCGGAAATGCAGGCACTCCAAAGATCCGGATCTTTTGAGAGATGCTCCGGCACCGGCTCATCGCTAACGATGTCGGAAATTACAACTCTCCCGCCGCGTTTGAGCACACGGTACATTTCAGCGAACAAGAGTTTTTTGTCTTCAGGACGAACCAGGTTCAGGACGCAGTTGGAAACGATCACGTCGATCGACTCGTCGGCAATCAAAGGCTGTTCATCGCGAACCGTGTTCTGAAAGCTTTCCAAGCGCGCAAGATCCGCCACCGATCGCACCGGGTTTTCCTGCAAGAATAGATCTATTAGCTCCAGATTCGTTCTAAGATCCTGAATCTTGCCCCGGCGAAACTCGACATTATGATAACCGAGCTTGTCTCCGATCGATTCTTGATACTTGCGCGCTAGCTGCAACATTGGCGGATTGAAATCGACACCAATGACTTTGCCCTCGGCGCCGACGATCCGAGCCATGATATAGCAGGCTTTGCCGCTGCCCGAGCCCAAATCGAGCACTGTCTCACCCGCGCGGACGTGTCGCGATGGATCGCCGCAGCCGTAATCTTTTTCATTAATTTCGCCGGGAATAATGTCCAGGAGAGTTCGATCGTAACTAACGGGGGTGCACAAGCAAGCTTCCACTTGTAGGGCTGCATCGCCGTAGCGCTCTAGAACCGCTGCTTCGATATTCTGGACGCCGCCATCATCACTGCCGATGCGCGCCTCCCTGTTTTCACCGCCCATAATGCCTCCTCGACCGATTATTTCTTGGAACACTAAGAGGAAATCAGCTATTTGCGAGTGACGCAAGACAAGCGTGCACGAACACTCTTGGGTTATATGCGCTTCGACTGGTGAACGTTGCAGGTCTCTGTGATGCGGCCCGCCGAGCAAGTCATCTTACGCAGCGGGTGAATCACTATCGTGCAACAGGTAGGCTTGAATAAATGAATCGATATCGCCGTCGAGGACGGCGTCGGCGTTGCCGATTTCGATATTGGTACGGTGATCTTTGACTAAACGGTAAGGATGCAGCACATAGGACCGGATCTGGCTGCCCCAGGCATTGTCCTTTTTCGTCTTGTGCAAGGTATCCATTTTTTCTTTTTGCTTCTCGAGCTCCAATTCGTACAGGCGCGAGCGAAGAATTTTCATCGCCATCGCCCGGTTCTTGTGCTGCGAGCGTTCGTTCTGACACGCGACCACGATGCCGGTAGGCAGATGGGTGAGGCGCACGGCGGAGTCGGTTTTGTTGACGTGCTGCCCGCCGGCGCCGCTGGAGCGATAGGTATCGACCCGCAAATCGGCTTCGTCAACTTCCACCTTGATGGTGTCATCGACTTCCGGATAGACGAACACCGATGCAAACGAAGTATGACGCCGGGAATTGGCGTCAAAGGGGGAGATTCGCACCAACCGGTGAATGCCGGCTTCGGCTTTCAGATAGCCGTAGGCGTAGTCGCCTTCGACGCTGAAGGTGACGCTCTTTAAACCTGCTTCTTCGCCGGGTTGGTATTCGAGAATTTCCTTGCGGTAGCCATGGCGGTCCGACCAGCGCAGATACATGCGCAGCAAGATTTCCGCCCAGTCCTGGGCCTCGGTGCCGCCGGCGCCGGGATGGAGGGTGACGATCGCATTGCGCCGATCATCGGCGCCGCCTAGGATCTGCGCCAGCTCGGTCTCGGCCATCCCCTGAGTCACCTCCGACACTTTGGCTGCCGCTTCCTGCAATGCCTCGTCGCTCTCTTCTTCGCCGGCAATGTCAAGAAAAAAACGAGCCTCCTCGAGGCCCGTTCGATGCTTCTCCCAATTGTCTATGACAGCTTTAAGAGAGGACTGTTCTTTGAATATCGTCTGCGCTTTGTCGGCGTCGTTCCAGAAATCCGGCTGGGAGGTGATTTGAGTTAGTTCCTCGAGTCGCTTCTGTTTGCTTTCAACGTCAAAGACGCCTCCGAAGCTTATCGAGTCGTTGTTCCAGTTGCACCAGTTGTTCTTTGGTTTCTTCTAACATCGGCCCTCGCCCTTGGTCGGTCTAAATAATGATTCCGTAGTTCTGCATTCTGCACTGTCCAGATTGTTGAAAACTCTGATTGCAGGCTGCTCAAAAGGACTCAGAGGCGGAATACTCGTGATCCTGTCCGTGAAAAACGGGAGCGAGATTTCCGAACGAGCGCGACACGAAACACGAAACGAATTCCAGGTGAGCGCAATTAAGCCTATGCTTTTAGACAGCCTGCTCGACTTGGAATTATAGCTTGATTAGGCCGCGCTCACAAAGGTGCCTGAGGAGTTTTCGCTCGAGGCTCGCCATGATCTTTGCCTGTCGCTCCGAGCGTTCGTGATCGTAGCCCAACAGATGAAGAATGCCGTGAATCAACAACGTGGCCATTTCTATTTTTAAGGAAGTCTTGCGTTCCTTGGCCTGACGCTTGGCCTGCTCGATGGAAATGATGACATCCCCGAGCAAACCCGCCTCCGAACACATCGCCGGATCGGCTGGAAACGAAAGTACGTCGGTGGTCTTGTTCTTCTTGCGGTACTTGGCGTTGAGCGGGCGCATTTCTCGATCACCCACCAAGGCCAGACTGAGTTCGGCCCGGCTCTGCTCGAGCGCCGTCAAAATTGATGCGGCAATTTTTCTGAGATCCGCGGTGGGATATCCCGCGCCGGCACCGCGGCGGGCAAACTCAATGACCATCTTGGCTTGGGTCTTCCAGCACGGCCGGAGTGTCAACGCCTTTTAAGGATGCTGCTCCGAGGCCCGAGCGGCAAACCGATGCCGCTTCTTGCTTGCCCGCCGGCTGTTCCGTGACGGGGATGAAAGAGCGAACCTTATGCTCTAGAAGCGTTCAACAGCGAATATCGAACGTAAGCTAGCATCAAGCGCCCGGCCCGCCTTTTTCTTTGGGCAGCAGTTTTTCACCCCAGCCCCAGGTGGAGATATCAAACAGGTTGCCATCGGGATCCGAACCGCGGGTCTCGGCGTAGCTGGTTCCCTTTGGCCTGGCTTTGGGAGCGCCTTCCGGATGAAGCTCTTGGATCCGTTGCGCAACGACTTCGGCATCATCGACATGAAAACCAAAATGATACATGCCGGCCGCGTGACCCGGCTCTTTAGGATCAGTGGCATTCAAGATTGCCAGGTTGACTTCGCCGTCGGAGAGATGCACCGAGCCGTTTTTGGTGCGGTACATTTCTTTGAGCTCAAAAACTTTTTTATAGAAGTCCGCCAGTTTTTCCGGTTGATGCGTCAAGATCGCCAGATGCCGAAGTTTTGCCATGATCACACTCCTTGGGAAAGATCTTCTTGTCTAACACTGAGCGCTCTTAGCGGTCAACTGCAGCCGCGCCATGCTCCTAATCGGGACCGGGTAACTGTTCAATATTTTGCAACGTTCTCGGATGCGCTTTGCGACGGCGCTGAACGCACCGTCCAAGCCTGGTTTATTATGGACGAAGCGGATCGGCAGCCTTGGCTAAATGATTAATTGACTTGGATAATTCGATTTGCTACTAGACTAAAGTCACTTCTGATTGGAGGAGAGGAAGAATAGATGACCTATGTGATCGCTGAACCTTGTATCGACACCAAAGATACGGCATGTGTCGACGTTTGTCCGGTGGACTGCATCCATCCCACTAAAAACGAAACCGAGGAGTTCGAAAAGGAAAACAAGCTTTACATCGATCCTGAGGAGTGCATTGATTGCGGCGCTTGCGAACCGGTTTGTCCCGTGGAGGCGATTTTCGAGGAAGCGGCGGTGCCGGATAAATGGAAGCACTTCATCAAAATAGACGCGGACTGGTTCAAGGCGAAAAAGGGCTAGCGATCCCATTTTGTTTAGGCAACATACCAAGGGCTGAGGCAATCCTCAGCCCTTTTTTAACGCCCGCAGATTCTATCACTCGCTCGTCTGTTTCCTGGCAACGCTCTATTTCCCTGTGCCGTTTTACTCCCGATTTTACCATCTAGTCGCAGCTTCGTTTCACAGGGGTTGCGTTCGCTCCGAGCCGCAGACCGATGATCGAATCGCGACCGCGGTTAAACCATCCGCAATAATTCATGCTGCGCGCGCCTTGACTCAGTTCCTAACTCTGTTGTACGCAGGCAGAAAGCTTAGAACAAGAGGAGTACCCGGCGCATGGTTCTGGTTCTCAAAAACGAACAAATGGAAGATCTCCTGCCGATGGCGGAAGAGATCGATGCCATAGAGGAGGCTTTCCGTGAACTTGGCGCAGGCCAAGCGATGAATGCGCCGCGCGCGCGATTGAGAACGCCATGGAAAGAAGAGGGCGGGCAGTATTATTTTAACAACATCATGGGCCTGGTGCCGGGAGTTAAATCCATGGCGTTGCGCATCGACTCCAGCTTCTCGAAAGAAGTCCAGATCGATGGCGCCAAACGGCGCATCTATCCCGGTGATTTTATCGGGCTGGTGATGCTGTTCGATATGGACACTTGCGAATTGCTGGCGATCATGGACGATCATCATATCTCCGCGATGCGCGTGGCTGCGACCAGCGCCGTTGCGAGCAAGTATCTGGCCCGCGAGGATTCGAAAATCATGGGGCTGTTGGGTTCCGGTGAGCAGGCAAAAACTCAGGTCACGGCGCACCTGGCGATTCGGCCTATCAACAAGGTCAAAATCTACAGCCCGACCAAAGAAAATCGTGAGAAGTTCGCCCGAGAGATGAGCGCGAGCACGGGCATCGAGGTGTTGCCGGTAACGAGTGCCGAAGAAGCGGTGCGCGGCAGCGATATCGTCAGCGCTGCAACCAACACCGTGGATCCCGTGGTTCAGGGCCGCTGGCTGGAAGA
>DASUVS010000123.1:0-14459 GCA_036378835.1 Binatia bacterium | reverse complement strand
TCAAAAAGCTGCCATCCAAGGGGCAAAGGTCGGCAAGAAAGTCGGCATTGTCGAACAAAAAAAATTCGTCGGCGGACTGTGCATCAATTCCGGCACCATCCCGAGCAAATCTTTGCGCGAAGCCGTCCTGTTTCTTTCAGGTTTTCGGCAAAGAAATTTATACGGCGCCAGCTACCGAGTCAAAAAAGACATCACCTTCGAGGACCTGCTTTTTAAGTGCGACCATGTCGTCAAAGCGGAGCAGGAGGTGGTGCAAAATCAGCTGATTCGTAATCACGTTGATTTCATCGTCGGCCACGCCAGCTTCATTGAACCCCATACACTCTCGGTCACACAGGATTCCGAGATCGATGAGCATACCGCGGACTTTATCGTGATCGCGGTGGGCACCGAGCCGTCCCGCCCGGCAGGGATTCCGTTCGATGATGCCACGATCATCGACAGTGACGGGTTGCTGGCTCTGAACCAGTTGCCGAAATCGCTCACGATTGTAGGCGGCGGCGTCATCGGTTGTGAATACGCTTCGATTCTCGCGACGCTGGGGATTCCGGTAGTATTGATTGAGCGGCGCCCCCGCTTGCTTGAATTTGTCGATAGTGAATTGATCGAAGCGCTTCAATACCAAATGCGTAGCATTGGCATTACGCTTCGCTTCAACGAAGAAGTTACCGCCGTGCAAAAGCATGCCGACGGCGCGGTGGTAATTCAGCTCAAGAGCGGCAAACAAATTCGCGCCGGTTTGGTGATGTATTCGTTGGGCCGGGTAGGCGCTACCAAGCGAGTGAATTTAGAAAGTATCGGCGTTCAACCGGATGAGCGGGGACGCCTTAAGGTCAATGAAAACTATCAGACGACGCTGCCGCATATCTATGCGGTTGGCGATGTGATTGGATTTCCGGCGTTGGCTTCAACCTCGATGCAACAGGGCCGGCACGCCGCCTGTCATGCCTTGGGTCTTGCTTGCGACACCTCGACTCACCTATTGCCGTACGGAATTTACACGATCCCGGAGATTTCTATGGTCGGGCGCAATGAAGATGAGTTAACCCGTGATGGCGTGCCCTATGAGATCGGTGTTGCGCGTTATCGCGAGATCGCCCGAGGTCAGTTGATCGGCGACACCGTCGGCATGCTGAAACTGTTGTTTCATAGCGACACCCGCGCGCTCCTCGGCGTTCACATCATCGGCGAGGGCGCAACTGAATTGGTCCACATCGGGCAGGCTGTGATGGCGCTCGGCGGCAAGCTCGATTACTTCATCGACGCCGTGTTTAATTATCCGACACTCGCGGAATGCTATAAAGTAGCCGCTCTCGCTGCCTTGAATCGCTTTCCGGCAATCGCTTGCGCGCCTGCCATCTAGCCTGAAATATCCGGCCTCCAGCGGGTCGCTGGATTAACTCATGGTGGAAATTTTCTCGGGGCGGATTTTATAGATGACCCGGACTTCGCCGGGGCCGCGAAAAGGATACTTGTCCTTGCCCAAATATTTCTTGGCAAGGGAATCGATGTGAGCGTCGGCGCCCTGCTCGGTGATTTCCTCCACGGCGCCGCGCACCGCTAGATAACGATAGGCATTGTCGGGATCTTGAATCGACAAGGCCACCCTCTTGTCGCGCCGCATGTTTTTGTCTTTGATCCGGCCTTTGGCTGAATTGATCCGCAGGCAGTCACCGTCATAATCGAACCATACCGGTGTTACCTGTGGGCTGCCGTCAGGCATAACGGTGGCAAGATTTGCATAGGCAACTTTCGCAAATAGATCCTTGAATGGTTCGGGTATTTTATCGGCCATGATCTGTCTCCTTATCGGGTCCTTTGTTAACAAAAATATTGCGTCAATTGCTCGAGATCGTCGATCAGAAAGTCAGGTTTGGCGGCAACCAAATCGTCCTTGTTCGCTAGTCCATAAGTTACACCGCAGGTGATCACGCCGGCCCATTTTCCTGCTTGGATATCGGTGTCACCATCGCCGACCATCAACGCTTTGGCTGGGATAATTTGAAACTGTCTTAACACCAAGCGCAGCAGCGCTGGATCCGGTTTTTTTTCGGTGCCGCTGTCACCGCCCAAGACTGCGTCAAATCGGGTTTCGATACCTAGCCCGCGCAGCACGGTTACGGCCAGGTGGTGCAATTTGTTGGTCACCACGGCGTTGCGTTTGCCATCGAAATAATCCAGCACCTCATGGACGTGAGGATACAGCGTGGTTTTGTCGAGCAGATGTTGCTGATAGTGTTCCAGAAACACGCGCATAATCTCGGAGAACTGGGAGGGTGCCTCTTTCGCGACCGCATGTCGCAGAAGGTGCTCGACGCCGCGGCCGACATGAGTATAGATCAACTGCTGCGGCAATGGACTAAGTTCAAAACGCGAGCGGGTATAGTTAACCGAGTCGGCAAGATCCGGTCCTGTGTCGGCCAGTGTTCCATCAAGATCGAACATGATCAAATCAACCGATCGCTTCATCGAAGTTGCTTCTCTCGCAAACCAATCCGCCGTCCGCCCGCTGTCAATTCAACTTTTCACCACTCTTCGAAGATGATATCACTCTCAGACAGTTCGTCCTATAGAATGCTGCGGAGGTAAAATGAAACGTATACGTCCGGCCAAAACATTGCTCTGGGTCGCCGTGATCTTCTACGCGCTTCCTTCGTTGGTCGCCGCCCAGAAGATCAATACTTCGTACATCTCTACGACTCCGGGTTCATCTTCGGTCATTTGGATCGCCAAGGACGCCAAGATATTTGACAAGCATGGCTTCGATGCGACGGTGATTTTTATCTCAGGCAGCGTCCGTGGTATCCAGGCGATCCTCGCCGGCGAAATTCCCATCGGCGAAGGCGGCGGTCCGGGACTGGCGAGCGCGCGCTTGGCCGGCGGTGATGTCGTTGCCATAGCCGGTAATGTCAATGTCTTGCCTTACTATTTGGTATCACAACCGAGCATCAAAAAAGCCGAAGACTTGAGGGGAAAAATCGGCGGCACACATATAGCTGGGACCACCGCTGAGTTCGCTCTCAAAGTAGGTCTAAAAAAAATCGGCTTGGACCCTGCCAAAGATGTCAGCCTGCGGGTAATCGGCGGTGCCATCGATCGGATGGTCGCTCTGCAGAAAGGCATCGTGCAATTCACGGTCGTCACCGAGGCGGGTAAAGCCATCGCCGAGAAGCTGGGCTATCCGACTGTGGTCGATATGGCGGCGCTGCAAATACCGTTTCCGCAAAACGGTGTCTATACCTCGACGAAACTGATTCGTGAGAACCCGGATATGGTCCGGCGTTACATGCGGGCATACACCGAAGCGATCCATTTTTTCAAAACCCGCAAAGAAGACACCATCAAGATCATGGGCAAATATTCTCGATTGGAAGATCGAAAGACCTTAGAGGAAGCTTGGGACTGGCATGCTAAGTTCATCCCCGAAGCGCCGTACGCGCCGGTGGAAGGATATCAATTGATCCTACAGGATATGGCCGCAACCAATCCGAAGGCGGCGCAAGCCAATGCTAAAGATCTGGTGGACACACGATTTGTCAAAGAGCTAGAAGACTCAGGATTTATCAAGAGTCTCTATAAGAAATGAACCGGGCAGTTCGACAGTTCCACGGTTCAAACGTTCAACGTCAAGTCTCACGTGACTAAGGGACCCGATAATCCAAAGATTTTAACCTAATGTTGAAGCGCCCGCGCCTGGAGTTTGCTGAACGCTTTGAGCTGATTCTAGTTCGGCGTTGAACTTTCGAACCGTTGAACGGTGAATTAATTCTGCGGGAACACATGCCAGCGGTGCGCCGGGAATTCCAC
Source organism: Binatia bacterium (assembly GCA_036378835.1). Taxonomy (GTDB): domain Bacteria; phylum Desulfobacterota; class Binatia; order UBA9968; family UBA9968; genus WHTF01. The sequence continues at coordinate 10,652 of DASUVS010000123.1, read as the reverse complement.
CGCAGCCGGGTCACCCATGGACAACTCGGTGTCGCCATCGAGTTTTGCGAGCAGTGTCGTGCCGTTGACTTCCACTTCCAGCAGCGCCGAATCACCCAGATAGTTTTTGCTGGTGATTTTCCCGGGCATGCGATTGGCGGCACTGTGGGTCGCCGGCAACACCTTTACATGCTCGGGGCGGATTGCCAGAGTGACGTTGGCGCCCTTTGTCACCCCGTTAGGGATTGACAGGGGCAGTCTACCCAATGGACAGCCAACCTCTCCCGCGTCAATGACTTCTGCTTTGACGAAGTTCATTTCGCCGACAAATTGAGCGACGAACAGATTCACCGGGCGGGCATAAACTTCGTTGGGCTGGGCGATCTGCAGGATTTCGCCGTGGTTCATGACGCAGACTTTATCGCCTAGGCTCAAAGCTTCGGCTTGATCATGGGTCACGTAGAGAGTTGTCACGCCGATCGATTTCGTGATCTTGCGCAATTCGACGCGCATCTGCTCACGCAACCGGGCGTCCAGATTGCTGAGGGGTTCGTCCATCAACAGGACTTTGGAATCGGTTACCATCGCGCGTGCCATCGCAACGCGTTGCTGCTGGCCGCCGCTAAGATCGGTGGCAGGTCGATCTTCCAGACCGTCGAGCTGAACACGTTTGAGCGCGGCGCGCACTCTCTCGGCTACCGAGGATTTCGAGACCCGCTTTTGCCCTTGAGTGAGTGGGAAGGCAACGTTTTGAAATACGTTCATATGCGGCCAAATGGCATAAGATTGAAAAACCATGCCGATTTGCCGTTTCTCGGCAGGAACAAAAATTCGCGATCTCGGTGAGTTGACAAGCCGGCCGCTGATTTCGATTTCCCCGCCATCCGGCCTCTCCAGTCCGGCGACGCATCTGAGGGTGGTTGTCTTGCCGCAGCCGCTCGGGCCCAGCAAAACACAAAATTCTCCCTCGCTCACCTCCAAATCGATGCTTTTTAAAGCGTCGACCCGTCCTTGTTGAGCCTGAAAGGACTTTTGCAATTGACGAATGCTAATCATCTTTTCTCACCGACGCAGCGATCAAAAAACGGTTGAAGCGAGGCGATTGAGCGGCAACGAAGCATATGGGTTTTTTTAGCAGGCTGCTAGGATGCTGCGCCGATCTCACCAATACGGGAAAGCGCAAAGCGCACCGTCCCGACAACGATGGTTGCGAACAAAATCAAAATCACTCCCAAAGCCGAGACTTGAGGAACCCAACCGCTGCCCCAGAACTGCCAGACGACCGTAGAGATTACGACATTGCTACGGGTCAGAAGCGTCAAGGACATGGTGACCTCGCGGTACGAGAGCATGCCGATCCAGATCCAGCTATTGAGCACGCCCGCGGCGATCAGCGGTAAAATAATTTTTCCTAAAACCCGGGGCGCAGAAGCCCCTGAAACCCGGCCCGCCTCCTCAAGTTCACGGTGCACTTGAATCATGACGCTGTTGGTGGTGCGCGTGCCATAGGCGATCCAGTTGATGGTATGCGCGAGCACGATAATCGAGACAGTGCCGTAGAGGGGGAAATAATCGCGATAGGCCAGTCCGAGATAAGCCAGTCCCACCGCCATGAGTATCCCTGGAACAGCATGGGGCAGAAAAACCAGGGTATCCAAGAAACCGCGGAAGGAAACTCGAGTTCTAATCACTATCCAAGAGACCAGTACGCTTAAAAACATCGTGATTGTCGGCACGGCAAACATAAGAATCAGCGTGTTGATGAACGGCCGCGGACCGACGTGAGTCGGCAACTCGATATAATGTTTCAGGGTCAATGACGACAAAGCTTCCGCCGAGGGTAGCTGTAAATAAGGCAATAGTGAGGCCCACAGCAAAACACTGAATGGGACAAAAACCTCGATCGACAGATAAAAGAAAACAAAGGCGAGCGCTGCCCACTTCCATCGGCCGAGCGCGATCTCTCGGGGGCGATATCCTCTGCCGGTGATCACCGTGTATTTTTTCCCTTGCTTGACCAATCGCACGTACAAGAAAGCGAGCGTGAGTCCGAGAACCAGCATGATTGCGCCGTATGCGCCTGCCATGCCGTAGTTCGGTAGACCGGTTGAAGGCGTTGTCGAAGTAAAAATGAGCGAGCTCAGAACGTGAATGCGCGCCGGCAGCCCGATGATTGCCGGCACCTCGAAAACCGCGACGGCGGTCATAATCAGATAAACCATCACGGCAGCGATCGCGGGCCAGGTAATCGGAATATTGATCTTCAAAAAAGTCCTGAGCTTGCCGACGCCTGAGGTATAGGCCGCCTCTTCCAAGGAGGGATCCATGGACCGGTAAGCCGCCGCCAGCATGAAAAACGCGCCCGGCACGAAAGACACGCCTTGCACGAAGGCCATGCCGGTAAGACTGTACAAATTGAACGGCGGCTCCATCAGCCCAAAAGCTTGTTGCAACCATTTATTGATCAGTCCAATGCGGGGACTAAGCAGCAAGATCCACGCGATGGTGCGCAGAAAGACCGGGATGAGAATTCCAATAGTCAACAAAACATAAATGGTTTTTTTGAAAGGGATGTCGGTCCTCATAAGGATCCAGACCAATGGGACGGCGATCAGAAGCGTGATAGACACACTCGAAATCGCAAAAAAAACCGTATTGAGCAAGATCTCGTAGGTTCTCGGCGCCAGATATACCGTGGCGAAATTTTCCAAGGTGAACGGCACCTGTTCGCCCGGGAAGCCGGTACGAAGGCTCATAAGAATGACCATCGCGACCGGCAACCCGATCAGAACAAGCAAAAATGCGGAAAGGCCGGTGGCGAACAACGTGACACCCTGGGGCAAGAAACGGCTGAGCCCCTCCCACGCGTTGGAGCTCACGACAGTCCGAGATTCTGCTTTCATGACCTCTCCCAATCGCTTTCGCGTAATCGCCGGGATTAATCAAACCCGAGAATCTTGCCGATTTGTCGCGATATTTTGTCAACCTTCTCGGCTTGGTCCTGTTTCATGTAAAGGACCTTCTTGCCCTGCGCGAACTTGTAAGCGTTGGTTCCCGGAACAAACGCGGAAGTATGGCCGGTGTATTTCTGCCAGACCGGTTGCACATCGGCAGAGGCCATGAAGGTTACGAACAGATGGCCGACATTCGGGTGCGCTGCGTTCTTCAGCACGCCGACGTGATACTCGGGCGAGATAACCGGCGAAACCTGTTCGGCAAAAGCCAAGGGGGCGCCGGATTCTTTCGACTCGTGCAGTTGGCTATCCTGCAAAGTTGCCGACACCAGCACTTCACCCAAGATCAAGCGCTGCGCCATCTCACCCGCGCGGGTCAAAAGCGGCTTTTGGGCGGACAGCTTTTTGATGAAATCCAGTGTCTTCTCGTCGCCCCAAGCGCCTGCGGCCAAGCGCCCCCAATGGTGCGTCGAGTTAATGACGCCAATTTTGCCTTTCCATTTGGGATCGAGGAGATCTTCCCAAGTTTTTGGAACATCTTTGGCTGGAAGTAATTTGGTGTTGTAAGCCGGCAGGGCAAATTGGTTCGCGACGGAGACTGTGCCGTTGTCATACTCAACCCGCTCTTTGGCTACACCGAGGCTGGCGTAGTCAAAAGGTTTATGCAATTTTCTCAGCCAAAGAGAGCCGTGATGGGCGTCGGTCACGACCATGATGTCCCATTCCGGCGGTTGTCCCGAGGCCGATAGGCCGACGATCTTTGCGGTATCCCGGGTCATGTTACCGGACGGGGTAAAATTCACTTTGATATTCAATCCGTGCTTCTTGTTGAAAGCAGCAACGATCGCTTGAGCGCCCTCAGGCCCCAACGTTGAAGGACCATAGAAATCGATGACGCCCTCCTTCTTGGCGCCTGCGATCAAATCGTCTACTGGAGCCGCGACGGCAGCATTTGTCCAAGCTGCGACCATCAAGCCGAGCCACAGGCCGGCAAAACGAGTCCATAACTTTTTCATTCGATCCTCCTTGGCTTTTGCTCTAACATTTGCGAAGCGCTTTGTTATTTAGCCGTCTGGTTATAAAAACTCTCGTCATAATACTTGAGCAAATCTTTACCCATGGATGGAGTCAGTCCGAATTGCACGCGCAGGTCCAGAACCGTTTGAAGGCCCGCCAAGTTCAATTGGCCGTTGCTCGGGAGCTGGCGCAAACGATTGGCCGAACTTGCTTCGTCCATCTTCTCGGCTTGCGCAAGCAGCTTGATCGCCTCGTCACGATTTTTCACATCCTGCGCCCAGTGCAGACCCTGATCCCAAGCAGCCAGATACTTGATCAGGATGGCGCGATTATCATTGGCCCAATTACGGTTAACCGCGAAAACACCGCCAGGATAGTCGGGCAGGATTCCGCGCTGATCGCCGAAGCGCTTCATGCCTGCCGCGTTCGCCTTCGCATCCCACGGCGGATTTAAAACTCCGGCAAAACTTTCTCCTTGTTGCATCGATTCCAGACGGTGCCCCGTAGCGCCCTTGGGTAGCAAGGTATAATCGCCGCGCTCCATTTCAAGTCCGTGGGCCAGCAAGATACGCCGGAGAACCAATGCATACGCTGTGTCGACCGCGTCCACGGCAAGCGGTTTGCCGCGCAAGTCTTCCCAGGTTTGGATCTCCGGCCGGACATAGACCGGCAAGGTAATCCCCTGAGCGACTTGGGCAATCGCCACGATCTCCGCCCCTTCGCGTCCGGACCAGCCGAGCACATTGTCGAATGCGGTAGAAGCGATCTGCCATGAGCCAAGGCTGAGGCCGCGCATCTGATCGGTCGAGTTGGGCGTGACCATGACATCGACTTCCAGTCCGTGTGCAGCGAATAAGCCCTTGGCCCGCGCAACCACCAAGCCGGCATCGACGTTGAAGACATTTACGAGCAAACGGTCGGACATAAGAAAAGAGACTCCTGATCGCTATCCTTGAGCCATGGATCCGCAGCAAGCGCTAAAATCGGTTTAGCGAAGATCGCTCTCACTGAATCGCGGGCCCGGTATATTCCAATATATATAGCCCGCCGGTTATTCGGTCGGTTACATAGATTAGCCCGTCGACATCGACATAAAGATCGTTGAACATCGGCGCCTTCTGCCCCTCAGGCGGAGGCGGGATAAAAAAGCCGACTTCTTCGGGGCGGTACTGATTACGGATATCGAAGATGCGCAACCCGGCATTGTAGTAGGTAATGAAAATAAGGTTTTCGCTTTGAAACGAGCCGGGTCGGTTCTCATGAGCGTTGTGCGGGCCGAATCGTAGGCCGCGCTTGCAAAAATCCCCTTCCGGCACCGGGCAGGTGCTAACGATGACGGGATTACGCTCCTCGCGCACGTCGATCAGCCAGACGCGTTTTTCTCCCTCGTTGCAATCGTATTTCACCGATTCATCGACGGCGACGACAAGCTTCCTTCCGGGCAACGGCAGCGTGGTATGCGCATACCCGCCAAACGGCGGGCTCCAGTCGATATGACTGATAGTTCTTGGTTGGCTGATGTCGGAAATGTCCAGGATCGCCATGCCGGCATCGACCAGTGCGACATACGAACGATCGCCGTGCGGAATAGCGCCGTGTACGTGAAAGTGCTCGCCCGCAAACGGCGTCCAATCCGGCGGCGTCTCTTCTCCATTTTTGGTTCCGGGAATCCACCAGACCCCGGCCTGCTTTGGATTGGACGGATCGGATATGTCTGCAATGAGATAAGCCCTTTCTTTGATGCCCGGCAACATTGCCGCGACATGAGCGTACTTGCCGTCGGTGAACCACATGCGGTGCACGCCTTTTCCCGGCAGTTTGAGATAACCGATCTCGCGCGGCTGCGTGGGATTGGCAATGTTATAAATGCGAATGCCGGCTTCGTTGGGAACATCGGCCGGAAGATTTCTATCGAAATAAGGGCGCTCTTGATTCTGGATTAAGATATCTCCGGCGATTTGCACCTTGTGGGCGTGGGTGTTGGGCGGGTGCGGCATCTGGCGCACCACTTTTGGAGCGGCGGGATCAGCTGCATCGACGATGCTCAGCGCCATCGGCGAGGTTCCGAGATGAGCAATGTAAACGTATCGATCCTTCTTTAGCAGCTGCATGCCGTCGCCATGACCGTTCAGATCATGATGGCCGACTAGACGGATGTTCCAAGATTCACTTTTCGCCTGTATATCAGCGATGTTCATTGGCTCTCGGCCTCTCAGGAAAATTTAATTGGCAATCAGGCATCGCGCCTGGAACTGTTATACTTCCGATTATCGAATGTCAACGACGACCCTACGACTGTTGGCCTATTCTTTTTTATATGTTAAGAGCCGCATGGTTAGAGTGTAACCACCGAAACGAGGAAGGATCTATGAAATCAAGTTCGACGCTCGCGCTTCTTGCGATGATCCTGCTGACCAGCCCCCTTTATGCGCAGACAAAGCGTATACCGGTGGCTTATAGCGCGGTCAGCGCGTCGCAATCGTCTTTCTATATAACCAAAGAAGCCGGGCTCTTCGAGAAACATGGCTTGTTCGTAGATCCGGTTTATGTCGCCTCCGGAACAAAAGTCGCTCAGGCAGTGATCGCGGGTGAGTTCCCGATCGCCTTAGCGGGCGGAACGGTAGTAAACGCCAATTTAGCCGGCGGCGACATTGCGATTTTCGGCGGCGTTGTCAACGTGCCTTCGTTTTATGTTTTTGTGCATTCTTCGATCAAGCGACCGGAGGATCTTAGAGGGAAAACCGTAGGAGTCACCACGTTTGGCTCATCGACCGATTTTTCGATTCGTTACTTGATCAAGAAGATCGGAATGGAGCCCGATAAGGATGTAAAAATTCTGCAAATGGGCGGGCAGCCGCAGATCGTCGCTGCCATGGTTGCCGGTGCCGTGCAGGCGGGAGTGCTCTCGTCACCGGCAAATTATAATGCACTGAAAGCGGGCTTTCAGATGTTGGTGGACTTCAAAAGCGTCGGCCTCGATTATCCAACCGTAAGCCTTGTTTCGACCCGCTCGTATATCACGAAAGATCCTCAGACGGTGCGGAGGTTTCTGATGGCCTACAGCGAAGGAACCGAGCGCCTGTACCGGGACAAAGAGTTCGCCATGAAGGTCATCGGCAAATATACCAAAACCAACGAGCGCGAGGCGCTCGAAGCGGCCTACAATTTTGCCACCACGTTTGTCGAACGCCCTCCGGAATTGCCCTACAAGGCAGTGGAGACTATTCTGACGCAGCTCGCCGAGAAAGACCCAAAGGCGAAGAATTTCAAACCGGAAGATTTTATCGACGCGACATTTTTTACAGAGCTGCAGAAGAACGGTTTCTTCAAGTCGATCTCGCGCTAAGGGGGCCGAGTAAGGGCTAACCTGCAGAACCGACATGCCTCGTTTGCGAGTGGCTGCAATGGACGATCGAACCCGCTCGAACGACATTTTTCACCTGGATCAGCTTCAGTAGTACATCGAGAATCGTAGATGCGGCGCAAAGACCCTCGAGCAAGCCACGGCCTATTTGAACTCCGCCGCTTCGATTCGTAAGCTGACAAGCGACAAGGTGAAGCAATGAAAGCCATCGTGCTTGAAGAATTCGGTGGTCCGGAGGTTTTGCGCTACCACGACGTTTCGGTTCCAAGGCCAGCGGCAGGTGAGGTTTTACTAAAAGTCCATTCGGTTTCGGTCAACCGGACGTTGGATCTGATCGTTCGCGCCGGTCAGTATCCCGTTGCGATTGAAATGCCGCACGTCCTCGGTGTTGATCCGGCCGGCGAAATCGCGGCCATGGGGGACGGCGTTGACAGCTTCCAAATCGGTGACCGCGTGGCGGTTGTTTCCTTCATAGCCTGCCGTCGATGCAAGCAATGTCTCAAAGGGGAAGAGGCCTGCTGTATTGCGAGCCGACACATCGGCCTTCATCGCTGGGGCGGGTATGCAGATTATGTCGTTGTCCCCGCGGGCAATGCGTTCAAGTTGCCGGATAACGTCTCATACGCGCAGGGCAGCGTGATCGCGCGCCACTTTCCGATGGCATTCAATCAATTGACCAGCAAGGCCAACGTCAAACCCGGGCACTGGGTGTTAGTCATGGGTGCTACCGGCGCGTTGGGTAGTTGCTGTGTTCAAGTGGCCAAAATGCTGGGCGCAAGAGTCATCGCCGGGGCCGGCACAGACCAAAGAGTCGAGCTGGCGAAAGGCTACGGCGCCGACTTCGGCATCAACTATCGTCGTCAGGATTTGCTCGCAGAAGTCATGAGGCTCACGGGCAACGAAGGCGTCGACGTCGTTTGCGAAAACATCTCCGATCCAACGCTCTGGGCTGGAGCGTTTAATAGCCTGGCTATCAACGGCACCATGGTCACCGCCGGCGCTCATGGTGGCGGAACTGTAACTCTGGATATGAAACGTTTGTACATGCGCCGCTTGCGCATCATCGGCACCGCCGGCACCAATGTCGCCGACGTGTACAAGGCGCTTGACGCGGCCGCGCAAGGGAAGATTCACGCTATTATCGGTCGTGTCATGCCTTTGCGCGATGCGGCTCAGGCGCACCGGATCGTTGAAAAAAACCAGATCGTGGGAAAAATCATTCTGGATCCGACGGCGAGCTAGTCTCAACCTATTTTTTTCCGTTCAACGTCAGTTCAACTACGTTGTAGGGGGCAAGCCCCTGTGCCTGCCCTACTTTCTCCATTTACAGCGGCAAATTAGCCGTGTTAAACACCAATAGAATTACCAGCAGGAGGTAAGCCATGGCGCAAATCGTTACCATCATCGGCATCACTCATAATCCATTCATGCCGCGGCTATTCCAACAACCGCAGCAACCGCCGGGCGCGGCAAAGGTCAAGGAACGGATCGCAATGATGCGTCAAAAATTGAGCGATGCAAGGCCCGACGTGCTGATCACGATCGGCAACGACCATTTACACCAATTCTTTATGGACAACATGCCGGCCTTCATGATTGGTAAAATGGACCAGTATGACGGCACGTTTTATGACGAGATCCGCGAGTTCGGGCTGCCGTCGTGTAAATTGCCGGGCGACCCGGATGTTTCCGATGCGATCATGGAAGGCGCCTTCGATCGGGGCGTCGACTTCGCGTATTCCAATGAATTGACCATTGATCATTCCATCATTGTTCCGATGTTATTCGTGCGGCCGGAAATGGATATCCCGATAGTGCCGATCCTGACCAATTGTATCGCGCCGCCGTTGCCGCGACCGAAACGTTTTTACGAAGTCGGCAAAGCCATTCGAGCGGCTATCGACAGCTTGCCACCCAATAAACGGGTCGGCGTTCTGGTCAGCGGGCACTTGTCGCTGGAGGTTGGCGGCCCCAAGCAATTCGAGCGCAAGCTGCAGGATCCCGAGTTCGATGGCAATGCCGTCGGTTGGATTGAAAACGGTGATATCCAAAGCGCTGCTGATTTTTGCACGCCTGAGCGCATGCTCCGAGCCGGCAATATGACCATGGGGTTTTTGAATTTTTTGATGATGATGGGCGTCGCCAACAGCAGCAAACCGTCCTACGCCGAAGGACTCGATGCGGGTTTTCCCGCCATTCCTTTTTTTAGTTGGGATCAGCAACCGAGCGGTTGAGTGAGTTCCACGGGAGCGTTGATGGATCTAAGGGTTTTGACCACGGTATTCGCTTCGGTTTTTATCGCCGAGTTGGGCGACAAAACCCAGCTTGCGACAATGTTATTTGCCGCGGACAAAGAGACCAGCCGATTGACGGTTTTTGTCGGCGCGGCGTCGGCGCTGGTCTTAACATCGGCTATCGGCGTTGTCGCCGGCTCGGTTGTGTCGCAGTATGTCAGTGAAAAAACGCTGCAGTATATTGCCGGAGTCGGTTTTATCGGGATCGGGCTTTGGACGTTGTTCAAAGCGTAGGAGAAATTTATGAGCAAGTACCTCATGAACAAACTCATTCATCAGGTAAACATGAACCAGGCGATGGAAGACGATTACACGAGCAACCCGCGCGCGTTTGTCGATAAGTGGGAGAAGGGTCAGAAGCTGAAGTTTACGCCTGAAGAACGCGAAGCGTTGGCGACGAAGGATTACGGCAAACTCTATGGTCTGGGCGCGCACCCGTTCACGCTCTGGAGCTTCACCGAAGCCGTGTGGATCCATGACAAGCCGCGAGAGGAACTGGTCGCCGATTACAAGGCGAAGGCAACCCAAGCGGGATATCCGGATTTTAAAACCTGAAGAGTGCGTAAGAACTGGGTCTATTTGATTTCACCACAAGGAACGACGCTTAGAAATTCAAGGTTCGATTTGGAAACCTTCGTGTCCTTCGTGCGCTTGGTGGTGAAGCGGTCTAGTCCATCGCTTAGCCCGGGTTGTGTTGCCACCGGCGCGTTTCTTGTGATCTAACCCTCTTCTGTTTTATACGCTCTATTTGAACTGCGCTTTTTTATTTAAATAGAATTTGCTCATCGCCGCTCGGTACCTATCCATAATATCCTTGTTCAAATCGACCGGCGGTTTCGCGCCCGGCGGCAGTAACGAAAAATACTTCGTGTCTTTGGTGTCCTGTTCGAACTGCTTTTTGGCGGCGGCCAACAGTTCGGGCGAGGTGAGCAGGTCGAGAACCGAAGCCGCCATCACTTTTGCTCCGACCACCGCGCCTTTGTGCGCGATCGACATGGTTGGAGCAATCCCGGCCGTCCAATGATGCGCTTGAACGCCCGGTAC
>DASUVS010000122.1:0-4640 GCA_036378835.1 Binatia bacterium | reverse complement strand
ACAGTTTGGGAGAATGTCGGGGAAGAAATCAACCTTGGCAAAGGTCAGCGAACCTTTTTGATTGATGGAGACGAACGCCCGCTACTGGAAATCAGAAGCGTTGAATTCGCTCGATCGTAAGTTCATCTAACGATCGATCAGCCGGACCTAAAAACACTGGAGATTTCTAGGCGAGCGTCGATTGATAAGAGCTTCGTATAATCAGCTAAAATTACATGGGAGAACAACAATCTTCAACCTGGATTCACAAGGGAATCGCCAATATTACCCGAATCGGCCGTGCCAACGTGCAGCCAGTTGCGTCGGCCGGAGGCAGCAATCCGTTACGCGAGATCTTTACCGATCTCTTTGCTTTCATAGTCTTTTTCAAGTCCTCCTGTGACAAACAACCGCCGGATCAAAATGAGTTGCGCGAGAAGATTCTCGCGCTCGCAACCGCCCAGGAGGAGCGAGTCAAAGCAGCGGGGATCTCCGCCGACAGTTTCCGCGAAGCACGTTTCGCCGTTTTTTCCTGGGTCGATGAAATGATTCTGACTTCGACATGGCCGCACCGGACCCGTTGGCAACATCTAATGTTAAGTTATTACAAAACCTTCAACGCCGGGGAAGAATTCTTCGCTCGTTTGCAGAACCTCGCGCCGCATGCCAATGACGTGCGCGAGATTTACTATTTGTGCTTGAGTCTCGGCTTCCTGGGACAATACGCTTTTGGTGACGGCCCGTCTGAAGTTAAGAAATTAAAGCAAGCCCTCTACAAACAACTCTCTGAAAAACAAGGCGACATGCGCCGGAATTATGGTCTTCTTTTTCCAGAGGCATATCAGAAAGCCATCAGTGCAGCGCGGGCACCTGAGCGGGCGAAATTCTTTTGGTATGCCATGGCCCTAATCACGCCCGTCGTGTTGTTCATCGCGTATTTCGTTCTCCTCAGGTATCAAGCCGATCAGTTGATCGCCAAAATCGCCAGAGTCGAACAGACGCCCCCGACTGCCGCAGCAATCAGAAAGTCTTGGTCCGGCTCGCTAGTTGAAGAGCTGAAGCGTAAGGGAGTGCGTGCTGCTGAGCAGGCGGAAGGTGTACGGATCACACTCGATACCGTGCTTTTTACAGCCGGCAGCGCGCAGCTGAACGCTCAGGCTCGCGCACAGATCGATGATATCGTCACGACGGTCAAGCGGTACGCGCCCGACAAAGTCGTTAGTATCGAAGGCCATGCGAGCAGAGAAAGAGAGGCAGACGAACCTCGTAATCGTAAATTATCCGAAGACCGCGCGCGCACTGTGGCCGAGGCGTTTACTCGCTCCGGTTTTGGCAGTGCTCAAGTTTTTGCTCAAGGGCTTGGCAGCACGAAACCCGTCGCGACCAATGATACGGAACACGGGCGGAGTCAAAATCGGCGCGTGGAGATCACCGTAAAAAAATGAGCGACTCAAGCTTAGCCTTGGTAGTAGACAGCTATGGATTGAGCGATGTGGGCTTGGTCCGCACGAACAATGAAGACAGCTTTTTGATTGCAACTCCGACCGGCGACTTTGGCAATCACAATCCCGCTGAGTTTAACGGTATGTTACCTGAGAATGGAGCCATGTTCATTGTCGCAGATGGCATGGGTGGCGCTCAAGCAGGAGAAGTGGCAAGCCGAATGGCAGTCGACACGGTGGCACGAAATTTCATTCATACTATCCAAAAAACACAGCCCCTCGACCAACAGACGCTGATTTCCACCCTAACCGAAACGATCCAAGCAGCAAACGAGCTTATTTTTCTTGAAGGAAAGAAGAACAGTGAATGCAACGGCATGGGCACAACGCTCACTGCTGCTACCGTCTCCGGGAGCACCATCTTCTTTGCCCAACTGGGAGATAGTCGGGCTTACCTTGCTCGTAAGGGAGCCATCTCCCAAATGACCAAAGATCAAAGCCTCGTAGCGCAGATGGTGGCCTCCGGTTCTTTAAGTCCGGAGGAAGCTAAAAACCATCCTCAGCGAAACGTTATTCTCCAGGCTTTGGGCATCCAGAGTCAGGTTGATGTAGCGATTACCCTCGCGGAACTAAGGAAGGGCGACCAGATTGTATTATGCAGTGATGGTCTCTCAGGGAAAGTCGATGCCGAGGAGATCAGAGAGTTTCTAGAAAAATTTGAACCAAAAGCTGCCTGTCAGGGACTTGTGAGAATGGCGCGAGAAAGAGGCGGCGAAGACAACATTACCGTAATTATCGCGCGCTTTAACGGCGATGGTCTTTCGGACCCCGGTCCTGAAGATATCACCGAGTCTCATAACACAAAGATGGAACCCGCGCGCAAGCGTTCCTTTTGGCCCTGGCGGAGATAAGCACCAGTCGATCGGCATCGAGGGTTAGGCACTTTAGTTTCAAATGGTGCCGTCAGGTTTCTGAGCAATTTGGTACTTACCTTCAGAAACTGCACATGCCAGAAATCGGCGCTCTCGACCAAAAACAAAACACTGGCATGAATAAAAAAACCAGCGGCAAGAATACTCGATAGAAAGGAACGTTTGATTGTTGATCGGTCGGCCGATCTCGCACATGAGTTCCTGATGAAAGAGTGCGCTGTTACAGTCCCGTACGAGCTGCGCATATATCGCGGTTCTGAAATCCTTTCCAAAGTTCTGAGTCATAGTCTTGTTTTTGATTTCCGTGGCAGTGGGGCGCGACAGCTTAAATCAAGAACCACGGCTCCCCCTGCGGCTAATATCCAAGTGCGTAACCATCTCGCCTTGGATCTGCCGCAGCCATGAATACCTTGCCATTGTCATGGAGGCGAATGGCCTCGACGCCGCCAAAGGCAAATTCCCACGGAGCGCCAACGGTCACTTTATAGCCTTCGCTGATCAATCGCTGACTCACATCACTGGGCATGCGGTTTTCCAACTCGACGCAACCGATGCTTTCACTTTGCCAGCGCGGCGCTTCGATGGCCTGCTGAAGGTTCATTCCAAAGTCGACAATATTACATAGGGCCTGCGTGAGAAACTGCGTCTGACCCAACCCACCCGGCGTGCCGACCGCGATCGCAGGCTTATCATCCCTGAGAATAAGCGCCGGACTCAAGGTGTGAGCGGGCAGCTTGGCTGGCGCTAGCTCATTGGGGTGATTCGGGACCAGATTGAAACCGGACATACGGTTGTTCAACACGATTCCGGTCCCATCGACGACGACCCCGCAGCCAAAGCTTTGATGGACACTTTGTATGAGCGAAGCCCAGTTGCCGAACCTGTCCGCAGTTGCAATGTACGTGGTACTTTTGCCGTAATTGAGCAGACCGCCCGCTAAATCGCCGCTTTCTTTTTTTTGTGGAAAAGAATCAAGAAACTTTGTGATTTCAGCGGGTCGATACCGAGCCGGGTCGGCGAGCCATGATTGCCCCGCGCGCCAAGCTTCCTCCTTGGCTCTAACCTGCAGCGCCACACATTCTGGTGTGTTATGCCCCAATGCTGCCAGATCATGATCTGCCAAATACTTCAATTGCAGGAGAAGCAGCAGCCCGTAAGAATTCGGCGGCGGCACAAAGATTTGATAACCCCGGTAGATAGCGGAAAGAGGTTCCTCCCATTTCGATTGGTGCTCGGCAAAATCACGCGAACTAAAAAATCCCCCGCACTGGTCCGATTTCTCAACGATCGATCTGCCGATATGGCCGGTGTAAAACGCCTCTCGTCCGCTGCTTGCGATACTTCTTAAAGTCGCCGACAAATCTTTTTGCACCAGTAACTCGCCGACGTCGGGTGCTTTCCCGTCCGGCAGAAAAATCGCAGCCCACGCCGGATCGGCACCAAGCGCGTTGCGCGAGGAGCGAATGACTTTGGCGAGATGAGGAAAGACCGGAAAACCGTGGTCCGCATATTCGATCGCAGGCTTCAAGAGATCGCCCATGGCGCGGCTACCCAGTTTGGCTGCCGCTTCAAACCAGGCATCGACGTTCCCGGGCGTGGTCGCGGCGAGAATGCCGCGATGCGGAATGCTTCCTGAATAAGTATCCCGCCGCAGCAGCCGTGGAGAGCGCCCGCTGCCGTTGAGAGCAAACACGCGGCGATCCTTGGCCAAATAGAAGATTCCAAAAACGTCGCCGCCTAAGCCGCAATGATAGGACTTGACGACCGAAAGAACCGCTGAGGCACAAAGCGCCGCATCAACGGCGTTGCCGCCATCCCTCAAGACGTCCAGCGCTGCCGCCGACGCCAAAGGGTGTCCGGTGGCGACCATGCCATGGACACCCATGATCACCGGCCGGTGGATAATGGATTCAGAGCTCATGACATATCGAGCCGCTGCTGGCCAAAGTGCTCGATAATAGTCGAAAGATTAAACCGGCCACCCATGTTGTGAGAGATCGATGGGAGTTCCGTCGGGATCGTGAACGCGATACTCCGCTTCCCGGTTAGGCGGTCTTTTTTGGATTTCAGTCGCGGCACCCAGGTCCTTGCACAGAGGCTTTAGCTCTTCGATATTTTCTACTTCAAAACCAAAATGATAGAGACCTTCCTTGTAATTTCCGCGCTTTTGGATGATCGCCAAGTTGAGGTAGCCGTCGGACAGATAAATAGCCGGCCCAACTCCATCGATCACCTTCATGCCAAAAGCGGTCGTGTAAAACTTGACCAGCCTTTCTCGATTATCGGT
>DASUVS010000121.1:0-15714 GCA_036378835.1 Binatia bacterium | reverse complement strand
TTCGTTGTCTTGCTTCCATTCTTGGTCTTATTCTGGGCGTCGTTCCTGCCCTTCTTTGCCACTCCCGGTTGGGATGCTGTCGAGAAACTAAGCTTCGATAATTATCGATATCTTGTGGGGTTCAGGCCTTTCTGGGATGCGCTTCAAAATAGCATCATTCTCGCGACTCTAACCGCTACGGTTGCGATGATGCTGACGTCTCTGATTGCCTGGGTTGTCTATAAAAGCCGTGTTCCCGGATCGTGGCTGCTGGACTTTTTGGCTTTCATACCGATTACCGTTCCCGGCATCGTCATGGGCATGGCATTGATTCTTCTCTATGTCGCCTTTCCGCTACCGATTTACGGCACGATCTGGTTGCTGCTGATCGCCTATGTAACCCGCTATATGCCTTATGGCATGCGCTCGGCGTCAGGCGCGATTGTGCAGATCCATAGCGAGTTGGAAGAAGCCGCCTCGGCTTCAGGAGCCTCATGGTGGCAGACTTTCAAGCGCGTGACTTTACCGCTTCTCAGGCCGGGCATTGCTGCCGGCTGGATTTATATCTGCATCGTGTCGTTTCGCGAGTTCTCGACTTCAGTCTTGCTCGCAACCGGGGATAGCCGCGTGCTGTCGATTCTTCTGTTTACGATGTTCGAGCAAGGGCAGGTGACGATTGTCGCGGCCATCGGCATCTTGATGATCGTTGTGTTACTGGCGATAGTGGCAGTTTTTTACAAAGTCTCTGGACGTTTCGGCATTCAGACATAAGGAAAAAGCAGTCGTGATCGAAGTAAAGTCCTTGGTTAAAATCTTTGCCGACGGTAAGAACGCCGGAGTAAGGGCGGTTGACCGGGTCTCTTTCAATGTTGAAGAGGGAAGATTCTATACTCTCTTGGGACCCTCCGGTTGCGGCAAAACTACCACGCTTAGATGTATCGCCGGCTTGGAAAAGGCCGATGAAGGCGAAATCATCGTCGCGGGAGAGAAGGTCTTTTCAGCCTCCAGCCGGACGTTTGTTCCGGCTTATCGACGGCCAATCGGCATGGTTTTTCAGAGCTATGCCATCTGGCCGCACATGACGGTATTTGAAAATGTCGCGTTTCCCCTGAGGGTCGGCAAACAGAAGGTTAGTCATGACGAAATTCGCAGGAAGGTGATGACTGCCGTTGAGCAAGTTGAATTGGGCGGCTACGAAGACCGGATGGCGACACAGCTTTCCGGCGGGCAGCAGCAGCGTCTTGCGTTGG
Organism: Binatia bacterium; assembly: GCA_036378835.1. Classification (GTDB taxonomy): domain Bacteria; phylum Desulfobacterota; class Binatia; order UBA9968; family UBA9968; genus WHTF01. The sequence goes on along the minus strand of DASUVS010000121.1, from coordinate 14,485 downwards.
CGCGAGCGCTGGTACGGGAGCCGAAAGTCCTGCTCTTGGATGAGCCGCTGAGCAATCTCGACGCAAAGCTGCGCGAGCGCATGCGCGTGGAGCTGCGCGAGTTGCAGCGGCGGCTCGGGATCACCACTTTGTATGTTACGCATGATCAGATCGAAGCCTTGTCGATGTCCAACGTCATTGCAGTGATGAGCGCCGGGGTGACTGTTCAGGAGGGGCCTCCGCGTGAGATTTATCTTCAACCCAGGAGTAAGTTTGTCGCGCAATTCATCGGGTCGACCAATCAGATTAGCGGGCAAATCACAAACCGGGGAGGCGATGGAATCGGCAGCGTGAGAACCGAGGAGGGGGAGATCTCCTGCGGGATCCTGACTGAATTGAAAGCCGGCGACAAGGTGGTAGTCGTGGTGCGCCCGGAAAGCATCGTCCTGCATCAAAAGAAGCCCTCCCACGGGGAAAATGTCCTAGAGGGCAAGATCGGTGCCGCGATGTTTCTCGGCGAGTATGTCGAGTGCACGATCGAACTCGGCAGGAACGTTTTAGAGACTCATCAGCCCCATTCACTCCGAGTCCGCCGCGGCGACACTGTTTGGGTGGAATTGCCGGTAAGCGACTGTATGGCCTTGCCTGCCGAGCATTGATTTTGGATTCGTTGCGGCCTCATTCGTTGTACATCCCGTTCTTGTCACTCGCGTCGCCATCATTCGATGTCGCCCCTTTCAACTGTTTCCATGCGAGGCTTGCGCGCTAGAGAAAATTTATTGCGCATTTTGGAGGTTCGATGAGGATCGTGCGAGGGATAGGGTTGGCAATAGTTTTCTTGTTAGTTCTGGCGGCGCAGTCCTCTAGCCAAGAACGGATCAAGATCGCCTACAGTTCAGCCGACGCATCGAATGTGGTGTGGTTCACCGCGCTAGATGCGGGGCTGTATAGGAAACACGGACTCGATGTCGAGCTGGTTTTCATCCAAAGCTCGACCATGAGTGTCTCCACCTTGGTTTCAGGCGATATTCAGGTTGCCAACAGCTCCGGGGGTGCGGTGGCGAGCGCGGTCGTAGCCGGCGCCAACCTAATCATGACCGCATGCTACATCAATACGTTGCCCTACGAACTGATAGTTCAGGAGTCGGTAAAATCGGTGGAAGATTTGAAGGGGAAAAGCGTCGGCATCAGCCGCGTGGGAAGCGCCTCGGATGTGGCCGCGAGAGTACTCATCAAAGGATTGGGTTTGGAGCCGGTGAAGGACGTGCCGATCATGCAAGTGGGTGGCCCGTCGGAGCGAGCGGCGGCTTTTAGAACGGGTAAAATCGTCGGCTTTCCGTCACCGCCCGGAACCATTCACCTTGCCAAGGGAATGCCCCATCGGATTATGATCAGCACGGCGGACTTTCAAAAGCGTTTTGATTTTCCGTATATTTGCTCTACCACTACAAAGACTTATCTGGCGAGCAACCGGGAAACTTTAAGAAAGCTCACCATGGCGCTCATTGAAGCGACCCATTTCCTTAAGACCCGTAAGCAAGACACCATGAAGTTTATCGCCAAGTACACGCGTCAGAATAATCCGCAATTCCTAGAGTCATCCTGGGCCGCCAACGTGAAGTTGCACGATCGTGTCCCATTGGTTACCCGTGAAGGAACCGAGGTGCAAATCAAAGAGGCGTTGGCGCGAAAGCCGGGCGCTACTTTGCGCGTCGAGGATATCGTCGACGATAGCATTGTACGTGAATTGGAAAAGAGCGGGTTTATCGACCAGGTTTACAAGTAGGGTAACCGAAAAACGCATGATCATCGCTGTTGTTCTTTCCGCGGGCGAGTCCAGTCGCATGGGGCGCGCCAAGGCGCTACTGCGCATTGAAGGCCAGAGATTTATCGAACGCATCATTGGTGCGCTAGGCCAAAGCAGAGTAGGTCGAACCATCGTTGTCCTGGGCCACCATGCCGAGCAATTGCGCGGCCAAATCGAGCATTTGCCAGTCGAGATCGTGATCAATCCCGATTACCAGAGGGGGCAGCTATCGTCCTTGCAAGCGGCCATACGTCATATCGGAAACGATGATCGCTGCGATGGCATACTGGTGCATTTGGTCGATCATCCATTCATTGATGCCGCGCTGGTGAATGCGTTGATCGCGAAATTCTTGGAAACAAAAAAGTTAATCGTTGTGCCCCGCTATAAAGGGAAACGCGGTCACCCGGTGATTTTTTCGCGCCAACTATTCCAAGAATTGCTCGATGCTCCCCTTGATCAGGGTGCCAAGGCCGTGGTCAACGCGCATCGCCCAGAAACCGTGGAGCTCGAGTGGCAGGATGAGGGCATCACTCTAGATATTGATACCCCTGAGTTATATCGACAACATGTTAGAGGAGAATAAATGTCCAGACTGAAACTTACCCTGGCTTGCGGCGACTATGATTTTTTACGGCCTTTGATCAATGGCGAATTGCAGCCCCAGGGCATTGACTTAAACGTGCTTACAATGGCTTCTCCAGAGCGGCACGGCCGGATGCTCCGCCATGAAGAATTCGAGGTTTGCGAGCTGTCACTGATCGCTTATTTGGTGTCTCACGATCGCGGCTGCAACTACACCGCAATTCCGGTTTTTCCGCATCGGCGGTTTCGTCACTCGTATATGGTCAAACGAACCGGCTGTAGCATCGATAAACCTTCAGATCTGAACGGCAAGAGAGTGGCGCTCGATACGTTGCAGAACTCCGCCGGGCTATGGATGCGCGGCATCCTTCAGGACCATTACGGGGTCGATTTGAAGTCCATCGAATGGTGGTGCCAGGAAGAAGAGGACATCGCTTTCGAACCGGCAAAATGGATGAACGTCAAGCGCGTGCCACCGGGGAAGAACGTCGATCAGATGCTGCTCGACGGCGAGCTGGAAGCGGCGCTCTATCCGGAGACACTGCCTTCAATAAAAAACGGATCGCCTAAGGTTGCCTTATTGTTTCCCGATCCGAAGAAGGCCGAAATCGAGTATTACAAAAACGGCGGCCATTTTCCGATCATGCACACGGTCGTGGTGAAGAACGAAATTCTCGAGAAAAACCCGTGGGTAGGAATCAGCCTGGTGCGGGCCTTTCAAAGAGCGAAAGAGATCTGTTACGAACGAAATAGCGATCCGCGCAGCTTTGCCCTGGTCTGGGTTCAGGATCTTATCCGAGAACAACGGGCGATCTTTGGTCCGGACCCTTGGCCCTACAATCTGGAAGACAACAGAAGGACCTTAGAGGCGGCGATTCGTTATGAATACGAGCAGGGAATGATCAGAAAAACGGTCGATCCTGAGGCTTTGTTTTTCGCGCCCAGTCTGCAGCGCATCCAACACTATGTCTAAGCCTCGATGAGAATCAGAAGCGAGAGGGCAACCGTTCCGCAGCGGCGATACTGGTTTCCGCCTCTGAGAAGCGACAGCTGTCAGCGCGCTGCGTAAATACGCATGTGCACATGCAATCGCGCGCCAAGCTCGGAAAAGGACTCTGAACGAATCCTTCGAAGTTTTCATTGCTTCAGGTTTACCCCTCGCTTATTTAACTGCGGCATTCGGCTGAGAGGCTCACTGCGGAAAAGAGAACTCTTCCACTTCCGCTTGGGTTGTGCCTAAACGGAGGAGTTCTTCTATATCGAGCTTGTTTTCATCCTGCTCGACGTCAGCGAGCCGCGCCCGGGTTGCTGGATGTTTCGGAACGAAAAGCTGGCAACAATCCTGGTCTGGAATGGACGAGATCTCGTAAGTGCCGATGCGCCGCGCCTGATCGATGATTTCCTGTTTGTCCATTCCCACCAGCGGCCGAAGAACCGGCAGCTCGGCTGCCTGTTGAATCACTGCGATATTATCCAGTGTTTGTGAGGCGACTTGCGCAAGACTCTCGCCGGTAATCAGGGCTTTGCATTTTTCGCGGCGCGCCACTTGCTCGGCGATTCGCAGCATCATCCGCCGGTACAAGATGACCCGCAACGGCCGGGCAACCCCAGCAACGATTTGTCGCTGAATCTCTCCAAATGGGATCAGGTAAAGGCGCGATTGAAACTGGCCACGCGTCAGCTCGGTGACTAGCCGGCGCACTTTCTCCTGAGACGTCTGGTCGAGATAGGGGGTGCTGTGGAAGTGAACGAAAATCAAACGGCAACCGCGCTGCATCATGCGATAGGCAGCGACAGGGGAATCGATCCCTCCCGAAATGAGCGCCACCACTCTGCCGCTGGCGCCGACCGGTAAGCCCCCGGGTCCGGCAATTTTGTTGAAGCCGAAGAAAGCATCGCACGGCAGGATTTCTACGGTCACGGTCAATTCCGCATGGGTCAGGTCTACGCGCGCGCCCGACTGCTCCTTGACGGCGGCGCCAAGCTGCCGATTGATCTCCGGCGACTTCAAAACGAATGTTTTATCGCCGCGTTGGGTATCGATACGGAAGGAACTAAATCGGCTGGCGTTAAGCGATTCGAGGATTCGAGCGCGAAGAATATCGATATCTCTTGGCGTTCGTTGCACCATGGAAAAATTTGCCACGCCGAAGACGCTCCTGATGCGCTCGATTAAAACTTGGGTGTCGTAATCGGCTTTGAATGTCAGTAAAAGGCGCGCGGGCAGGCTGCGAATCTCTTTAAGGCCGAGATCCTTGACGGCCGAGATGAGATTGCGCTTTAGCAGCTCGATGAAGTACCGGCGATTACCTTTCTTCAAGGCGATCTCGTGATAACGAATCAGCACCGAATCCATCCTTAAGCGATAACAAATTCCGCCTGGTTTTGCATGTTTTTATCCCTATGGTAGTATCCGGTCAGCAATTCCATAGACCCATTTAGGAAAAACCTATGTTCAAAAGTCTTACCGAGGTCAAGCAGTTCGCCGCCGACAAGATGAAAAAAAATATGCTGTTTGGGACGGATCGGTTTGTCTGCGATGTTTATTGTTTCGAACCGGGACAAATCCAGGCGCCGCACACGCATGACGGACAGGATAAAGTTTACTACGTCGTCGAGGGAAGGGGTCTGTTCGAAGTCGACAACGAAGAAAAGGAATTAGGCCCGGGCGAAATGGCGCTGGCTGCTTCGGGACAAAATCACGGAGTCAGCAATCGGAGCCAACGGCAACTGGTAGTCCTGGTGTTCATCACGCCCAACCCATCGCATTGAGTCCGATGCAGGAAGAGAAACTGGAAGTCGTCAGGGCCAACGAGAGCTTCTACCGCGCTTTCGAAAGCCTTGACATCAAAGAGATGGAAAAGATTTGGGCGAAAGATTGCGACATTCAATGCGGGCACCCGGGGTGGCGTATTTTGAGAGGATGGGAACCGGTCATGGAAAGCTGGCGGCGCATTTTTGAGAACACACCCTCCATGCGGTTCATGCTGACCGATGTCTCAGTGGACGTCCGCGGTAGCGTCGCCTGGGTGACGCTCTATGAAAACCTGACCAGTTCTCTCGAGGGTCAGAACATTTCAGTAACGATCTTGGCGACCAATGTTTTTCTCAAAGCTTCCGGCGCTTGGCGGATGATTCACCATCACGGCTCATCGGTTGCGCCTCTGGGAGCCCAGAGCGATCCTTCGACGGTTCATTAGCAGGCCTGCTGAAAAGCCTCAATGTTTCGTTGCGATCGTCCGACTCGCTTCAAACGTACTGCCCGTACGCCGCAGCTCAGAAACTTTACGCGGCTCGTATGTAAGGCCTTTTTGAGCAGCCTCCAAGCGGCATTTTTCAGCCCACACTGCAGCGAGTATCCAGTGAGACGACAACGACATCATCAGTCAGTCATCTTTCAACGGAAATGAGATCTTGACTAAACTGAACCCGTACTCTTATTCAGCTGATTCGTAGTTATTCCAGTGAACAGCCTCGTGGGGAAAATTGCCATCGTTACCGGTGCCGGCCGCGGCATCGGTAGGGCTGTTGCTACCAATCTGGCAGAGGGCGGCTGCAGGGTCATTCTAACCGCCCGCACGTCGGCTCAGCTCGAACAAGTTCAGAAGGAAATATCCACATCCGGCGGCGAGACGATAACTATCGCGGCAGACTTGACCCGTGATGATGATATTCAACGGCTTGTCCAAGAGAGCCGAGAGCCTTGGGGAGCGCCTGATATCCTGATCAACAATGCCGGTTGGGGGAAGCGCGCGCCGGTTGTCAAAGTACAACGTGAGGAGCTGGATCAGACGTTGCGGCTCAATCTCCGCGCCCCGATGATTCTCGCCCAATCGTTTGTCCCCGGAATGATTGAAAAGGGTGAGGGAGCAGTCATCAATATCGGCTCGGTTTCCGGAAAAACCGGCGAAGCTAATGGCGCTCCCTACTCGGCATCGAAGTTCGGCTTGATCGGATTCACCCAATCCTTGTATGAAGAAGTGCGTGAGCACGGGATCAAGGTCGCGGTGATCTTGCCAGGCTTTGTCGATACACCATTAATTCCACCGAATCGGCAACTCGACCGTGGCAAGATGATACAACCGGCGGACGTGGCGCAAACGGTTCGCTACATCCTGGACTCAGCTCCGACCTGTTGTCCCGTCGAAATCACTCTGCGCCCGCAAAAAAGTCCCTATCGTTAGTTTTTCGCCGGTCGCATCTACGAGCAAATGGCTTCGAGTTGCTTCTGAGTTATCCTTTCCAAACTATCGACGATGCTATCGGCTTCATCAAGAAGTCTCGCCGGGTGCGAATTGGTGACGGCCAAACATTTCATACCGGCGCGACGGGCGCCACGGATTCCTTCCTTGGAATCTTCGATCACTAGACATTCGGCCGGACGGATAGGATCGTTGCTATCGAGGGCGGCGTTTAGGCGCTCCAGTGCTGTCAGGAAGATTTCCGGTTCTGGCTTCCCTCGAGTGACGTCCTCCGCGCTGACAATGGCACAAAAATGCGTGAACAGTCCGATGCTTGAGAGAATGATCTCGATTTCGTTTCTTAACGCGCCCGATGCAATGGCAAGAGGTAGTTGTTTTGCCAAATTGGGGACGAGCGTTTGAATTCCAGGAAAGACCTTCATCTTAGCCTTTATGTCTTGCCGGTAGTAGACGGCTTTTCGTTCAATCAGTTGGCCGAGCTTTGGGCGGGTAAGTGCTCTGTTATGCTCGCGATAGGCAGTTGAGAATGCGCCGCGATCGTCGTAGCCGAGATAGCGCTCATAGTAGTCTGCTTCGGTGAGGTCGATGCCTTCCTCTCGGAGAACCCGTTGAAATAGCTCGAAATGGATCGGCTCGTCGTCGACGATGATCCCGTTGAAATCAAAAATTACAGCGCGAAGCATCGTTGACGGTACCCAAAATTTTCTTTTCCTTCAAGTAAATATCCGGTAAAAAAGAATCTATGACAGCAGATCACCAGCATCATGCGCATGGCCATATTGAATATCGATTCTGCCCCCGTTGCGGCGGCGGGCTGGAGAAGCGATCGATCAAAGCGTTCGAACCGAAGCGCCTGGTTTGCCAAGTTTGTTCTTTTATCTTTTATCAAGATCCCAAGGTCGTCGCCGGCACCATCTTCACCTTGAATGGCGGCGTTGTATTACTTCGGCGCGGCGTCGAGCCTGCCATAGGAAAATGGGTATTTCCCGGCGGTTATGTCGATCGCGGCGAGAGTGTCCAAGAGGCGGCGGTGCGTGAGACGCTGGAGGAGTCGCGACTCCAAGTTGAATTGGACGGCTTGGTCGACGTTTATTCGTATTCGAAGTCTCCCAATGTCATCATCGTTTACCGGGCGCATATCATCGGCGGTGAGCTGGCCGCCGGAGATGAGTCGGTGGAAGCCGCTACATTCGTTGCCAGCCAGATTCCTTGGCCGGATCTCGCCTTTGACAGCACGCGTGATGCGCTCAAAGATTACATTAAGCTTTACTTGGAAAGTTAGAGCTGCTAAACCCGAGCCGGCTTTACACTCGAGGAGGTGCAAAATGGCGATGCCGAGCATTGGGCAAAAGGCGCCCGACTTCACCCTGCCGTTCTCGCGCGAACAGAATGTTTCGCTCAAAGACTACCAGGGCAGCAAGAATGTAGTGTTGGCGTTTTACCCGCTCGACTTTACCGGCGGGTGAGAGCGTGAGCTAAGCAGCTTCGAAAAGAACCGGAAGGAATTCGAAGCCCGCGACGCTCAGGTTCTGAGCGTAAGTGTCGATTCGGTTTTTTCACATAAAGTATTTGCCGAGAGAATGGGCGGCATCAATTTCCCGATGCTATCGGATTTCTGGCCTCATGGCGCCGTCTGTGCTCAATATGATTGCCTGCGGCCGCAGGGGATGCCCAAGCGTGCGGTCTTCATTATCGACAAACAGGGAACCATTCGATTCGCCAAGGAGTATGACAAGGGAGTTCCAGAAAATGCCGAGCTGTTTAGCGAGCTCGACAAGATCAACCAGGATTAATAGCTTATATAAAGCAAAGGCCGGCTGCATCATGATGCAGCCGGCCTTTTATGTATCGGATAATTTCCTAGACGTCGACCAGCACGTCATCTCCTTCAAGCTTTACTTCATATTTTTCAATTGGCAACGCCGGTAACAGCTCGTTTTCACCGGTGGTGACATTGTAGCGCCAGCCATGCCAAGGACAGATCACCGTGGTGCCATCCAGTTCGCCTTCGGCTAACGGCCCGCCGCGATGACCGCAAATGTCATTGATCGCGTAAAACTTGCCGTCGACATTGTAGACGCCAATTGACTTACCATTAATTTCAAGGCTCTTGGCACAACCGGCTTTGATATCCTCGGCCCTGCAGACTTTGACAAAATTAGCCATTTCTCTTCAGCCTTTCTCGGGTGGGGCAAAATTTTTCGTTCAATATACGGACTCGGCGTTCGGATTCAAGTGCGGAGGGTCTGGACAGGCCGGTTCGAATCCCGACGCATGCGATTGGCACGATCACGTTAGTCTCTGGCCGGGCCGGGTAGCGGTGAACGGTAACTCCGTAACCGTGGCGTTGATAAGAAGCTCCGCATCGTAGCGTACTAACAGCTGTGTACCTCGAGAACGATGGTCGCGATGAACATAGCCCAGCGCTATTGGAGAGTCGAAAACCGGGGAGTAGACGGAGCTCGTGATGCTGCCGACTTCCTTTTCACTGGACCATATCTTACTGCCTGCCGGCGGCGGCTTTTTGCCGTCGATTATGAGCCCGGTAAGATTTTTATTGACGTGGCCGCGGGAGCGAATCCTTTCGACGACTTCCTGACCCAGATAGCAGCCCTTGTTGAAGCTCACAGCGTGAGTCAAACCGGTTTCCAGTATGAGATTGTCTTCGGTAATGTCGGCGCCGTAACGGGCAATACCTGCTTCGATTCGCAGGATCTCGTAAGCCTCTGTGCCGACCCATCGGGCAGAGTACGTTGAGGCGATTTCGGTCAATTGGCGCGCCATGCTTTCAATGTGGGCGAGAGGAATTATCAGATCGAAACCGTCTTCACCGGTATGGCTATAGCGACAGATGCGCATTTCAACCCCGTCAACTTCAGTAATCGAATGCGCTAGGTTTGCCTGCGGCTGTTGGTTTCTCGGGAGAAATTCTTCTAGCAGTGTTTCCGACTTGGGGCCCTGAATCGACAAGGTAGCGCATTGGTCGCTCAAGTCGGTGATCTCCACCTCGTCGGCAACCAGATAACGGTGTAGATGATCGAAAATTTTGTGCTTAAGCGGTTCCCACAAGTCGACGATGAAACTATCGTCGGTGGTCAAGACACGGCAGTCGCCGAGGACTTTTCCCTGCTGGCTCAAGAACGCGGCATAAATTCCTTCACCCGGGGATGCCACCCGCAAATCATTTGAGATCAGGCCCTGTAGATAAGATAGACGATCAGCGCCGGTGAATTCAAAGATGGCGCGATTGGAGAAGTCCAAAAGACCGACCGCGCGGCGAACCGATAAGTACTCCTCGTGCGGGTTACCGAAATGTCGGGGCAGCGACCACCCATCGTAATCCGCTAGTATCGCTCCATTACCATGATGAACGCTGATCAACGGCGATTGCTTGGACATTGATCAAAATATACCGTCAAGTTGCGCGGTTGACAACGTTCGCTCCCGGCGCATTTAATAGCAAACATCACCGCCGATCAACTTACCATGGTCAAAATAAAAGGCGATTTGGATCTACACAAGCTGGAAGTCTTCTTTTGGGTAGCAGAGCTTAAAAGCTTTTCAGAAGCGGCTCAACGGCTATCGTTGAAGCAACCCACAGTCAGCGCGCATATCCAGGAACTGGAAAAAACGCTTGGCGGTAAGTTGTTCTATCGGATTCCCGGGAAAGTTACTCTGACCGCGTTAGGAATACTGCTGCTGGAGCAGGCGAAGGATCTGCTGGCTTTCAAAAGAGAAACGGTGGCTAAGATCGAGCGCTTCCACGGTAGCCTGAGCGGCGAACTTTGGATCGGCGGCAGCAACATTCCCGGCGAATATCTACTGCCGCAAAGGCTTGCGGCGTTCATCCAAAAGCATCCTCGGGTAAAGCCCATCCTGCGAATCGGCGACTCGGCAAGCATCGTTGACGAGGTGCTCGACGGCAAAGTCGAAGTCGGATTCGTCGGCTTTAAGAACGCGGAGAACAGACTATCCTTCGAGAAGATCTGGCAGGACGAAATGGTACTCACGGTGCCGAGCGGACATCCATGGACCCGCCGAAAATCCGTTGAGCTGTCAGACTTGCGGTCGGAACAGTTCATCTCGCGTGAACGCGGCTCGGGAACGTTGGATTCTTTTCGTCACCTGATCAGCAAGGGCAGACGTTCAGCCGACGACCTGCTCAGTGTAGCAATGGAGCTTGGAAGCACCGCGGCAGTAAAAGAGGCGCTGATCTCGGGGTTCGGTATTTCGATTTTATCCCGCGTTTCAGTGGAGCGTGAACTGGCCGATGGCCTCCTAACGGAAATCGCAATTCGCGGATTGAAAATGATTCGCGACTTTTACGAGGTGTGCTACAAAGGCCGGCCGTTATCACCAGTTGCTCAGGCATTCCGCGAGTTTCTAAAAGCAGATAACTCTTCCAAGCACTACCGGCATGAACGCCGTAGGATCGTGTAAGTATCCTCCGTGCGTGCCGCCAGCTCTCCCACCACGCACAATTATCGCTAGTCGTATTGACCGCGCCTCTATAGATGATAGAGAAAAGAAATAGCTCAAATCTTAAGTAGGAGGTTCCCATGGGTAATTTAGAGGGGCAGCAGGCGCCGGCATTTACGTTGGAAGGCAGCGATGGAAAACGACATTCTCTGTCCGATTATCGAGGTAAAAGCGTCGTTCTTTATTTCTATCCGAAAGATGACACGCCTGGATGCACCAAGGAAGCTTGCGGCTTTCGTGATTCCATCGACTCGGTCACGAATTCCAACGCCGTCGTTTTGGGCGTGAGCAAAGACGGAATCGAATCGCACAATCAATTTATCGATAAATATAACTTGCCGTTTACTCTTCTTTCCGATCCCGATACCAAAGTTATGCAGCAGTACGGCGCTTGGGGTGAGAGGAAAAACATGGAGGGCAAGACCGTCGAAGGCGCTATTCGCTCGACGGTAGTGATCGGTCCTGACGGCAAGGTATTACGCCAATGGGCGCCGGTTGCTAACGCGGAGGAGCATCCTCGTGAAGTATTGCAGTTTCTCCAGAAGTGACGGCGGGGTGTCGTGATGAACCGCGCATACGTACCGCGAGTCAACATCGAGAGGGCGAGGTTCGAAGGACGGTTTCGTTCGGCCTGGGCTAAAACCGATGAGCTGTTTCGCCTGATCAACGAAGATCAGATGCTAAGCAAACCGATTGTCTGGCGCCATCCTTTTATTTTTTATGTCGGCCATCTTCCTGCTTTCACCTGGAATCAAACCTGTGGCGCGCTGTTGGACTGGCAATCCTTTAATCCTTATTTCGACGATTTGTTTTGCCGGGGTATCGATCCGGATGTTGATACGGGCGAGTGTCACTGGCATCCGGATGTTCCCGATACCTGGCCCGATCTGGATCCAGTTCTGAAATACCGCGATCAGGTTCGCTCGGCGGTCTTGGAAGCGCTCGATAATATGTCGCGTTTGGAATCATCAGATATCATGGCGCAAGAAGGGCGGGCCTTCGAAATGGTTCTCGAGCATGAATACATGCATCAGGAAACTCTGTTGTATATGATGCATGAGCTGCCGCTCGATAAAAAAAACCGCCCAGCCAAATCGCCACGCTATTCCTTCCAGTCCGCCGCACGGTCTTTTCCAACGGAAGTACCGGGCGGCAAGGTTTTACTCGGCGCGAAATTCTCTGAGTTAGAGTTTGGCTGGGACAACGAGTTTTCACAAACGGTTGTCGATGTCCCGGCATTTACGATGGATTCTATGCCCGTCACCAATGGTGAATATTTTGAATTCGTGCAGTCCGGCGCTTACGATGTAGAGCCTTACTGGCGACCGGAAGATTGGCGCTGGAAAGTGCAAACCGCCAGGAAACACCCCAGTGTTTGGCTTCAACGCGGCAGCCTCTGGCTCTACAAAGCGATGTTCGATCTCTTTCCTCTCGCCCAGGTTTCCAGTTGGCCGGTCTACGTGACCGTTGCTGAGGCGCGTGCCTACGCTAGCTGGCGCGGAAAGCGATTGCCGAGCGAGGCGGAGTTTCAACGCGCCTGCTACGGGGGACCTGACGAAATATCGACCCGTTATCCATGGGGCGAGTTAGCTCCGGCGCATCGTCATGGCAATTTCGATTTTTACTCGTGGTCGCCCGACCCCGTAGGCTCGCATCCAGCCGGCATGAGCCGATGGGGTATCGGAGAATTGATCGGTAATGGCTGGGAGTTAACCGATACGCCATTCGCGCCGTTTCCAGGCTTCACGCCCTACATGCCTCGCTATCCTGACTACTCCAAAGATTTTTTCGATGGAAAGCACTTTGTCGTAAAGGGCGGTTCCTGGGCAACTCCGGTGGACCTGCTGCGACCGACTTTCCGCAATTGGTACCAAGGTCACTATCCGTATGTGTTCGCCAAATTTCGATGCGTTTCGAGCTAGAGCCAAGAACTTGCATGATTCGTCACATGAAATGTTTGCATGCCTGCATTCAGTGACAGATGTACTTGCTAAATCTCGCCACCTGCATGGCGGAAAGCACAGAGAGCTTCTGTCATGGTCTGGCGCAATACTTGGAAATAAGACTTGGGATCCCGACCCAATGTGTGGCAGGGATCCCCTGGCAGGAGCGTGAGCGGCTTTTCGATCAGGGTGCAATTCAGGTTCTGTGGCTTTGCGGATTACCTTATGTGCGCAAGACGCAATTCAAAGACTTCGCTATCGAACTTTTGGCCGTTCCTATTCCGCTGGGCGCCCGCTATCGAGCTGAACCGATCTATTTTTCAGACGTCGTAGTGAAACGGGAGAGTCGCTTCAGGTCTTTTTATGATCTCCGTGGTTCCTCTTGGGCCTATAACGAGCCCATGTCACATTCCGGTTTCAACGTGGTGCGAGCTTACCTCGCTGGTTTCGGTTACAGCCAAGGATTTTTCCGAGAGATCGTCGAATCGGGATCACACACGGCATCTATCGAGATGATCTTAAATGACCAAGTGGAAGCATCCGCCATCGATACGACAGTGTTGGATTGGGTTATTGACCAGCGGCCCGAAGTCGAGACTCAAATCCGTGTGATCGAAACGATCGGTCCAAGCCCGATCCCTCCATGGGTGTCGTCCACCCAGCTACCCGGGCATGTGCGGTCGGCCTTACGAAGAACATTTCTCGGGATGCATGAAGACAACGAGGGCCGCGCCATTCTAGATCGAGGGCGTATAACGCGTTTTGTGGCGGCACACGATACCGACTACGATCCCATTCGTCGCATGGCCGATGTCGCCGCAAGCGTGTCCCTGGTTTGATTTCTAACAACGTATCGATTCGGGCAAATGTTACATTCTTGATAGAGGGAGAAAATCTCGCCATGAAGAGTTTGGAGGGGCAGAAAGCGCCGGCGTTCAGTCTGGAAGGCCATGATGGTAAGAGGCACTCGCTTGAGGATTATCGGGGTCAAAAGGTCATCTTATTCTTTTATCCAAAGGACAGTACTCCGGGCTGAACCAAGGAAGCTTGCGGGTTCCGCGAGCTAAATACGCAAAATGAAAAGGCTGAGAGCGATAGTTCTAGGTATCAGCAAAGACAGTATTGTTTCTCATACAAAGTTTGCCGATAAGTTCAATCTGCCGTTCGTGCTGTTGTCCGATCCTAAGGCAGACGTCATGAAAAAGTACCAGGCTTTCGGCAGGAAGATGATGTACGGAAAAACCGTGGAGGGCACGATCCGTTCCACCGTAGTAGTTGACCCGAAGGGCAACGTGATCAAACACTGGCCGACCGTCAAAAAAGCTGATCAGCACCCGCAAGAGGTGCTGGCTTTTCTACGAGAGCAAGCGGGTAAGAATTAACGCCAAACTCAGAGCCGGTGCGGTTCTTATCTGATTGTGTTTCTGAAAAAACCGTTGTAGGAATTACCAATTAAGAGCATTGGCAAAAGCAATAGGGGGATTTTATGG
>DASUVS010000120.1:0-25628 GCA_036378835.1 Binatia bacterium | reverse complement strand
TCACATCCGATGAAAAGGAGCGTTTCCACGTGCGTAAGCTGAGGGTAGCACTAATCATGTATGAGCTTATCACGTCAGCAGGAGGTGAGATAGGTTTTTGCTACGAAGCTGTCACAATCCGGGCGCGGGTTCGGACAGCAGGTATGCTTAGACGAGAAGGTATTTTCGCGTTCGAAGCAAACCGGCACCACCAAGTATTTTATAGCTATCGACTTAATCGACTTAAATGATTCGGGCTGTCAAACGCGGGTGCTAAATACAACAATGCCGCCCCGAGATCCCGCTGATCCAATCATCGCAGCGTCGACTCATCAAAGCGGCTGTCAATGCACGTATTCTGGATCCGCATGTCCGAAATGAGATGCCCGGCGAAGACTTGGCTGGGGCCGTGTTGATTTGGAACTTGGAAATTGATCGTACAATCCACTGCTCGTGCTCGGTCGGTCCGAATTGACCAGAATCTAACCGTCAGGCGCGGCAAGACGCAAAAAAGGGCAACCCATTCGGGTTGCCCTTTTTTGCTAATCGAGTGGCGAGCAGATTACCAGCGGTTGCGTCCACCATCACGGCCACCACGCCCGCCGCCGCCACCACCATCGCGCTTCGCCATAGGCTTGGCTTCGTTAACGGTCAATGTGCGGCCATCGAGCTGGGTGCCGTTCAGGCTTTCTATAGCCTTCTGGGCTTCGCTGCTGGAGCTCATCTCGACAAAGCCGAAACCGCGTGACTGTCCGGTAAACTTGTCCGAAATCACGTTAGCTGACTCCACCGTTCCGTGCGCCGAGAAAATTTCCTGCAGTCGCCCTTCGGTTACCGAATAAGGCAAACCCCCCACATACAATTTACTACCCATGTTCTCCTCCTAAGAGAATGTTAATGTCTCTGACCCTGAGAAGTTGACTGCTAACGGGAACCGAACATGGGGGATAAACTGCATAACCACACTCTGGTCGGATTATCCTATAGTATCTGTTCGCAAGGAGATAGACGGACATGAGCCTTCAACTATTATTATCCTCTACCAGAAGGCCCGATACTGAAGAAGATAGCTAACACTAACCGGTGTGAACGCAAATGTCAACGCGTGCCTGACTTCGTGAGAGCCCTGTTCATTGGAGTTTGAGGCGCGCACCCTGGGCTTACCGACGAATCCAAGCCGATGTTAGACCTCGTTCAAATTGTTTCGACGGAGCCTAATAGATTGCGCGAGGGTCAGCGCGTTGGCAAAAGCATCGGCCGTCACTCATGGTGCTTGCCGTTCCAAGGTGGCCACGCTGTGGCAAAGGCCTCATTGACTCCCTGCCGACCATAATAAAAATGCAATGGCCGAGTTATTCCAAACACCGCAAGATTTTTAAGGGTAATAGCGGCGTGGATAATGAAAGCCTGAACATCCGTAGCTGAGAAGACTCGTGCAGCAAAAAAGGGAAGCTGTCACGACGATTTGTTTCAATGTCCAAGGATCTTTGCGGAATCTAGATATGCTGGCAAAGGCCGAGCAATTTCTCCAGCTTTCGCCTCGCTGGATGGCTTCGTTGGCTTAGGCGTGGATCACGCGTTAAAGGGAGGTCCGGGCCACAAGTTCTGGATCAGTTTCCCTGACCATGGCTTCTCCTTTCCGTGAATTGTTACGATTCCTGTGAACCGAAACCGGGTCCGCTCGCCTCGTTTGCAGTAGCCGCCGAGCTAACAGAGCATTTCGATACTTATTTTTCGCCGGGAAGCGACAGCTTTTAGTCCTTCTGATCACATCTAATCCCCCTTCGGATTGGTCCGGCTGTTGCTCCAGGAGCAGTCATGACTGCAACATTGAAACGGCCACTACCCCCTGGCTTTCCGGTGCCCAAACAAGAAACGGAGAGATTACTAATTGAGCGCCTTCAAAACAGCAAGAATGAAGAAGATTACTTTCGCTGGTTACTCTTTGTGGTGGCGTTCTACCGCGGTATTGAGAAGGTAGACTCGGCACGTGCACTGCTGCAATTATTTCTCGAAACCTCGAAGGAACCGGAACAGAAAGCGCACTGTCATTTGGCGCTGGGGCAGATCGCAACGGACGAGCAACATATTGAAACCGCTCTGAATCACTTTACCACTGCGCTTCGATTTAATCCGGTCAAGGCAAAGGTCGGGTATGTTTTGCACAACAATGTTAGCTATTGTCTGAACCAACTCGGCCGGTACAGAGATGCCGAACAACACTGTCGGATGGCCATTGAAATCGATGCGCGCCGCGCTAGCGCCTATCGAAACCTAGGCATCAGTCTTGAAGGACAACAAAATACTGTGGCGGCCGTTTGGGCGTTGGTCGAAGCGATTAAATTGGACTCTGCCGACGATCGTGCTCGGGAAATTCTGAAAAGGTTAATTTCGGAGCATCCACTTTTGACGATTCAGTGTCCGTGGATTCAAGAAGGCTTTACTCCGGCGCATCCTGATGTTGAAAATGGGTTCGCAACATAGCGCCGGAATAATCCGTAACATGCTTACCTCAGGTTCCATGGTTGAAGTTGTCTTTCCCTCAATCGTTTTCTCGTCCATTTCGCTGAAACGACCTACTTGATCTCGAAGCGGTAGTGTGTGCTTTCTCCCGCACGGCTTCATCCATCCGTAGCGACCATAGTTTCCAATCGTCCATATTGTCTTGCCCTTGAACGGACTTGACACATCCTAGAACCTTTGACATAAGAATCTTAGGTTCAGATGTGTCTGCGCCTAAGATTCTTAGCATGATCGACCAGATAGATTTAAAAATACTTTCTATTCTCCAAAATAGTGGGCGTTCTCGACTCGCTGACATTGCCGACGAGGTTGAGCTGTCAGCGCCGGCCGTATTGGAGCGTGTAAAAAAGCTCGAAGCAAACGGCGTCATCAAAGGATACCAAGCCTTACTCGACGGTAAGAAAGTCGGCAAAGACATCACTGCATTTATCGGTGTTTCGATCGGGAATCAGCAGGACATCAATAAATTCGCAACACAGATGTTGCGCAATCCAGATGTTTTGGAATGTCACCATATAACCGGGGATGAAAGCTTTATTCTTAAAGTGAAGTCAGCAAATACGACTTCGCTGGAGAAGTTGCTCGGCGAGATTCGCTCGGTTGAGGGAGTGACTCGGACGGTAACGAGGGTGGTTTTATCAACTGCTAAAGAAAGCCAAATGTTCGACCTGACTCAAGGAATAACGGAGTCGCAAAATTCCAAGAGGAAATGATGATGAGCACTGCTCGGTTACGGCCGACATAATAACCGGTCAGATTGCGAGCTATCGATCAACCAAACGATGCGAAGACAGCAGGCGACGTTCATGGATCTCTTTCGGATTCATTTGCAATTCTCTGTGAGACGTTAATCGGATTCGTATCGAAATTGCAGTTAATGGAGCAAAGGTGAAGCCATGACATTATCCGGATTACCACCGAAGCAAGGACTTTATGATCCGACCTTCGAGCACGATGCTTGCGGCGTCGGCTTTGTCGTACATATCAAAGGTGAAAAGTCTCACGAGGTTGTTGAACAAGCCCTGACGGTTTTGGAAAACCTGGATCATCGAGGCGCGTGCGGTTGTGAGGAAAACACCGGCGACGGTGCCGGTATCTTGCTGCAGGTTCCGCATGAATTCCTTGAGCGAACTTGCGAAGGCTTAGGATTTCAATTACCTGAGGCCGGCGATTACGGCGTTGGCATCGTGTTTCTGCCGGACAATCGCGAACAACGCCAGCGGTTCTCGAAAATTATCGAGGGAATCGTGGCCAACGAAGGGCAGCGTCTGCTTGGATGGCGGAAGGTGCCCACGGACAATTTTTACCTCGGAGAGACCGCTAAGTTCTACGAGCCGTTCGTGCGACAAATTTTCATAGGACGTGGCAGCGGAATCGATGACGATATGGCTTTTGAGCGTAAGTTGTACGTGATCCGCCGACGGGCGGAAAATGCAATTCGCTACGCGAATCTTCCGGGCGCGGATTTTTTCTATATTCCTAGTCTGTCTCATCGCACAATCGTCTACAAAGGTATGTTGACGCCGCGCCAGGTAGGCACCTTTTATCCAGACTTGTCGGATCCGATGCTGGAATCAGCAATTGCAGTTGTGCACTCCCGTTTTAGCACCAACACTTTCCCGAGTTGGGGGCGGGCCCATCCGTACCGTTACCTGATCCACAATGGGGAAATCAATACGCTGCGGGGCAATGAAAACTGGATGCACGCGCGACAATCCAAGTTGGCGTCGCATTTGTTCGGGGATGATTTGCCTAAAATACTTCCGATCATTCAGGAGGACGGGAGCGATTCGGCCAAATTCGATAACACCCTAGAATTTCTCGCGCTGAGCGGGCGCTCGCTGCCGCATGCTGTCATGATGATGATTCCCGAACCCTGGGAAAATCACGACAGTATGGATGAAACCAAGCGGGCCTTTTATGAATACCATAGCAATTTGATGGAGCCGTGGGATGGTCCTGCGTCGATCGCGTTCACGGACGGGACGGTGGTCGGGGCAGTGCTCGACCGCAATGGACTTCGACCATCCAGATACTATGTGACCAAAGACGATCTCGTGATTATGGCCTCTGAAGTCGGCGTCTTGGACATAGCCCCGGAGAACGTCGCCGAGAAATGTCGACTTCAGCCCGGCCGGATGTTTCTCGTTGATACCGGTGAAGGACGCATTATCAGCGACGAAGAGATCAAACAGCAGATTGCCAAAGCTCAGCCATATGGTCGTTGGTTGAAAGAGAACGTTATTCATTTCGACCAATTGCCCGATGTTGCAGAGAAAGAGCCTGTGGCAAATCACCCAGCTACACTACAGCGCCTTCAGGCGTTTGGTTATAACTTCGAAGACTTACGCATCAATATCGCGCCGATGGCGCAGAACGGCATTCAGCCGGTGGGCTCGATGGGAACCGACACGCCTTTGGCAGTCCTGTCGGATAGACCTCAACTGCTCTATAACTATTTCAAGCAACTGTTTGCTCAGGTGACCAACCCGCCCATCGACCCAATTCGCGAAGAGTTGATTACCTCAACCACATTGACGCTGGGGTTAGAAGGAGATCTGACCGACCCAAGACCGGAAAGTTGCCGCCAATTGAGATTGTCAGCGCCAATTTTGAAAGATTCGGAGGTGGAGAAGCTGCGGCGGATTGAGCGACCGGGAATAAAATCGGCGACCTTGCCAATTGTCTTCAAAGCGAGTGAGGGGAAGGGCGGCTTGGAACGCGCCTTGGAGGAACTATTTGCTCTAGCCGACCGGGCAATATCGGATGGCGCAACGATACTCATTCTTTCCGATAAAGGAGTGGATCAATTCCATGCACCCATTCCGGCCTTGCTTGCTTGCTCCGGATTACATCACCACTTGATCCGCACGGGCACACGCACACGCGTTGGCCTGGTGCTCGAATCAGGAGAGCCTCGTGAAGTGCATCATTTCTGTTTATTGCTTGGTTACGGCGTGCAAGCGATCAATCCCTACCTTGTCTTTGAATGTCTTAACGACATGATTCATGAAGGTATGCTCAAGGGGCTTGGCTATGACGGAGCCGTCAAGGGATATATTAAAGCCGTGGTGAAGGGCGTCGTAAAAGTCATGGCCAAAATGGGCATCTCGACGATCAAATCCTATTGTGGCGCGCAGATCTTCGAGGCGGTGGGGTTGGGACAAGAGCTGGTCAACAACTATTTCACTTGGACGCCATCGCGCGTGGGCGGTATCGGCATAGATGAAGTTGCTCGCGAACCGCAGCGGCAACACGACAACGCCTATCCCAAGTATCCGTTGAACGGTCATACCTTAGAAGTCTACGGGCAGTATCAGTACCGCACGGATGGTGAACTGCATTTGTTCAATCCTCGCACTATTCACCTTCTACAGAAGTCTTGCCGTACTAACGACTACAAAACATTCAAGGAATACAGCAAGCTAATCGATGACCAATCGCAACGGTTAGCCACCCTGCGCGGTCTCATGCAGCTAAAATATGCAGCCCAGCCGATTTCAATCGAAGAAGTTGAACCTGTCGAGGAGATTGTCAAGCGTTTCAAAACCGGCGCCATGTCCTACGGATCAATCAGCAAGGAAGCGCATGAGGCGCTTGCCATTGCCATGAACCGTCTGGGCGGGAAAAGCAACACCGGCGAGGGCGGAGAAGATCCGGCGCGATACGTTCTCGACGGCAACGGAGATTCGCGTAATAGCGCGATCAAGCAGGTTGCCTCCGGACGCTTTGGAGTAACGAGTTATTATCTTACTCAAGCTCGTGAGATTCAGATCAAGATGGCTCAAGGCGCTAAGCCGGGCGAAGGCGGTGAGCTGCCCGGCCGCAAGGTTTATCCATGGATTGCTAAAGTGCGCCACTCGACCCCGGGGGTCGGATTGATTTCGCCACCGCCGCATCACGACATTTATTCCATCGAGGATCTGGCGCAGCTAATTCATGATCTCAAGAACGCCAATCATCATGCCCGGATCAGCGTTAAACTTGTCTCGGAGGTGGGGGTCGGTACGATCGCCGCGGGTGTGGCAAAAGGTCATGCCGATGTCGTTTTGATAAGTGGGCACGATGGCGGCACGGGTGCTTCGCCGCAGACCAGCATCAAACATGCCGGCTTACCCTGGGAGCTCGGGCTAGCGGAAACCCATCAGACTTTGCTGCTTAATGACTTGCGCAGCCGTATCACGGTGGAAACCGACGGCCAACTGAAGACCGGACGCGATGTGGTCGTGGCTGCAATGCTAGGTGCTGAAGAGTTCGGCTTCGCAACTACGGCGCTGGTCACCTTAGGCTGCATCATGATGCGGGTATGCCATCTAGATACGTGTCCCGTGGGAGTGGCGACCCAGAACCCCCAGTTGCGTGCAAAGTTTGCTGGAGATCCGGCGCATGTAGTTAATTTCATGCGCTTCATCGCGCAAGAAATGCGTGAGCACATGGCTAAGCTAGGGTTCCGTAATATCAACGAGATAGTCGGGCGGGCCGATCGGTTGGAAGTTCGTGAAGCTGTGGAAAATTTGAAAGCAAGAGGGTTGGATTATACGGCGATACTATACCAGCCCAAAGTTGGTCCCGATGTCGGACGCTATTGCAGCATGCCACAGAATCACGGGCTCGAAAACGCGCTGGACAATCAGGTATTGCTTGATTTGGCCGCGCCGGCTTTAGAGCGTGGCGAGAAGGTGAAGGCGTCTCTCGGAATTCGCAACACGAATCGTGTGGTAGGCACCATCTTGGGCAGTGAGATTACGCGCCGATTCGGTCCCGAAGGATTGCCTGAAGATACCGTGCATTTTCATTTCGAGGGTTCTGCGGGACAAAGTTTCGGAGCCTTCATACCACCGGGTCTAACTCTGGAACTTGAGGGCGACGCTAACGACTATTTTGGCAAAGGCCTGTCTGGTGGAAAACTCGTTCTGTATCCTCCCGAAGGTTCGACCTTTGCTCCCGAAGAAAACATTATTGTCGGAAACGTTGCGTTGTATGGCGCGACCAACGGGGAGGCTTATATCCGGGGAATGGCAGGAGAGCGCTTCGCCGTTCGAAACAGTGGTGTGCGGGCGGTCGTGGAGGGTGTCGGCGACCACGGTTGCGAGTATATGACTGGAGGGAAAGTCTTCGTTATCGGCGACACCGGGCGCAATTTCGCGGCTGGTATGTCCGGCGGTGTCGCCTACATTCTGGACGAGGATGGCACATTTAAAACACGTTGCAATTTCGAAACTGTTGCATTGGAGCCTTTGAATGATCGAGATCTGCGCGATGCCGAGGAAATGCTCAAGCGTCATGCGCTATATACGCATAGCGCCCGGGCATGGCGGCTCTTAGCGCTTTGGGAGGAGACCGCGATTAAGCTTCGGAAAGTGATGCCGAAGGACTATCGTCGCGTGCTGGAAGAACTCGAAAAGGCGGAGGCAACGGGGCTCGCCGGTGAAGAAGCGCTAATGGCGGCTTTCGAAGCCAATAAGAACGATGCTTCCCGAGTGAGCGGCAACTGAGTTCCTAAGCCAGATTTCATAATTCAGTTCGGAACTAAATCTAATTATCACTCATGGTGCCACTGCCAGTGGCTCTTCCCTTTCGTCATCCTATGGAATGGCGATTTTGCCGCATGCGGGTGGCGATTTCGACAAACCAGTCGAAGTAAGCAAGCCTAGAGCGAACCGGACAAGATAAGGCACATCGTTCCAAACAGCGATCTGCTATGCGTCGGGAGTAATTAATATGGGTAAACCAACCGGATTCTTGGACTATGAGCGCGAGCTACCTGGAGACCGTTCACCCTTGGAGCGGGTGAACGATTGGCGCGAGTTTCACGAGCATCTTTCACAAGCGAAGCTTCAGGAGCAGGGCGCGCGTTGCATGGATTGCGGTATTCCCTTCTGCCATACCGGACAGCTGATCAGTGGCATGGCATCTGGCTGCCCCGTCAATAACCTAATTCCGGAGTGGAACGATCTGGTTTACCGCGACCTCTGGCAGGAGGCCCTACATCGGTTGCACAAAACAAATAATTTTCCGGAGTTTACGGGTAGGGTATGTCCGGCGCCGTGTGAAGGGTCGTGTGTGCTGGGACTCAACGAACTGCCGGTGACAATTAAGAATATTGAATGTTCCATCATCGATAATGGTTTTGCACAAGGCTGGGTCAAACCCGAATTGCCGGAGAATCGGACCGGCAAAAAGGTCGCTATCATCGGATCCGGGCCATCGGGGCTTGCATGCGCGGCGCAACTAAACTATGTGGGTCACTGGGTCACTGTTTACGAGCGCGCGGATCGTGTCGGCGGATTGCTGATGTACGGTATCCCCAACATGAAACTTGACAAAGCAATCGTCCAACGCCGTGTCAATCTCCTGTCTGCCGAGGGCGTCAAATTCATTACGAACACGGCGGTCGGCCGCGATATTCGCGCTGAAAAGCTCAAAGATGAGTTTGATGCGATTGTGCTCTGCTGCGGCGCGACCAAAGCGCGTGACTTGCCGATACCCGGGCGCGAGCTCGATGGCATCCACTTCGCGATGGATTTTCTCCATTCAAATACCAAGAGCCTGCTCGATTCCAATCACAAAGACGGTAGATACATCTCCGCAAAAGACAAAGATGTGATCGTCGTCGGGGGGGGTGACACCGGCACTGATTGCGTCGGGACATCGATGCGACACGGATGCAAAAGCTTGACTCAATTAGAAATTCTGCCGCGTCCACCCGATACACGCCAGCCGGATAATCCATGGCCTGAATGGCCTAAGGTTTATAAATTGGACTACGGGCAGGAAGAGGCGAAAGCACGTTTTGGCGATGATCCGCGAATCTATTTAACAACCGGCGAGAAATTTGTCGGGGATGCGAACGGACGCGTAAAAGAGCTGCACGTTTACGATGTCGAATGGGTCAAAAACGAGCAGGGCGCCTTGATTCCAAAAAGAGTACCCGGGACCGAGAAAAAATTGCGCGCGGATTTGATATTGTTGGCGATGGGCTTTGTCGGTCCTGAGGAAACGGTGTTGGCCCAGCTAGGCGTCGAACGGGATCCACGCTCGAATGCGAAGGCCGAGTACGGGGAGTTTTCTACGAACGTCCCCGGGGTTTTTGCCGCAGGCGATTGTCGCCGCGGTCAGAGCCTGGTCGTATGGGCGATAAACGAGGGGCGCGGCGCTGCACGAGAATGCGATCGCTTCTTGATGGAGACGACGAAGTTAACGTGAAGCGTGCGGCAGACAGACGCTAGAAAGCTGCACTGAGACGCCACGGCGCAGATAGATCCAGCTACTGCTCTATCTTTAATTCGGTTCTTCCTACATCCATTTGCCGAACCGACATCACCGCGAACCATCGAGTTTCTCGAGGTCGTGAATTGTCAAAAACGTCAGACAAGTTGAATGGCTGGCACAAGAGATCGCTCAATCAACCAGAAATGTCGCCGAATTTCCAGGAGGTTGTGTTCGGTAGCTAATGGCCCTCAAGTTGCGTTAAGTACCTCCGCGAAGGCAATCTTTGGGATGTGAGCTCGACCAGATGGTGCGGGGGGCGTGCTCCGGTAAATCCGATATAGCTCTGGCGCGGAACTCAAAACGAAAGATTGTTGCGAGGCTAGATCAATGAAAACAGCGAGTACTCTGGTTGCTCCCGACTTAACCTTCAATGGTGAAGCCCCCTGGCAGACGGAGGGTTTTGATCAAACGCCTGCGTCCTCTTACGCTCGAGATCTTAGAGTGGTGGGACAGCTCCTCGAACGGCGCCAAATCACTAATGCCGATTTGGTCTGTGTTGCGGATGCCTATATCATTCGTGGCATTCAGAGATTAACTGGAGATTCGCGCTTCAGTGGTCCGTTCTCGCGGCGCTTGATGACGCGATTAGACGCCATGCTGCATGGGGATTTTCGCCGATCTTTGGGTTCGGGAATCGTTGATGTCCGCTATACTCTTGAGGAGATCGTCAAGTTCGACTATCTCGCTCGTTGCAAACGCTCCAAGATCAGCCCTCTGCCCGATCCTTATAGTTTGTCACATATACTGCGAAGCAGCGGAGCTTATCTCGATGGCCGGAAGAATAGCTCGCTGATTGGAATTTCTCTCCAGGAGCAATGGATCACTATTCGTTTCGAGACGGCTGAAGGATATCCTGAAGAAGCGAAGCAGAACCTCCAATATTTTTATGACTATTGGGTCAAAATGTATTTGCGTCGCGGCAGCCAGGGGCAAACCTCCGGCACTAACTTGCAGCGCAACAGTTTCGTTTCGAATCGAAGCTAGACCCGATACAGAGCCCATCGCCTGACGGACTGAAGAGCCTGCCAATCTTCGCAAATCATTTTACCCATAGGTCGTTCAAGTTGACCTTCGGCAGTAAGCCCAGTGAGATTCCTGATTGCAAAATTTTGTTTTGTGATTGAAAGAACGACTCACCCCAAATATCGGCAAAATTTTGTCGGTTTTGTTTCAGCCCCGCAGCAACTTGTTCAGGCGTGCTGAGGTTGAAAAATTCTTTGGCTTTGGATTCGAAGAAATCCTTATCTTGGCCGGCCTTAATCACCTTCACCGCTTCGACATAGGCGCCGCGAATCGCTTTCACCAGGCCTGGCTGCTTTTCGACCGTTTCCCTGAGCATGCCGACGGATGATTTCAGCGGCGGCGCGCCAAATAATTTTTCCAATTCCATATCGAAATCGAGCAGCACCCGGTACTTGTCGGAAAGGACCAGCCGTGTCGTATGCGGCTCAAACATGTTGATCGCTTCTACTTCGCCGCGTTCCAATAAGGCAATCAGAGCGCCGGTTTCGGCTGGAATGCTCTGGAAATCCTTTTCGATATCGAGCTTTTTCTCCTTGGCAATCACCGCCGAGAAAAAATACGCTCCGGTAACTCGCGCAAAATTTCCGATTTTCTTTCCTTTAAGATCCGCCAGGGACTTATAGGGCGAATCCTTTTTGACCAGCCAGGAATTGCCGGACCAAATTTGTGGCGTAATCAGCCGGATGTCCGTGCCGGCTTTGAGGAGATTGACCGCAGTGCTCGGTTGCATAGCACTAGCGATTGCCCGTCCCAACTTCACTGCGTTGGCTGCTTCCGTGAAGTCCATCATCAGATTGTTTATCTTTAACCCGTGTTTCGCGGCGATGCCTTTAGCATCGATCAGCGCTGCGACATAGCCGGACTGGCCGGCGGCAGCGGTTGCGATGTTGACTGTCTGAAGCGACTGCGCCTGCGCCATTGCGAATGAACCTACCTCGACAATGATGGCAATGGCGGAAATGATAATTGACAGGTTCATAGTTCGCTCTCCTCCTTGAAAGTAACTTTGGCTTCCAACTCAGCCGCAAACCGATAGATCTCCGGAGTCCAGTTTCGCGGCGCGGGTAAAGGGTTCCTGACGTATTCCGCCAGCCGCGCCGGACGGGTTGTAAGCGTCACTACGTAATCGCTCATATAAGCCGCTTCAGGCAAGTTGTGGGTGACAAAAAGAACTGTGCGATGCAGCTGCTCGCAAAGCCGTCGTGTGGTTTGCCGCAATTGACGCGCGGTCAGCTCATCGACGCTTGCGAAAGGCTCATCCATCAACACGAGATCGGATTCGATCGCCAAAGCTCGCGCAAGCCCTACGCGCTGCCGCTGGCCCCCCGAAAGATAGAGCGGAAATTGGTCTGCGTATTCTCGAAGGGCAACCAGATCCAAATATCGCTCCACCCGCTCCTGCCACTCGCCTCGAGCAATGCCGGCCCCTTGCAGCGCAAGTCTGAGATTATCGGCAACGGTTTTCCATGGAAGCAGTCGCGGGCTTTGAAACACATAACCGATAAGCGGACGGCGTTGCAAATGAACATCGTCCTTTGCAAACGCCAATTCACCGCGATCTAAGCGTTCCAGCCCGACGATGGCGTTCAATAACGTCGATTTGCCGCAGCCGGAAGGCCCCACCACCACCGTGACGCAACCCTCAAGCGCCTCGAACGAAAGACGATCGAGAATCTTTAACGGCCGCCCGTCCTCGCGCCGAAACCACTTTTCCACATCGCGAACGATCAAACGAGCCAATCAACGTCTCCAAACGTCAACCTTTGGCCGCCACGCCGTCAGGCGCCGCTCGGCCAGGTTGATGATGCCATATTCAATAATGATCATGGCGGCGACAAAAGTAAGGGTCCAGGCGATCACCCCTTCCATATTGAAGACTTGATAGGACTTCATCACTTGATAACCGACGCCGTTGCTGGTGCCGAACATTTCCACCACTACCACAACTTTCCACGCCAACCCCAGGCCGTAGCGCGTTGCCGCAAAAATATTGGGCACGAGTTGAGGAATAATGACCTGAGAGATCTTCATCCATGGCGTGAAACGGAACACATGGCTCATGTCGATCAAATCTTTATCGAGCGACTTTACGCCGGCCCAGATATTTATTACCAGCATGGGAAATGTGGTGACCGCCACCGCGAAATAGGAAGCGATCTCGTTGATGCCGAACAGCATCACGGCGATCAGCGCCCACATCAAACCCGGAATCGTGAGTCCTAAAACCACCAGCGGTTGGAAAAAACGCTCGCCCATGAGAACGGTTCCCATGTAAATACCGATAGCGATGCTGAAGATCATGGCGATTGCGGCACCGACAAAAACCCGCCGCAGGCTCTGCAGCATATGAAAAAAGAAAGTGCCATCGGACAATAAGCGCATAGCTTCATCAAACGTGCTCAGTGGACCCGGCAGTAATCGGGGAAAAATGAGATATAAGCCCCACCACACGGCGAGCACACTGGTGATCGCGAGAATCGGCGGCAGCATTCTCACGGCGAGTTCCCGACCGTAGGACGGGCCCGCCATCGCAATCCCGTCGGATTGCGGTTGGTTTCTTTGAGGAGTTGTTAGTGCTGAGCTGGTTTCAGATCGAGGCCCCATGCTCCCGATTCAAGCAAGAAGAAATGGACGATGTCAAACGATTGTGACGAATTCCGTTGGTTGAGAGAGTCTTGGGGACTGGGGAATGTTACGATGATAGGCAATCCTTTTTGTCTTTGATGGCCACGAATTGACTGGATGCCAGAAAAGAAACCTCGCGAATTGTTCAGGTCGTGTGCTCCCGCTGCGAGCGTAAATGTCTGTGGCATTGGTTAGCCTACTAAATGATCTCCTTTGTCGTCGCTAATTTGAGTCCGGGCGCAGAAACTCAGGTAAATTTCTGCAGCCCGACGAAATGTTCTCTGCAGCGCCATAACGCAATCTCGTGAGGCCGTCCCATCCAAGGGCCGGGACCAGCAGAAACAAATCCGAAAACACGCTTTCACAGATCGTCGGCAGTTGCGGGCCGTCAAGCTCGGCGATGATGTTGGGAATCGTGATGTGGCCGACGACCAAAACTGTATCGTTCCTTATTCGCCGGACTGCGTTCGCCGTCGCCTGGAAATACTCGTGAGGTGGATCGACTGTGGGGATCACTTCAGGAGTAATTTTCAGGAGATCGGCTAAGGGTTGCGCTGTGTCTTTGGCCCGTATCCATTGTGAGGTGATGATTGCGCTAACACCGGCGTCGCGCAGCATATCAGCTAAGGCCTTTGCCCTTTCTTTGCCTTCGGCCGTCAACGGAGGATCTTCTCGTGAATCGTTAAATCGTTCGGCGTGCCGCACAAGAAAAACTCGCTGCGCAGGATTGTGCAGTGACGACCCCTTGGTCGATGGCCCGATTGCGCAGCTGGTTAGCAAGAGGACGAGAAGCATCATCAGAATAAGGCAGCATGAAACGTCATGCATCGATGATCCCCTACAAAAAGCTTGATGGCTTGGCATGAGAATGATTCCCGACAAATTATACGAACTTAGAGTCACTCAGTTGCTGAATCTTATCCGCGGCCGTTGCCGCCCCACAAACGGCCATCGACCCAAAGCTTGGCCAATTCCAAAGCATAGGCGTCTGCGCCGCGTTTCGAATCGAACGTGGCGCGCCTGCGGCCGAAGATCGGGATTCGTTTGGCTTTGCCGGCAACGATGATGACAATCATTGCCTGAGCTACCCATTCTCCAGAATTGGTCAGTTCAGAGAGGAGTTCGATCTTGTGGTCTCGATAGTTCCTAATCCGCATAAGTATGCCAGCGGCAGATCGTCGCGCCAGCTTTTAGTCGCAAGAGTTTGACGTTTTAAGGAGGACTAGACGGCCAAATCGAGTCCGCTTAGGCGAGTGCCTAGTTCGGCCAGTTGCTCGGTGATTGGAATCTCGACGCCTAGCGCGTTGCCGAGTTCAGCGGCCAAGGGAAGGTCCTTGTCGTAAAGGTTAGCACCGGAATTAAATTTCAGTTCAGATCCTGAGACGTCGAATCTTGTGTCCCAGCGACTTAGAAATGGCTCCGATTGGGTCTTCTTCATCAAATCCAAAGCCGCGCGGTAATCGATACCCGCCGCCTTGCCGATTTGAATGGCTTCATAGACGATCAACGCTTCCGAGGCGGTGACCAGATTCTTGATCAGTTTCGTCACATTGCCACAGCCCAAGGAACCCATGTAAACAGCATCTTTGCCCATCTTCAGCAGATGCGGTTTGGCGCGGTTGAATAATGCCTTTTGTCCGCCGACGAGAAACGTCAGTCCGCCGTCTCGCGCCACACGGGGAACTCCAGTCATGCAGGCATCGATCACATAAACGCGTTTATCTGCAGCCGCCTGGGCGACCAGCTTGGTCGTGGTAGGAAGAATCGTGCTGTGTAGCAGCACCAAAGTGCCTGGCGCGGCTCCTTCCAAGAGGCCCTCATCACCCAAGGTACAATCGAGCACTTCCTGATCGGTGCGAACCACCACGTCGATTAGAGTCGATCTTTGGGCAACCGCCTTTGCCGATGTCGCGGGCTCAGCGCCCAGTGCCTTTGCTTGCTCCAGCGCCGCGGGCAAGACGTCGAATGCCTTAGAGGACACTGGCACTAGCTGTAAGCGCGACAGTAGGGCCGTTCCCATTGCTCCGGTACCTACGAAACCAACTGTTTCCATCGTTTCTCCTTACGTGGTTGGTGAGCAAATGCTCACCGTACGGCATAGCAATAGCTTCTTGCGGTTGCCTTACCATCACTGTGAAAACCTTTCGCGAGAGCGTTCGACGCATGTGAGCGATGGTTTGCTGCTACCACAGGGTCCTGTCGCGGTCAATGTGAAAACAAAACCTGGAAGCGAGACGAAACCAGGTAGGTATCAACGGTTCTGATTGTTCGCATGTGTGCGGTCGAACAATTTGTGATGGAGGGGATCCATGGTGCGTCCTGCGAGGGTTGAAGCAGGCTGATCCCGACGTATCAGCGCCGAATTTGTTGTTGCCGCAGTCGATTGAGATCCTGCTGGACTTGATTTCTCCTTAATTGATTGCGCAGATTATCGATCTGCTGTTCGCGCTGCAGCTGATCGATCCGTTGTTGTTGGCGCAACTGGTCCTGCTCCCTTTGAATCCGATCAATCTGCATCTCGTTCTGCTGCCGCTGTAGCTGCTGCTCAATCTGCTGCTGATCCAATTGCTGCTGGACCCCGGAGGCATCTTGCTTCGTCAGAGTGTCCGAGCGCGGCGCCTGTCGCTGTATTCGATCCAGCTGCTGCTGTTGCTCGTTGATTTTTTGGTCTCGCTGCAGCTGTCTGATCTGCTCTTGACGGCGCAACTCTTCAAGTCGTTGCTGCTGACGGGCCTTGGTCTGCTCCTGGCGGATCTCATCCGTCACCTCCTGAGCCGCAGTAAGGTCCCAAGACTGCGGCAAAGTAATCGTCAACATGCCAAGGGCAAGGATTGCAACCCCATGCAAGCGCAACGATCTTTTAATTTTCATATGGCCCGAGTTTAACACTTCCGACTTTCGGGTTATAGAGCGCACCACATTGACTTCAGGGATCGCTTTGATAGTAACCAAGAAATTCACTGCCATTAAGGAGGTAGTCTCATGGGACAGATGATTGCGTTTAAGCGACCGGACGGAGCTGAGTGTAACGGCTATCTTGCCAGTCAGACCGGCAACGATAACGCGCCGGGCTTAGTGATTATCCAAGAATGGTGGGGACTCAATGATCAGATCAAAGCTGTCGCCGACCGTTGCGCGGCGCAAGGATACCGCGCCCTGGTTCCAGACCTGTACAAGGGAAAAGTCACTCTGGATGCTGCTGAAGCAAAACACTTGATGACAACCCTCAACTTTGCCGATGCCGCTGGGCAGGATATCCGGAGCGCAGCGCAACATCTAAAACAATCCAGTAAAAAAGTCGGTGTCGTAGGGTTCTGCATGGGCGGCGCTTTGACTGTGCTGGCGGCAGTTTTCGTTCCTGAAGCCGATGCAGCCTCATCCTGGTACGGCTTTCCTCCGGAAGGAGCCGCGGATGTAACCAAGATCAATATTCCTTTGCAACTCCATTTGGCGGAAAAGGATGCGTCTTTTACGCCGGAAGCGGCGCGGGCGCTCGAAGCCAAATTGAAGGGCGCTAATGTCCCGTGCGAGTCCTATTGGTATGATGCGGGCCATGCCTTCGGCAACGAGAAAGGCCAGAACTATAATAAGCAGGCAGCCGATCTCGCCTGGCAGCGCACGACTCAATTTTTCGAAAAAAATCTGAAATGATCGGCGTCGGCGCGCCGCTGGTTCTCGGCCGGGGTTAGTCGATGCCGCGCAATTCAGGCATCACATGCCGTGTGAAGAGTTCCAGAGAAGATAATATCTCGCTGAGAGAAAGATCGCCGAACGCAAATTGACCGACGAGGTAATTAGCGCCGGACTCTGTCATCTGCGCTTTGAGAAACTCGCTTACAGTATTTGGGCTACCGGCAATGCCTTGACCTATTTTAATAAGAGTCTCTACATCCGCAGGCCGTTGGTGGACCGGTCCCTTACCGCCGCGTAAGTTGAAAAGATAGTTGAAACTGCGGTGCCATCTTGGATACGCCCTGCGCGCGATATCGAGCGCTTCTTCGTCTTTTGCGGCAACGACGATAAAACGGCCGAGGCCGACCATTGGCTCGCGGGTTTGTCTATTCTCGCTCTCGCACCAGACCTGGCGAAACCGGTCGGTAAACGTCCGTGTCTTATCGGCGGGATCAAGACTGACGATGTTGAGGCCCTGGCGCGCTGCGCGTTCGGCGCTCACCGGTGAGTGAACCCCGTACCAGACTGGTGGATGCGGCTTTTGCAGTGGCTCGAGCTCCATTGGCACGTCGTCGAAAGAATAAAACTGGCCATGGAAGTTGAGACTCTTCTGAGTAAGCCCGCGCATGATGAGCTCCAACCCTTCGACGTACATGAGCTCGGCTTTCGCCGGATCGTTGCCGTACATGGCGGATTCTATTTGCGAAGCGCCGCGGCCAAAGCCAATATCGAGACGGCCCCCGCTCATCTGATCGAGCATGCAAATTTCTTCGATCAAACGCATCGGATGATAAAGCGGCAGCGCGTAAACCAACGGTCCGAAACGAAGCCGATGAGTTCGCTGAGCCACGGCGGATAAAAAAACACTGGGCGAAGGCGCCATGCCCAGCGGGGTAGAGTGATGTTCGGCGACATGGTACGCGTAAAAGCCCGCATGATCGTACGCTTCCGCCAGTTTAAGCCGTCCCTCGTAATACTCCCGGAGGGGTAGGTCGTTGCGATCTAGATGATCAAATACACCGAACTGCATGCACGTTCCGAGTCCGCTTCTGAGCACGGAGTGTTTCCTAGAGGGTATAAGATTCTGCGAATCTTATATGCAGAATTATGGGCTTACAAGCACTTGATGAATAAGCGTGCGCTTGACAGTTTTTGAGTCTTAGTATTTAGATTAAAGAGGTGAGGAGCGTATCCATATGGAAAAAACGTTTGTTGAATGGCTCGGTGTAACTGTTTCGGAGCCGGTTTCATTCATGATGAAGTCGGGCATGTTATTGATATTGTCGGGCACGATTCTCTGGATCGCTCTTGCCGCTCATTATCCTGCGGTGCACGATGCAATGCACAATGTTAGGCACGCTCTAGCCGTGGTTCCTTGTCACTGAAGTATTTCTTCGCGCCCGCATTTTTCATCCTTTGCATCCTCTCCGGTGCTAGTGTCTCTGCCCAAGACATCAAGATTTATCTAAAGACTTCGCCAGTACCAGAGCGTTTAAGGCCGTTTTCCGACCCAGCAACTCTTTCGCTCTTAGCGACTGGTGTCGATGGCAAGCCTTTGGCCAGTGGATGGCTTAATCTTCGACTCGAAGCGCCGCAGCCGATTTTCTTCTCGACAGACTTTCCGTTCGCAGAAGGCAGCATACTCACCGAGCTGCGCCTGCCGCTTAAAGCTGGAAAAGTCGAGTGGAAATATAATTTCCCGATACGGGGCGAATATCGCCTGCTCGTTGAGGTGCTGGCGCCGGACGGGACGCAGTCGAGTAAAACGTTCAAGATCGATATTCGTGAGCACAGAAGTAAATGGCTACTTTTAGCGGCTTTCATACTCGGGCTGTTTGGGTTTGGCGTCCTTGCCGGCAGAATTTTCACTCATGCCTTGAGTAGGCGTGGTGCTGGAGCGTTGCCGATTATTTTTTCCGCTAGCCTATTCTTCGCGTTACCATCGCCAACCGCGCTCGCTCGAGCGGCTCCGGCTTGGCCAATTACGCGGCTGGAAATAGATCCGCCGTCGGCGGACAAGCTTGCGCAGATTCGCTGGATCCTGGAGTCCGATGGTGGCAATGCAAGCCGCGGAGCATTGCTGTCGGTTGCAATAACTCACATCGAAAAGAAAATAACCGTATTCGCGGTCGATAGAATTCCCGTCGAAGGCGAGTTTTCGATGAAATTTCTCTTTGTCGATGGTGCCGAGCACCGGGTTAGCGCGCAGGCGCAATTGCCAGACGGGAGATCGGTGCGCTCCGAACAGGTTCTGGCGGTCGACGGAGTCCAGCCACCGGAGTCGGCGATGCTGCCGGCAATGGGGCTCTTTCTAGTGGTGATAGCGTTGGGTTTGGGTGTGGGAAGATGGAGCCGCTATCATGCGACCCAATCCTAATTCGCCGCCTACGCTTCCGAAACATCGATTAAAACGCCATCGGGATCTGACATTTCGAATTGTCCGAAGCAACACTTCGACAATAGATTACGCCTCACTTCTCTTTCGGGATTCTTCTCCGGACGATCAGCAATAACAGGCGAGTTTGCCGCCATATATTTGTCGAAGTCGGCTTTGAACGCCGGCATGCTTTCAACTTTGAAGCCTATGTGATCCAAAGCGGGCCGTTCGATGCCCGAGCCTTCGTAATCGGTGATCTGCCACGGGAAGATAGCCAAGGTGACTCGGCCGTCTGACAAATAATGATTGGGATCTCCAGCAGGCTTCTCTAATTCCATAAGTTCGAACACCGTGCGATAGAATTCGGCAATTCCGTCGGCATCGAGAACGCGCAAAGCGATATGACTGACGTGGCGCGGCATGGTTTGATCGTCGTCAACGTAGAGATCGCGCCGATTCTCCATCCCTTTCTGTGAAAGGTCGAATACGTTTCCCGCAGGATCGTGCAAACTGATGCCGGCGAAGGGACGATTGCCGGGGCGTTTTAAAATTTTTATCTTTGGATATTTTTCGTTGACCCGGGAGAAGACGGTTTCGACATCTTCGACCTCAAAACCAAAATGATCGAAACCTGCCTGGCGCCCCGGCGCGCGTGGGTTGAGGTTGAGCCCGACATAACCATCACGAACGACCACAGCACCGCCGGCGCGAGCCAGTCCGGAGCGTTTCAGGCCGAAAACATCGCGATAGAAATCACCCTCCTGGTTGCAATTGCTGCTGACGATGGCCATGTGCTTCATCTGAGCAAACATAGGCGCGCTCCTTTGTCCGGACGAGATGCGGCTAACCTAATCGAACGACTAACGGATTGTCAACCGCATGTTGAAGATGCTCTATACTTTGGATAAATAGCGCTCGAACATAGAGTCCCTGCGAAGCGCCGTCATCGTCCGCAGACGGTCACAGGGCATCGCCGGGATTGCTGCCGTGCTCGTAGGCTCGCCATCCTGCATCCCAATCCAAATACTGCAATCCGCTAAATCTCTTTTTATAATCGTAAGCGAAAGGCTCGCGATAAGCGTAACCAGGGTAATAGTATCGGTATCGGCGCTCTCGGGAGAACTCAATTGATTGCAGGATCATCAGTATTCCTAAACTTCGTTTTGCCTCCGCCGGGTCGAAAATTGCGTAAACAGCGGAAGTAGCATCGTGCCCGAGATCCAAATAAGTCGCACCAACCAACCGTTCCCCCAGGTAAACACAAAGCTCACGGCTCGGGCAGGGCACCGACGCAGGCATGGGTGATAAGATATCTTCAAGGGAAGTGGGAACGTTATCTTTAAAGCGCACCCGGTGTTTATCGAAGAGTTCGTGTCTACCGGGATCGACGGCAGCCGGTCGTACGACAATCCGCGCATCCCGGTTTTTTGCCAGCACACGCTTTTGACTGCGCGTCAGAGTGAATCGTCCCAGATCAATTCTCAACGGCAAAACTGAAAACTTTTTATCGCCGTGAAAAGAGGTGTGATAGCGGAAGAAGTAAATGCCGAAGTGCCGCCACCCTTCAGCCCATAGAAAATCCATCTGAGCCGGGGAAACCTTCAAGCATGCGAAGTATTCCTCATCCTTTTCGCTGGTCATGTGGAACCGCCGCAAGCAATTCTACCAACGATCTTGCCCGCTACAAGTGAGGAGGTGTTGAGATTTGATCGGTATGACACTGCTCGATTGGGGAAGATGCTGCTTGCCAAAGTTATGGCAAGAGTTACATCTTAGGCCGGGAATCTCTCCGGCCTAAGATGTGACGATCACTCGTCAAACATTGACGATAACGACGCCTTTGGGTTCGAGATAGTAGTCGAGCGCCTCGGGACCGTGCTCACGACCGAGTCCGCTCGATTTGACTCCCCCGAACGGCAGTTCATCGTAGCCGTAATGGAGCGAGTTAACCCAAACATTGCCAGCCTGCAACTTATCGATTGCTTTGTTAGCGCTTAAAAGATTGCGGGTCCAGATCGATGAACCCAGCCCAAATTCTGAGGAGTTGGCTTTTTCGAGCGCCTCATCGAGAGTTTTAAACGTGTATACCGGTAGCGCTGGCCCAAAGACCTCTTCGGTGGTCATTCGCGCGTCCTCTGGCACGTTGCTCATCAAGGTCGGCGTGTAATAGAAGCCCTTATCGAAGTCCCCGCCTTTGGGCCGCTCGCCGCCGAACAGGGTCTTGGCGCCCCTCGATTTCGCGTCTTCTACCTGCTCTTCGACTTCTTTTCGCTGCGATTCGAGATGAATCGGACCGATACGGCTCTCTTTGCTCATGCCATTGCCCACGGTTTTCTTCTTTAAGATTTCGACCAGGCCGCCAACGAATTTATCGGCTATCGATTCCTGCAAAAATAATCTCTTGACGCCAAGGCACATCTGGCCGCAATTAAAGTATCGGCCGACGTCGGCCATCTTGATGGCTAGGTCAATATTGGCATCTTCCATGACGATCATGGGATCGCTGCCGCCGAGTTCCAGGGTAACGCGTTTGATTTCGCGTCCGGCCACCTCCATGACATGACGGCCCACCGGGGTCGAACCGGTGAATGCAATCCTGCGAATTCGCGGGTTACGCAAAATCTCTTCACCAACACTGCTGCCGGGCCCGGTGACGACGTTAACTGTTCCCTTCGGCAATGTTTTTTGCGCTTTGCCTTCGCCAAAGGTGGCCTGGGCAATGAGTTCGATGACCCGAGCTGTTGCCAGGGGTGTGGTGCTTGCCGGTTTAATGATAATGCTGTTGCCGGCGGCCAGCGCTGGACCGAGCTTGGTGCCCATCAATGTCAGCGGGAAGTTCCATGGAACGATGCCACCGCATACACCGATAGGTTGACGAATAACCATGCCGTAAGCGCCTTTTTGCGGCAGCGGCACATGCGCTCCACGCACCTTGGAGGCAAGCCCACCGTAGAACTCCAACCCGTGCACCAGATGGTGAATCTCTAAGCCCGCTTCGAATAAAGTTTTGCCTTGCTCTTGTGTGAGCAATTGGGCTATTTCGCTGGTATTCTTCT
Organism: Binatia bacterium; assembly: GCA_036378835.1. GTDB lineage: Bacteria > Desulfobacterota > Binatia > UBA9968 > UBA9968 > WHTF01. The sequence goes on along the minus strand of DASUVS010000120.1, from coordinate 3,101 downwards.
TGATCAATTCGCAGGCATTCATGAGCGAGTTGCCGCGATCTTCCGGCGTAACATCTGCCCATTCTTTGAATGCGCTTTCCGCGGCCTGGATCGCCTGCTGAACGTCTTTCTCACTTCCCTTTGGGATCGAGTCCACGACCGCGCCGGTAGCGGGGTTGCGAATTTCGTAGGTCTCTTTTGTTACGGAATCGACCGGTTCTCCGCCGATAAACATCTTTGCCATTATCTCTCCTCCAGCAGATCGCTTAATAAATGACTCATCTGCTTCGTTGCGCTCAATCGCCTCGCCTCAACGTACAGGAAGTACGCCTCGGCTCGTCGATCCATCGCGCGCCTCGCATCTAAATATTTATTAAGCTGGTAATGAATTTGTTTGATAGAGTTACTTTACCTTCAATGCAAATTGTTTAAAAAGACTCACCTGCTTCGTTGCGCTCGATCGCGTGCCTAACATAGTACGACTCGGCTCGTCGATCTATCGCGCTGTGAGTTGCTTATTGAGATCTGAAAATGATTGTTTTTGAATTCGATTACTTGCCCTTGAATTGCGCGGTTCGTTTTTCGAAAAATGCTTTCACGCCTTCATTGCCGTCTTCACTGGCGAAAGTTTGCGCCAGGAGCTCGCGCTCGAAAGCCAATCCGTCCGGCAGGGAGAGCTCGGATCCTGTCGTGATAGCTCTTTTGGCCTTGCCGACGGCGAGACTGCTCTTGTTGGGCACGATGAACTGGCGCGCATAATCCATAACCTCTTCCATGAAGTGCTCCTTCTCATAAATGTAATGGATCAGTCCCATCTCGAGCCCTTCATCAAAGGAGATGAGCTTTCCGGTCGCGCAGAGTTCCATGGCTCGAGCTTTGCCGACCAGGCGCGGCAAGCGCTGGGTTCCGCCCATTCCCGGGATTACACCGAGATTAATCTCCGGGAGGCCGATTCGACCGCCTTCTTTTTTGGCGATCCGTATGTCACAGGCCATGGCGATTTCCAGTCCGCCTCCCTGAGCGTGGCCATTGATGGCCGCTATCACCACCTTGGGCGTGTTCTCCAGGCGCATCAGAACTTCATGACCGTGAAGAGCGAAATTATTCTTGACCGATAAACTTGCGCTGCCCAGCATCTTGATGTCCGCCCCCGCAGAAAAAAATCGCTCGAGCTTGCCGGTTATGACAATCGCATGAACATTATCGTCGAAACGAGCGTCGAGAATCGCGGCATCCAATTCCTTCAATAGTTCAGTGGTGTAAGCATTGGCCGGCGGCCGATTGATTTCGAGTACGGCAATGCCGTTGTCAACGCGAGATTCAATCATTTTTCCTTCTGCCATATGGTAAACCTCCTCACTCTATTTCGCTCTCATTCACTTAACCGGCATGCCTATTCAAGTCAAGGCCGGATCTTTCGTAGCGCCTTCATAATTCATGTGATTTCGCTTATTTGAAAAAAATTGCTCAACAACTAAATGATCCCGAGCCAAGCATCCAGGCTGTGTTGGCAAGCGCAACAAACTGTGGCATGACTGAACGAAATTTTTGTACTTCGAGGAGGCATTATGAAGGTTAGACCGAAGAGAGCGCCGATCAAATGGCCCGACAACGCGCGCATTGCCATCACCCCGTGCGTCGCGTTTGAAACGTGGCCGGAGGATCTGGGCGGGCCGCGCACGTTGCAACAGGAGAACCGCCGTAGTTTTCCAGCCAATGCCGTCACCAAAAGGAACCTAGCGATCATCACTGATCGGGAATTCGGCGAGCGCGTCGGTATCTATCGGATGCTCGAGGTGTTCGAGAGGGAAAAAATTCACACGACCTTTTTCCCGACCGGTATTACGGTCCAGAATTTTCCCGAGATATTCAAGGAGATCGCCGCTCAAGGGCACGAAGTCGGCACGGAAACCTGGATTCATGATTACAGTTACATGAAAAAGCGCGACAAAGAGAAAAGTGATTTAAAGAAGACTGTCGATGCGGTGAGCAAGGTGGTCGGCAAACCGCCGGTCGGTTATCTTTCCACCGGGGTGGCGCCAAGCGGCGCGACTCCCGAAATTATCCTCGAGCTTGGCTATAGTTACTGGATGGATCCGCAGCATGAGGAAACGCCCTATACGCTCAAGGTGGGGAGAAAAGAATTGACTGTCCTTTCATACTTCCAGGATCTCAATGATTACTCGAGCTACCAGCGAGCCGGCAGAACCCCTAGAGATCTCTTGCAGATGTGGAAAGATTGTTTTGACTGTCTCTATGAGGAAGGATCCAGCGATCCCAAGTTCATGATGTGGGGTAATCATCCCTTTGTCGGCGGCCGGCCGTTTAGGGCTCTGTTACTGCGAGAATTTATCCGCTATGCAAAGAGTCATAAGGATGTCTGGTTCGCCACCGCCGGTCAGATCGCCCAATGGTATCGGGAAAACTATCGCGATGCGCAGGTTGAGACGTGGCCGAATTTCGCTTTCGCGGGACGTCAAGGCAAGATTTCCGATCTGATGAGTGCGAAATAAAAAATTCAGGTGAGCTTTGCCTAAAAGCAAATCACAGGAGAAGGAGATTCGGAGCGGACTCGAAGCGCTCCGCCAGGCGGGTATCGCGGTGGACGATCCGTCTCCGTCTCTGGTCCAACGTTTACAGGGTGAAATCGGCAAGGATCGTCAAGTAGACTTGGCGATTGTTTTTACGTTGGGGAGAATTGCCGAAGCCGCCGCTGTCGATGCCCTGGCACAGATCGGAACGGAAGCGGACGATAAAATGCTTAAAAAGGAAATTCGCCGGTCGCTTTTTAAGTTGAGTCAGAAGGGATTAGCGGTGCCGGAAGCAAGAACTTCCGGCTCTGCCACTGTACTTTCCTTACTGAAATCGGCATCGGACATCGAAGCCTACATGTCTTCCGTCGATGGCGCCGGCGGCCGCCTTCTCTGGATTGTCAAGCCGCAGGCAGGTCACGGCTTGCAGACGATCCAAGCTATGGTCAGTGACCGTGAAGGGTTGTTGCGCATTGGCGGCGCCCAGATCCGCCGCAAAGAATTGCGCAATATGACGCGCGAGATCAAAGACAAACATGGGATCAACATGATTTCACTGCCATGGGAATACGCCGATCAGACGCTTTATGC
>DASUVS010000119.1:0-8285 GCA_036378835.1 Binatia bacterium | reverse complement strand
ATCTTTCATACGGATAAAGAGTATACGTTCAGAACTTTATCGAAGTACCTGCGCATCGCTGATCGAAAAATTGTCGAGAGTTCCTACGAAGCCGAGATGCCCGCTCTGGAACAACGGCTTGATATTCGAGAAGCGGCGATTCAGCCAGTCCTCGAAGATGTCGCACAATCGGATCCGCGAGCCAGGAATATCAAACCACAGCAGCTGATCGACCGGCGCTATCTCGATGAGATGGCGAAAAATGGATTTCTAGATAAGATATGGGCAGGCAAATAAATCACCGCGCCACTGCTATTGTCCCGTTGCAATTCCCCGTGCCTTCAGTGTGCGCGCGATCTTTGCCTGATATAGCTTCATCAATTGAACGCGCACGCGATCCCCTTCTATGACTCCCAGGGCCTCGGCGATCGCCTGCAACGTCGCCATCCGTTCTGGTCTGCTCTGGGCGCGCAGTTGAAAAATCGCACGACTGGGCGCCCTGATCTTTACTCTTGGCAATTCTCTTAGCTCTGGGTGGCGTGAATGAATTTTCCGCGCCTGCCGCCAGGTTCCATCCGGAACCAGGAGCTGAATCGGCGTTGGCTCCTGCATCACTAACGCTTGATTGAGTTCGATGGCATCAGCGGACGGATAAAATAAAAACGTTCGATACTGTGCCGTCAGCAGGTCTTCCAGATCGAGACGCTCCCGTTGCTCACCTCTTACGCGCACTTCGCTATTGACCAAGGCTCTAATCGCCAGGAGACCGGTATTACTGCGCCGCGACAGTTCTCTGTGATGGATTACCAGACAAACCTTGGTCCTCAAATCAATTCTAGGTACCACATCGCATAGGCACGCCGTGGCGGAGACTCCACAGGTCCGGCAGCGTTCGCTTCTGATTGACTGATGCTTCATCTGCGAGCGCAAGAACCGCCTGGCTTTTTTCGTAAGATCATCGCTAGTTGTACGTAGCCTCGCAACCGGCTCTGCTTATACGCATCGTGGCCCTTCTGTTTAACACGTCATGTCATATTCCGCACGAGAGGGTAACTGGCGTGCTTAGAGCCCAAGTTCGGAGATCGAATCCCTTCGCTTCGAGACTTTCATTGCAACCATTTCCTTTCTTATAGGCGGCGGACACGCTATAAAGATTGCTTTGCTAAGGAGAGCAACCCATTCGCATCTTCGACTCGCTGCGCTACAGAGACTATGCGCTATTTTGGTCCAGTGACCTGTTGGCTTCCCTCGGCCATTTCGTCCAGGAAGTGGCGCTCTATTGGATCGCTTACGAGATCACCGACTCGGCCATGGCCTTGGGCATCCTGGGCCTGTGCGGCGCCGCGCCACGGTTGCTGCTGGGCGCGCTTGGAGGCGTGCTGGTGGACCGTTACGACCGCAAGCGCCTGTTGATTCTGATCCAATTCTTCTCAACCATTCCGGTGTTGATCTTCCTGATCGTCTATACCTTCGGAAATCTCCAATTCTGGCACTTGCTCACGGTGGAAATTCTTTTCGGCTCGATTCGCGCCGTAAATCCATCCGCCTCCCAATCTATCCTTGGCGAGTTGGTGCCGCGCCAGGATCTGATGAATGCGATCTCCCTCTATACCATCGGTTTTAATTTCGCGCGCATCATCGGCCCGTCGTTGGGAGGCATTCTGGTCCTGTGGATCGGAGTGCGGGGCTGCTATGGAGTCTTTTTGGTAAGCCTGATTATTTCCGGATGCGGAATGGCGCTGATCCGCTTGAAAGATCAACGCGCCGCTAATTCCGAGCAAGACTTCGTGCGCGAATTCAAAGAAGGCTTTCAGTACGTTTGGGCTTCGCCGTTGATCTTGAGCAGCATCGTCGCAGCCTACACGTTCAGCATTTTCATCGTCACCTATCAGCGTTTTATGCCGGTCTTCGCCAAGGAAATTTTTGAGGTCGGGCCCGAGGGGTTGGGTTTGCTGATGGCAGCGCCTGGAATCGGCGCCATCGCGTCGCTGACTTTTCTCGCGTCAGTGGGCGAGCGTTGGAACCGAGCATGGCTTTTGTGGATTACGACGACTGTGACGCCTATTTTTCTGATTCTTTTTTGCCTCTCGCCGGTGTTTTGGATTTCGGTGGTCCTGCTTGGCCTCGTCGGAGCAGGACAGGTCAGCTTCCGCACCATTAGCCGGGTGATTATTCAGATGGAAGCGCCGCGGGATCTGCTCGGACGGGTGATGAGCGTTTTTAATATGGACCAGGGCATGCGCTCGCTCGGTTCCGTAGTTCTCGGCGCGTTCGCTACCGTGTTCGGCGCTTCTCTTGGGCTCGCCCTCACGGCAGGCTTCTCATTGATCATCACCACGACACTTTTTTATCGATTGCTGGGAAGGAAAGCGTGATCGGAAACTCTCGCCAGGAGCTCAGTGGAGGTTTGAATTTCGCAAGCAATCATTACCGCTGCCATCCTCGCGCAGCTTTGGATTGATTGGTATAAAGTCATAGCGGTAAGAGTTGATCACTACGGACTCATTTGAAGGACTCAATCTTACTCGGACTTCTTCTGTCCTTTGCATGCCGTGGCCCCCTTTCACCGTTGTAGATGACAGGTATTTATCTTTCTATGGCTATAGCCGCAACAACATGCCGCCGTGCGCACCGCCTATAACAAACTGATGTCGCTAATCGGGTTGATCACCCCCGCCTTTTGGGAGTGGTTCAATCACAACGCCTTCCAGATGGCGGCCGCGCTTGCCTACTACACTCTTGTTTCACTGGCGCCGCTGATCATTATTCTGATCGCCATCGTCGGCCCATTCTTTGGGACCGCAGCAACCGAGAACTACATCGTTGGCGCGATCGCCGGGATTGCGGGCGAAGAAAGTGCAAGGGCAGTCCAGGCAATTGTGCACAATGCTAACCAGACCGGCAGCGGCGTGCTCGCGTCCGCGGTAGGATTTACCCTTTTACTGCTCGGCGCCGGCGCCGTGGTCGGTCAACTGCAGCAATCGCTTAACGTCATTTTCGGAGTCACGCCGAAGCCGGACGTAGACTGGTGGGCTTTCATCCGCGCCCGATTTTTTTCTTACGCGATGCTTCTAGCGATCGGTTTCCTTCTGCTGGTATCGCTTGTTGTCACGACTGTTTTAGCGGCAATCAGCAAATATTTCGGCGATCTTCTGCCCTACTTTTCGGCGATCTGGCCGGCCGTCGATTTGGTCTCGTCTTTCACGCTGGTCGCGCTCCTGTTTGCGATGATCTACAAGATTTTGCCCGACGTAAATATTGCCTGGAAAGATGCCCTGATCGGAGCGGCTTTGACATCCTTTCTCTTTAGCGTCGGGAAATTTTTAATCGGCCTGTATCTGGGAAGAAGCACGGTGGCCGCGGCTTATGGTGCAGCGGCGTCAGTGGTGACGATCCTACTCTGGGTTTATTACTCGGCGCTGATAGTATTTTTCGGGGCCGAAATAACCCAGCTATATGCCAGTCAAATCGGCAGCGGCGTCAATGCCAACGAACTAGCCGATAAAACCGAACCGGCTAAAAGCGACCCGCAATAATTGAAAGATGCCTGGAAAACGCGGGTCTGAGTTTTTTAGCGCCTGCTAGCTCTTCGTCGACAGCTGCTTGGCGCAGGCTTCCGAGACCCCGCTTTCGGCCTTGTCCTCGCCCGGCATGATCGCCCAACTCTGGGTATCGATATAGCGACTCTTGTCCCAGTTATCTTTGCCCTTCATGTCGATCAGCTTCTGGCTCTTGGCGGCGTCCCGGTTGAACTGCGCCACGCAAATCGTTCCTAGCCGGTCGGCCACCGCGGTGGCGGAAATCTCCTTCGCCATTGTTCGGGCCGCGCCGTCGGTCATCCACCCGGCGGCGTTGAAGCCGACGTACATGGTCACCAGCGAGCCGCCGACGGCACCCCAGGATATTAACTTAATTTTTTCCCAATCCATCAGACACCTCCCTCAGGTGCGGACGTTGAGCACGCCGGTTCAACTCACTGCAGCAGTGACAAATCCAATAGTCCGAGTATCTGTTTGTGACGGAGTACTCTGCGCAAACTTTACAGTGGCGATGGCGGCAGCGCTCACAATCGGCGCTGCCATTCGCGCCCGAGACGCGTCCAGCCTTTGCCCAAGCCTGTTTTGCAGAAACAGCTTCTATAAGAAAAACTCTTTTCTTGCGGCCGACTGCATATTGTTGAGTCACCCGTTCGATGACATGGTTTCCGACATCAACCGCATAAAACGCCATAGATACCTTCCATTTCTTTCATGCGAGACCTCATGTCAGAACTACTTAGCACAGACTTTGGTTCTTAGCCTGTGCCGACTCCACCGGGATTGCTGTCTACTATTGAACAAATCTGAAGCATTATTTATGGGACGGGGGTAAGCGCCGTCATCCTGAGGCAAGCTCTCCGGCAGTCGCTAATTGAGCAGATTGCCGATAACTATTCGATAAGCTCTCCTAGTGCTTTTATCTTGGATCGTGGCTCCATAAGCAACGACCCCGACCACAGGATCTTCAGTGATATACGTCATGAAAGTAGCTGGCGGGCCGACTACCCCATGTCGAAGTTCGTCATCCGCGCCCACCTACTTTACGCCCGGTTGAGAATTGATATAAGGTGGCGCTAATTAAAAACGAATGGCAGGACCTATGAGCAACGAAAAATCTGCGACTGTAACGAAGCTGACAATGATACCGCCGCGCCAGTATCCTGATCTACACGAACATCTCGACAGGCTCGAAAGCGAAGGACTGCTGATCCGGATCAAAGAAGCGGTGGACAAGGATCAAGAGATGCATCCTCTGGTGCGCTGGCAGTTTCGCGGCGGCATCAAGGAAAAAGATCGCAAAGCATTTCTTTTCGAGAAGCCGGTAGATGCCAAAGGCAAGAGCTACGATATTCCCGTCGCCATCGGCATCCTCGCCGCCAACCGGACAATCTACGGAATCGGTCTCGGCTGTGATCCAACCAAAGTCAACCAGTTATGGGCCGAAGCGAAAACCAACCCGATTGCGCCGGTGGAAATTCCCTCGGAAGCCGCGCCGGTCCACGAGGTCATCTATCAAGATGAAGATCTCGAAGTACCCGGGCGAGGGGTCGATGGCATCCCGGTGCCGATTTCGACCCCGGGTTGGGACAACGCGCCTTATATCAGCGCCGCGCATTTCATTACGAAAGATCCTGATAGCGGGATTCATAACATCGGCACCTATCGCGCCATGATAAAGGCGCCGGACCGCGTCGGCTGCAACCCGTCGTTGGAATTGGGCCAGGGCATCTACGTGCACTGGGAGAAGTATCGGGCGCGCCAGGAGAAAATGCCGGCGGCGTTGTGCATCGGCGGAGTGCCGGCGATCTCCTACGTCGCCGCACAGAAATTGAATTACGATGTCGACGAGTTCGCGGTTGCCGGCGGCCTGGTCAAAGCGCCTATCCGTATTGTCAAAGCCAAGACGGTGCCTGTAATGGTTCCGGCAGACGCGGAAATCATCATCGAAGGTTGGGTGAATACCGAATGGTTGGAGCCCGAAGCGCCGTTCGGCGAATCGCACGGGCACGTCAATCCCAAAGAATACAATCCGTATATGGAGGTGACCGCGATTACGCGGCGCAAAAAAGCCGTTTTATGCTCGATCATCAGCCAGGTGACGCCGTCGGAATCCAGCGTGATCAAAAAGATGGCCTACGAACCGCTTTATCTCGATCATCTGAAGAACACGCTCGGCGTCAAATGCGTTACCCGCGTCATGCTGCACGAACCGTTGACGGCAACGCAGAAGCTGACCGTGATCCAGATGCGCAAGCCAAGCCGGGCGGAAGTCTGGCGCGCCATGATGGGAGCCGTGGCTTTTCGGCCCTCGATGTCGAAGATCGTCATTGCCGTCGACGAAGACATCGACCCGGAAAATATGGATGCGGTTTTCTGGGCGCTCGGCTATCGTTCGCAACCGCATCGAGATGTGCAAATTATCCGCGGGACCGACATTGGCCATGCACCTCGCCACGACGCCCGCGGTTCCGCCGACGACTCCTGCCTGTTATGGGACGCAACGTTGAAGGAGACGTTTCCGCCGATCTCGCTGCCCAAACAAGAATACATGGAGCGCGCCCGCAAATTGTGGGAGAAGCTCGACTTGCCGAAGCTGGAGCCCGAATCACCCTGGCATGGCTACTCCCTCGGCGATTGGAACCCGGAGCTTGATGAAGAAGCCAAGCTCGCGATCGCCGGCGAGTTTTGGCAGACCGGGAAGAAAATCGCCCTTGAGCGCCGCCGCACCGAGGAGATCCCTTTGAATACTTCATATTACGGCCACCAAAAAGAGAAGTAACCACTGGCTGATGCTCCTCTAGCTTTTTCGGTCTTCCGGTTCTCAGAGGCTGATGGTTTCGCGCGTTCGTTTCTACTGAAGGCAGTGTGTCATGAGTTTACACTCGCCAACACATAATCAAAATAGAGTACGTCCTTCGGGATCTAATTCTCTGACGACTCTGTCATTCCCGCAGGCTTATAGCGGGAATCCAGGCGAAATCCGGACTGGACCCCCGATAAGAACATTCGGGGGTGACGAACTTGTAGAGGTCGCATCTCTTCACCTTAGCCGCAATTTGCGGGGGAGAGCACGAAGAACTAAGAATAGATGGCAGATTGATCCGAGGCAGCGTGCAGGGTGAATTTTTGCGTGAAGACACAAACTCGTTTGGTAACTGCCATGCATTTTCCTTCGTGCGCTTCGTGTCCTTCGTGGTGCTATTCTGCGCCTATTTTAATTAGATCATCCAAAGGAGTTTTCAATGGACTATAAGGCGCTCAAATGGTCGGTGCATGACAATCCGTCGAATCCCGGCGAACCGGCCATTGGCGTGATCACGCTCAATCGTCCGGACCGGCTCAATGCGGTCGATCCGCTCATGCGTTTAGAACTCGACGCGCTGTGCAACGAGATCGCGCGTAACTCCATCGTTAAAGTCGTGATCGTTACCGGCGAAGGCCGCGGTTTCTGCGCCGGCGGCGATCTCACCTCCGAAGCCGAAGTGTTGGGCGCCTTCGAAGGCAGCATGGGGATTACCGGGCCCTATAAAGAAATGGCGGAATATTTTTTCAACGACCTGCGCCATCGCGTCTTGCAGAGCGCCATGCGCAAACTCGAAGATCTGCCGCAAGTGACCATCGCCGCGATCAATGGACCGGCGGTCGGCGTTGGCTTGGAGATGGCTACCTTGTGCGATATGAGAATTGCGTCCGATCGCGCGCGCTTCGGTGAAGTCGCCGTGCCGGCCGGCTTTGTGCCCGAGAGCGGCGGCGCCAGAAATCTCCCCAAGCTCGTCGGCATCGGGCGGGCGATGCGCCTGATTCTCACCGGTGAAATCATCGATGCCAAAGAGGCATTGCGCATCGGCTTGGTCGAAGAGGTCGTACCTCACGACAAGCTTCTCGACACCGTATTCGATCTCGCCGGTAAAATCGCCGCGAATCCCTATCTCTCCGTGCGCCAGGCCAAGCGCCTGGTAAAAATGTATTGGAACTGGAATCGCTCAGATGAGGGCTACCAGCAAGAGTTGGACGCGGTGTTGGAAATCACCCGTACGAAAGATTGTCAGGAGGGCATGCGCGCCTTCAGCGAGAAGCGCCAGCCGCGCTATAACTATCCGTACGATGCCGGCTGGCCGTTTCCGTCCAAGACGCCGGCCAAAAAGAAACAGAAGTAAGTCGATGGGCGCGCCCAACGAAATCCAAAGACCCTGGCCCAGCTATAGAAAGTATCCGGAGCGGTTGAATCTGGCTCAGGAAGTTCTCGACACGTCGATCGAGCGCGGTTTCGGCAATCGGCCCGCTCTCATCGGCCACGGCGGCGCGATCACATACGAAGAGTTGAACCGGCAGGTCAACGCACTCGCAGCAAAGCTGATCGAACTCGGATTGAAAGAACGCGACACCGCGCTGATTGTGATGAGCAACAGCGCGGAGTTCGCGGTGGCGTTCCTCGCTACGGTCAAGATTGGAGTCATTCCTGTTCTGGTGAATTCGCTACTCTCCGCGCATGAACTCAGAACCATCGTGGAGCAAGCGCAAACGGATTGGGTTTTCACCGAAGCCGCCCGGGCCGCTGCGGTGCGCGAGCTCCGCCGTGATGGATTGTTCAATCGTGTCGTGTGCGCCGGCGAGTCGGAATCCGCTGAGATCTCTTTTGCCTCGCTGACCCACGATCGCGGAACCACCGTAAGAGCCAGCGATACAGGCGCGGACGAACCGGCCTTTATCGTCTACACGTCGGGAACCACCGGCAAGCCCAAAGGCATCGTTCACGCGCACCGCTGG
>DASUVS010000118.1:0-5035 GCA_036378835.1 Binatia bacterium | reverse complement strand
CAGAATAAAAAGAAACCACTCAAAACCCTGATGGAGAAAAGGGCCGCGAAACGAGCCAAGAAAGAAAACAAAGGGTTTTCGCTTCCTATTAAATAATCCCCATTTCCACGAGGGGGCAGGTTTATCCTGCTCTCCTCTACGAACTGTCAGGTCTAAGTTTTCAGACTGCGGCCGGTGCCGTTCTAGCCAGCCTGTGCCGGGATATTTGCAAATGTTCAGCAATGGCTGCTACAACTTAACCTTCGGAGAGGCCAAATCTTTAGCCGCGCTATGTGACTCACACTCTTTCGCGTCTATCCACGCTTTGCATAGCCTGAGCGCTTGCTCCTCGGCTGCTTTCTTAGTCGTGAAAATCAAGTCTGAAGGTTCTAGGCGTTTAACTTCCAATGTACAGTTCAGGTCCGGAGCAAATACCAGCCCTTTTGGGCGCCAGCGTTTTCCCGGTTCTGAAACTGCCATCCCGTAAATCGGATGTTGCTTATACGGTTGCATTTTTCGATCTCCTTCTGTCCAGCCGATCGTGGCCTAGCACGCTAGTAACATAAGTCATTTGGATCCCGAGACCGAGATGGAAGTCAATGGATCGTGTGCGGCTAAGACAAGCCTGTCATGCCTTACGTGAGATAGCTAGTACCGATCCAGCCATCCGAACACCGTATCATGGCATATTGTAGGCCACGCAAATCGTATCTTCTTGGGGCAAACGGACGAAGAGCGCGATACTTTCCGCGATCGGCGAAGCAGCAAATCGTAAGCCGAGTTTGAAGCAGCAAATCGTAAGCCGAGTTTAAGGTCCGAGGGATTGAGGTCGTTGCGCTTATTGAAGTTTCTTCAGACGCAACTGCATCTCCTTCGCTGTGATTTGTTGGCCGTACAAGGGTCCGCCTCGGGCAAACAGCTTCGCGCTCTGAAGCGAGCCGACGATCACCGGGTCAAAGCCTGCGTCTTGAATCAGTTTCGATGCGACTATCAGGGCTTCCTTATCATCGCCGGCAATAGGGATGGCCATCCGCTCGCCGGCACGGTGCGCGTTATTCGCTAGAACTAGATAACTGAGCGTATTGAACGCGCGCACAATACGCGCCTTCGGCAAATATTTTGCCGACGTGAGACCTATGCCAAGCTTTCCAGCTTCTTTCGAGATTTCGCCGTCACGGGAAGGGACCGCGTTGCCGGCATCGAGAACGATCTTACCGGCAAGCTCCTGGCCATAATCCTTGCCAATCTGCGGGTAAGCGCCGTAGGGTACCGCAATCAAAGCGGCATCGCTGAAGGCCAGAGCATCACCTACGGTCCCGGCGCGCGCCAAGGACCCAAGGCTCTCCACTAGTGGCTTCAGGTTTTCAGGGTTGCGCGAAGAAAACAAAACCTGATGGCCTGCCTTTACCCACAATGTTCCTACCGTGCTGCCGATATTGCCCGAACCAATAATTCCGATTTTCGTTCCGGAAGATTCTTTCACCTGAGCCGCGATAGCTTTAGGTAAACTGCCGAGCCCCAGCAGCAGTGTCGTAATTGTGACAAGCCGAAAAAAACAATGTAGAACCATTTTCGAGCGTGAATAGCGCATCATGTTTTTGATTGTATCGATCAACGTCTCTCCCATCCGTGCTCTCTCAACGTAGGTGCAGAATTCCTTTTACCCAACCCGTTTTGCGGTGCAAGGATCATCTGCATGACCGAGAGTTTAAATTCTTAATTAGCGGGCTTAAAGCGCTCTGAAGGAATCACAGCCATACACTCTATTTCCACCATCAGATCCGGATGGGCGAGCCTCTTTACTCCGATCAGCGCGCTCGTAGGCAGATCCTCTTTGAAATACTTATAGCGCTCGTCTCGGCAACGGTGGTATTCATCCACATCTACGGTGAACGTCGTGGTCTTGACCACGGCAGAGTAATCGCCACCCACAGAACGCAACGCGCGCCCGATGTTTTCGCACACCTGGCGCAATTGGGCGCGCATGTCGCCGGGATGAACAGGGGCGGCGTCTTTTTCACTGCGCGAAGTCATGCCCGCGACAAAGACGAGGGTCCCGCCGGTTACCGCCACAACCTGCGAATGAGACTTGCGAACGGGTAGATCCGGCGGTTGCACAATGCGCTTTGGCTTTTCCATGGCTTCTCCTTTGGAATTTAGAGTTTTGACGAGCCGAGCCACAAACTCGGTGCGAACACAGGCGCAGCTGTTTTGATGCGAAGATTCCTCATCTCTAAATTAACTGTCGAGTAGTTCGTCATCTCGTTTGCTTCACTGCAAGAATTTTAAGATCTCTTGCAAGCGCAGGACACATCTAAGGATCCATTTCTACTGTGTCTTGCCAATCGCGAGGTCTCGCTGTGCGTCCCTCAGAATAGAAAGGTCCATCACCGTTCGGGGCGCAATTTCCGTCGGATGTTTTAGTTCCTCCTGGGTAGCCGCCAAGAGAGTCTTCAAACCATTTTCGCTCGGCGCTCCCTCACGACCGAAGATTTTAACCCCAAGCTCATAGGCCTCAGCTGCGCTGGTGCTCGTCATCTTGAATGTATCTATCAATAGCGACTTGGCGCCTTCGCGATCGTCGTTGACAAAGCGGAGCGATCTTATCAGCGACCGCAGTACGCGTCGTACCTCGTCGCGCTTTTCCTTTAGTCTTTTGTCTGTGGTTCCCAATCCTCCCATCGGCATATCGACGATATCTCCGGCGTAAACCAAAACGTTGAAGCCCAGCTCTTTGGATCGGACCGCGAAATCGGGCGGCAGAAGGGTGGCTTGAATAGCCTTTCCAGCCATCGCCGAAAATCGTATGGAGTCTTGCCCAAGGGCGCGGATAGCGACATCCTTTGAAGCATTAAGGCCATAGTATTCGAGTAGCTGCTTGGTGATGTAATAGGCAGCGCCGCCAAAAGACGAAACGCCGACCGTGCGCCCCTGAAGCTCTTTGGGCTGCTTGATTTCGGGCAAAGTCACAAGATAGTAGATCGGCCTGGCCACGTAGTTAAAGACGCTTTTGACGCCGCCTCCTCGGACAGCGGTGGCAACGATGCGCGAATTATGGGTGATGTAGTCCACGTCGCCTGACAGCAGTGCTGCCACGGCTGGCGCTCCTGCGATTTGAACGAGTTCCACGTTAAGTCCCTCCGCACGAAAAAAACCACGTTTGCTCGCGGCGAACAGTGGAAGCTCCTGAAAAGCGACCGATGGGAAACCGATCCTAATAGCGCGCTCTTGAGCGGCGATCGCTGCGGCGCAGAACCCGAGAAAGAGAAGGCAAAATAGGACTACTCTGATTCCGCTCTTTATCATAGATCGTATCGCGCAAGTGGAACGATCCCGGGCGACTTTGTTCTAGGTTCCCAGTTAGGACCTTCTTCTAGGTTCCGAGTTCGAGAGACGAGAAAATTGGCGCGACGCCGGATACGTATATCTGCGCGCACGCGGATTCGGTGACTTTACACTGCCGCGCTCGCCCGTTGCGTCGTCGTCAGATCGAGTCCGACAATAAACGCCGGGTTCACCGTGCACATGGTGTAGATCTCGTCCGCGTTGCAGCCGAATGCCGACATGTAGCCGCGCAAGAGCCGCAAGGATTCGACCGAATTCGGAAACAGCGGCTCGCCGGCGTCCGATGACAGCGTGCAGTGCTCGGGACCGATGGTCCGAATCGCTTTGTACATATTTGCCGGGTCGATGCCGAGGAGCGGTGACAATTCATCGAAGGTGAAGTTGAGCCACAGGCCGGCGGAGGCCGCATCTTTCATTTCCTCGATCGTCAGATTGACGAACGGGCTAAAGGGGTGGTCGACGACGCCTTTTTTGAAACCGATCTTTTGACTGAACTCGGCCATGGCTTTGAACTCCGGCTTGGTCGGATGGCCAAAGAAGATTGCGGCGCCGCGATCATGAGCCATGCGGAAGATCTCTTCGATCTCGGGCAAGAGCCGTCCCTTGTCATCGAGAAGGTAGTGGCCGTATTTCAACGCCTCGGGCCAGGAAAGCGGTTCGGTATGAGCTTTCGGATCGGCAGTCTTGTCCCATGCGCTGGGCTTGCCGCCGACGATGGAGAGCGTGTTGGCCGACGTATTGTTCGGCATCCACAGGCCAACGACGCCTGCCTCGATCATCTTGGCAGACCATGCCGGCTCTATCTTTGAAAGAAATCCTTGCGTGACCGAGCTGCCGGGCCAGACGTGCACGGGAGTAAAACCCTTCTCGGCGCACCATGACTCCAGCGCCGTCCGGACGCCGCCGACCGTGCCCGCCGGATCCTTCCGTCCCACGATCGTTTTGTACAGAATTCCTTTCATGCCGCTTTTCGAGGCGAGCTTGGCGACTCCGAGAGCGTCCTGCTGGCCTTCGTGGGCGTGACAGTGAATGTCGATAGAATCCTCGACGCCGATTACGTAATCGAGCGAAGGATCCACGGGACCTTGCTTGAAGCCGCGGCGGGCGGGATACGAGGTTACTGAGCGAACTGAGCTCGGGGTGGAGTAATTAGGATTTGTTTCAGCCATTGCAGCCCTCCAGGTTTTCAAATTGAGTCGACAATATCGCTTCATAATGTGTCCGGCAAACGTTTTCTCGTCCGCATGTGGACGCTTCCACGTCGACGCATTGCCGTTCCGTTCTGTCGGTAGCTTCGCGCAAGTTCCTCCGTTGAAAATTGTTTATCCCAGATACGTCATTCCCGCATGCCCTTAGCAGGAATTCAGACGGGTTGAAGATTGGACCCCCGATAAAAAAATTCGGGCGTGACGCTATTAAACAATCTAATTGCCGAGTTGTGGTAAACCGTACTTCCCACGGGTTATTGATTGATTGTGATCGTCACTAAGACAAGATTTCTTCGAATCCATGTAGCCTGGCGGGATTGTCGACGAGGATCTTCTTTAGCAATATCGGATCTCCATCGACGTAGCGGTAGAGCAACTCGACTTCCTCCGCGTCGTTCATCATCCGCTTGCGCCACTGCGGATGCGGCCAATCGGTACCCCAGACGATGCGGTCGGGCGCCGCCTCGATCAATGCCTTGCCGTAGGGAATCGCGTCGTCCCAA
>DASUVS010000117.1:0-14361 GCA_036378835.1 Binatia bacterium | reverse complement strand
CCCGAGACGATTACACCCCAAACCAGAAATTCAGGCGCTTTCCACTCTCGCAGGTTTACGAGCGCCACCCAATGCGGCCTTTTTTCCGGAAATCGACGGCATAGCAGAAGGACATTGAATAACACTATCAGACCGAGACAGACGAAAGCCGCCGCCGGAAGAAGGTGGAGAATCATCGTGGCAATTTCGGGGGCGCGTTCCTTCAGTACCGCGATGCTTTCTTGCGGAAAACCCATTTTCTCATGCATCTCGACAGCGGACATGAGGCTACTATTCAGACTTTGACTCACGTCGGTATAGATCGCTTGCCAGGAACCGTATAGAAGAAACAGCGTAAGGCTGAAGGCGGTGAACACTACCGCCGATATTCCCAAGACTAACGTTTCGAGTACTCGGATGCGGCCGAGTAATAAAAACAAAAGCCCGATCAGAACAACAAAGATTGAGTAAACATAGCCAAGTTGCTCTCCACCCCAGAACAACAGAACTGCGAGGGCGAGGATTACGACACCCATCCCGCGCAGCCCGCCATATTTAATGCCGAACGAAAGCACCGGCTGCGGCACTAATGGGAAGAGCGCGAACGCAAACGGTGGAACAGTCACGCCGCCTAGAAAAAGCATTACCGTGGAAGCCGTAGCTAGAAAGAACCTGGCGATGATCTCTAGCCGCTGCATCGAATAAAGAATCTTTTACCCTTAGCTTTTGGCAGTCGTAAACGGCAACAGCGCCACACTGCGCGCTCGCTTGATCGCCGTTGTTAGCAATCTCTGGTGACGAGCACAGTTTCCCGTTATGCGGCTGGGAGTCATTTTCCCTCGTTCGGTTACAAATGAGGCAATGGTCCGAACATCCTTATAATCGATTCTGAGTGTTTTGTCCGCGCAGAAGCGACATACCTTCCGCCGAAACATTGGGCGGCGACGTGAACCACCACCCTTGTCGTCATCCATACGATCGCGGTTGGCTCGCGCGCCAGATTCCCTCTGTGCCATAAACTATTCTACCTCATTCCTTTAAATTTCTCAGTCGTGACGTTCTAGTCAATGATTCTATGGTGGCGTATTCTGGCTACCGCCGTAGCTAGCCCCGACAGGCTCCGTGTTGCTCCTCAATCATGCTTCTGCTTACTATTCCCTCGTCAAATCGGTGCATCCATTCTCATAACGTGAGAAATTATCCGCATCGTACCTATCGAAGACTACGTCGAGAGACCGGCCGTCTCGCGAAGTTCGGGATAGGGAGCGAGTTGCCGGGACGATGACTTGTCTACTCGGTTAAAGTAATCGCGGCGCCGACTCGTTAGGCCGGAGAATCCGTTGTTGCATCCGGCGGGGCCGGGTTATCGCCCTGCTCCGTCCTCTCGCCCGCCGGAGCTTGAGCGGCAGCTTGACTGGCTTCGTCATCGCGCACGGTTAGATAACGCAAGATGCCATCTGTGAGTCGCAGATTACGCTCCAATTCCTCCACGGCCCGTCCGGATGCACGATACTGAAGCAAGGTATAATAGCCTTTCCCCTGTTTCTGAATTCTGTACGCAAGATCTCGCAATCCCCATTCTTCGACTTGTGAGACGACTCCATCTTGGCCCTCGATAACTTTTTTAAATCGTTCAACGAATTCTTTGATCCGTGGTCCCTTCTCTGGATGGACAATGAAGAGGGTTTCATAGTTTGTCACAGTCATATTTCCCTTCAAAATAACGCTCGTTTTTATTCGGTTGATTTGCGTTTACAACGCAGAGCCGATGCTTAATTGGCTCGGTTAAATTTTTCCATTGCGCGCTGCCCGCCTTCTTGAACAATACACAAGGCTGCTTCAGCAGCCCGCGCGACAATTGCATCCAATTGCTCGACCTCCTCCGGCGAGAATGGATTCAATACGAAATCCGCCGGGTCGAGACCGCCCTGAGGCCGTCCTATTCCTACTCGAACGCGGTAAAATGGCGCGCCTGCCAGACTCTCCATGATCGACATGGCGCCCCGATGGCCAGCGGCACTACCCTTTTGCCGAACGCGGATGCGACCAAACGGTAAATCCAACTCATCGTAGATAACCACGAGATTTTCGGGTGCGGCTCGAGTCTCTTTGAGCAGCGCTTTGACCGCACGGCCACTTAGATTCATGTACGTCTGAGGCTTGGCGAGTAATACCGGGTCGCCCATGATGATCAACTCACCCACTAGGGACTCACAAGCTTTTTTCTTGATCGCGATACTATTCTGTCCAGCAATATCATCGACAACGCGAAATCCTATATTATGCCGAGTTCGATCGTACTTCCGACCCGGATTTCCCAACCCTATTATCAACTTCACACGTCGATTCTAATCGGGTGCAAATTTCCCAGATACAAATTACTCCTCTTCCTTTTTTTCCTCCGGAGATGCTACCGCTGCGGCTTCCGGTGTCGCAACAGCCGCCGCGGTCGGCTCCTCCTCCACAGTGGGTGTCGCAACCGTTACCAATGCAAAATTAGAATCGTAAACAGCCGTGACCCCTTCCGGCATCGACAAATCTTCTATGTGAACGGAGTCTCCGATATCCAACCCACTGACGTCTACATCGAAGAACTGAGGAATATCCAGCGGCAAACACTCTACTTGAATCTCGCGAACGATAGGCTGAAGGATTCCCCCTCGGACAACCCCGGCGCCCTTGCCGACGAAGTGAAGCGGCACACTCACTTCAATTCTGGCTGTGAGATCGACCTCGTAGAAGTCAGCGTGAATCACATCCCCCGTAATCGGGTGATACTGCATTTCCTTCACCAAAGCGACCTTATCAGCAAGTGTGCTGGAAGCCGATTTCATTCGGACCAAATGCGAGCCTTCCAGTCCGGCAACTCGATTCGAAAAGTCCTTCCGATTTAGCTCCAGAGCAAGTGGTTGGACCTTCGGGCCATAAAGAACAGCAGGAATCTTTCCTTCCCGGCGGAGTCGCCGAGCCTGATGCTTGCTTCCCGGTTCACGAGCGTTAACTTCAATCTCTACTGTTTCCAAGGCTGACCTCCTTAAATCCGCCTACACAAATAAAGAACTGATGGATTCTTCCTCGTGTGTGCGCCGGATAGCTTCTCCAATGAGATGCGCGACGGAAAGAACCTTGATCTTACCGCAATGGGTCGCTTCAGATTGCAACGGGATAGTATTGGTTACGATTAATTCTTCCAAGGGTGAGTCGTCAATCCGTTGGATCGCCGGCCCGGAAAGAACCGGATGAGTGCAACAACCAATAATTCTCTTTGCACCTTCTTTTTTCAAAGCGTCTGCCGCCATGGTCAACGTCCCGGCAGTATCCACCATGTCATCGACTAAGATCGCCACCTGATCCTGGACTTCGCCGATAATTTTCATCTCGGCGACTACGTTGGGGCCGACACGCCGCTTATCAATAATCGCCAACGATGCATCGAGCCGGGTCGCGATAGCCCGAGCCCGCTCAACGCCGCCCGCATCAGGAGAAATAATTGTCACCTCGTTGTGGTTTAGTTGCTTTTTCAAATGCTGCAGTAACACCGGGGTCGCATACAAATTGTCCACCGGAATATCGAAAAAACCTTGAATCTGTCCCGAATGAAGATCCAAAGTCAGCATTCGTGATGCGCCCGCTGTTGTAATCAAGTCAGCAACCAGTTTGGCGCTGATCGGAACTCGGGGGAGCACTTTCCGATCTTGCCGCGCATAACCGTAGTAAGGGATCACCGCGGTGATGCGCTTGGCTGAAGCCCTCTTGAAAGCATCCAACATCAACAAGAGCTCCATCAAATGATTGTTTCCCGGCGCCGAAGTAGATTGCAAAACAAAAACATCGGCGCCCCGCACATTTTCCTTAATCTCGACCTTGCTTTCGCCGTCGCTGAAGGTTTCGACGGTCGCCTTTCCTAACGGCACTGCAAGGTAATCACTGATTTCCCGAGCAAGTGGAGGATTAGAGTTTCCTGCAAAGATCTTTACGTCGATTTTCTGCTGGCTCATGGTGATGGATTCCCATTCCGCGTTTACATGCTCCCCCTGCAACATCGATGGCAATACAGCACCCGCCACATCGGCGCGACGATTAAATGGAATCGTCTACTGTTAAAACGAGTTGCGCCGTTCGGCTAAGAACGGCGCAACATAAACTATGACAATCTGTCGCTGATTACAAGATTAACACTGGCTGGGCGGGAAGGATTCGAACCTTCGATACCGGATCCAAAGTCCGGGGCCTTACCGCTTGGCGACCGCCCAATCTCCAAGCTTCTCGATAGAAGCTCATTCGGCCCTGGGCAGAGGATTAATTAGCCGTTTCCTAGAGCACGCTGGCTCCCACCCTCCGCAGCAACTCTCTCATATTCGGCGATCACTTTCTCCTCTAGCATCCTACGGGTTTCATTATTGATGGGATGCGCAATATCTTTGTAGGTACCATCTTTTCGTTTTTTACTGGGCATCGATACAAAGTATCCGGTGGTTCCTTTGATAATTTTTAAATCTCTGATCACAAAACAATGATCGAGAGTTATAGTTACGTAAGCCCTAAGCTTATCTTCGTCGACAGGAAAGACTCTTACTTCCGTAACCTGCATCGAGACCTCCTCTTGTCACAGGTTAACCGACTTCCTGACTTGTGCTCTAATTTGGGCTTGCCTATGTCGATCTTAAGTTAACAAACGCACTAAAAACGTTTCTACCCCGTCCTCCTTCTGCAATCGGGACAAAGCCCGTGCAGCATTTCCTCTGGAATCAAATAGGCCGAAAACGGCAGACCCACTGCCCGACATTAGAGCTCCGGCTGCACCCTCCGCAATCAATTTTTCTTTTAAGAATCTGATCCGGGGATATCGCGCCACAGTGACACTCTCCAAGTCATTAACAAGCAATCTTTGTTGATCAAATGACTTCCTGAGCGGTGAAATAATGCTAGTATTTGCCATAGCTTTTGTCAACTTAGGCTCGAGATTCCGGTACACCCAACTGGTTGCTACAGGAAATCCCGGATAAACGATGACTGCCCATTTCCACGCGAGAGACTTGATCGGCGTGAGACGTTCGCCGATACCTCTGGCCCGAGCAGGCCTACGATCGATAAAGAACGGCACATCAGCGCCCAGCCTATAGGCCCGTTTCTTAAGCTGCCGCGGCGAGTAGTTGAGCCGAAAAAGAGAATTCATTGCCATGAGCGTTGCCGCGGCATCGGAACTGCCGCCGCCCAATCCGGCACCGATGGGAATTCGCTTTTTTATATGAATTGCCACCGGCTCTCGAATCAATTTTTCTTTTATAATGAGATGCGCGGCACGGAAGACGATGTTTCCTTCATCCGTCGGCAGCGTCGGATTATCGCAGGTGACAGTCAACGTCGAACTGCTGCCGCGTCCCTCGCCCATTTTTGTTAGGTGTATCTCGTCATACAAGGAAACCGGAACCATAATCGTGTCCAGCAGATGATATCCATCTGCTCTTTTGCCTACGACGCGTAATCCCAGGTTGATTTTGGCCGGAGCTCGAATCTTCACGCTTACCGGTAGCATGGGAGACTTTCGTTTGCCAAATGCTATTTCACTTGATTACGCGATGCGACCGCAGAGATTTCAATGCGTACATGCTTTCGCATCGCAATCAATGGTGAGCCGTGCGGCAGGAATCGGCAAGGAGAAGCCGGGAGATTCTAGGGTCGGGAGCATTATGTTGAACCGCTACCGGCGAGAGGAGTGTATTTTATTTGAGACGCATTCCGGCAGCGCTTCTTCACATTGACTCTGAAGAGGTGCAGATGTAAGAGAATTGAAGGCGCCCGTAGTGAAAAGGACATCACGAGGGTCTCCGGAACCCTAAGTACAGGTTCGATTCCTGTCGGGCGCACCAGCACGGTGTGCTAATCGAGATAAGGTTACTGCTTAGGTGCGATTGCGTAGACGGCCGGATCATCGCGGCCACGAGGTATAAATTCAAGCCCTGATCGTGAAGAGTCCGCTAATGCGGAGTCAGTTCAGCCCCGGGGTCAGATTTCTATAGAGTTCCTGAAGTCCATCCAGCTGAGTTTTGATCTTGTCTCGAAGTGACGACTGCAGTCCCGTTATTTCGCCCAGGAGCCGACGATTTTCCGCGCCCAGGCTCGCGAGTTTTTCTTCATACTCGGATTGCTTAGCTTCCAAATCTTGTAGGGCGAGAGTTGCTCGAGCATTGGCAGCGTTCTCGATTTGCAACTGTTCGAGATGTTGCGTCAGCTCAGCTTTTTCTTTTTGAAGAACTTCAACTTGTTGTTCGATCGCGCCGAGTTTCGCCACTTGGTCATCGAGGGATGCCAGTTCACTCTGTCGATGCCTCTGTTGAGCGTCCAGTTCAGTCAATCGGCGCTGCAATAGCGAATTGTCTGCTTCCAACTCAACAACTCTTTGCGAGTTATGGGCGGCACTTGCCTGGGCCTGGTCTAGCTCCGATTTGTAAGCCGTAGCTTTCTCCTCAAGAGCCTTGAATGATTCAGCCTGCTCGGGGTTTACGGCGTCGATTTTTTGCTCAAGCGCCACCACCTGTTCGGATTCGGTGGCGGACAAAATTAATGAACGTGGGCTTGGTTCTGTGGTTGATTCCGCCGATAGGGATTCTTCTTCTATTATTTCCTGTTTGCCTTGTTTCGAAGCACCATCGGTGTTCCAGAGATAGACGATCAGCGCCAGAAAAGCCGCGCCACTGAAAACAGCGATGAATATTTCCATTGCACTCGCCCTATCTAGCTAGACAAGGTCTTGCCTTCCGATTTCAAAGCTTCGATTCGCGACAAGATCAAGTCATCGAAACTCTGGGAATCGACATGCGATCGAAGTTCAACCGGATCCTCTCCCAAGTTTGCAAGTCTCTCGTTCAACCCGATTAGAATCGAAAACCTTTCTTTATAATCATCAATTCGTTTACGACAGCGTAGAAGATGCTCGTCGATACGACGAACGCAGTGAAGCAACGCCTCTTCATGCCGCCTGAACTCGAGCTCGAGATGTTTTACTTTAGCCCGTGTTTTAAGTCTTCTCATGACTTGTCGACTGCCGCATGTCTTAGAACCCTTGCTCCAAGTGCGACTTTGAACAACAGCGCACCAATCTCATCTGGAAAAGCGCCAGCAAACTGATTGATTAGAGCAAACTGCTAATGACCTCGGATGCTTTCTGCTTACTTCACAGCAGCCAGTCTACTAACCTGATCGTCGGTGTCACCGTCCGACAGATTGATGGGCTTACTCGAGACTAATTCGAGTACGTCGCTCCGGCTGAATCTCCAACTTCTCCCGATACGATTGCCGGGAATAACTCCCTTCTCCGCTAGCTTGTAAACAGTCTTCAGGTGGATCTTCAGTAAATTTGCAACCTCAGAGGGGGTCATTATCTCTTCCATCCGTAATTCTCCTTCCGAATTTTTTCGCGAGTTCAGTAATGCCATGGAGCACAAGACATGCCAGCGAAGTCGAGGAGCAGGCACACGGGCGTAACGACTGATAATTCCAAATAATTCCTTTAGTAGGCGGGGAACGCTAGGCACAGCCAAGAGGCGCTGAGAATCTCTGGCCATGGACAATATTGGCCAAATATTACAATTTTCGTCTACTCGAAATCGACCGAGGAAGCATGAGCAGTGATCCGCACCGCCAAGCGGCGAGCGATCTCAAGGGTTTCTTGCAGTCGGCGCGGAGATCAAACCAGGTGCGCACGTGGTCGCGTTTGGCGACCCTCGATTGCACCAAGCTCTTTTGCCCATTTGGCCGAGTACTCTTTGCGGGTTTCATCACTGATCGCGCTAGTCGCTGGAAAACGGTCACGCCACTCATACGGCCGCACCGCTTCGATGATCATGCGCGAGTTATGTCCCTTTTGGCCCGGCTGAATGATCGGATCCAGTGGGCCACTCCATGTGCGGCGAAGAATATCGACCGAGGTTGCTGGGTCTGAGCGAGTAGCTATTGCCCAGACAACTTCATTGATATTTGTGATATCGATGTCTTCATCAACAACGATGACGTAACGACCTAAATAGGCGCCCGCATGACATTGGGCGGCCATCAGAGCAGCTTGTTTGGCGTGACCGGGATAACGTTGCTTGATTGCTACAACGATCATGAAGCGCTGAGCCGGCGGCGGTAAATAAACGCCACGAATATCCGGCACGCCGGCTTGCTCCATCCCGTTCCAAACGGTGGCGGCGCGCAAACACGAACGATACATACCGTGAATCGTCGGCTTGAAAGGAGCAGCGCCGCAAATGATCGGATCATTTCGATAATACAATGCCTTAACGCGCACAAACGGCTCGGCGCGGCGAGCGCTGGCGTAATATCCAGGCCATTCGCCGAAAGGACCTTCGGGGAGCATTTCCCCGGGGACGATCTCGCCTTCAATCGCAATTTCCGCCGAGGCCGGGAAATGGAGTCCCGTGAGCGGTCCTTTGATAACATCAATAGGTTGACCCAGAATTCCCCCTGTCCAGTCATACTCGTTAACACCGAAAGGTACAGCCTGAGACGATGCGATGAACAGGAGCGGATGTTGACCAAAGACCATCGCGACCGGAAAAGGCTTCCCTGCTTTCATGGCCTTTTCATAATGCATTCTTCCGTGTTTACCCGGCGAGATATAAAGACCGACCTTGTCTCTATCCTGAAGCATGACTCGGTAACACCCGACGTTTTCTACGCCGGTCTCAGGATCACGGGTAATTACTAGATGCGCTGTTCCCAGATAACGCCCCCCGTCGCCCTCGTGCCAGCGAGGCACAGGAAATTTGAACAAATCAAGCTGGTCGGCGCGTTCGACATTTTCCATTATCGGTCCGGTGGAGACGACATTTGGCTTGACTGGTTGAAGCGCTCGCAGTTTGGCGCGCAGAGCGTCAATCAATGGAATCGTCTTGAGGTCGAGCGGCAGATTTAGTGTCAGCGCGGTCCGGTCCAAGGTCTCGAGCATATTGGCAAGAACGCGACGATTTGGCTCATAACCAGGAACAGAATCGAACATCACCGCGGGTGGCGTAGACATCCGTTCGAGTATAATCTCGGTGAGCGCGCCGAGTTCCAAATCCCAGTGAGCCCCGGAAATAGTTGCCAATTGTCCAGTGGCGTCCACTTGCCGGAGCCAATCGCGCAGATCGCAGGCGGCAACTTTCTGACTTTTGCTTGCCAGTGCAGTAGACATTGAAGACTCCTTTTCATTCAGGTTCTGAAACTCAATCGACAAGTTTCAAAGTACTAGGATCGAACAACTCATCAGGCGCAATTTTTTTAGCGCTGACTCCCTGCGCATCACAGTAGGCGAGAAAAGTGTCGAGCACGTGTCGATTCGCCTCCAAGCCGTAAGCCCACGGATCTGTGTTAAATATCCTTTGTTCTTCAGATAAGTAATGATTCGGCCAAGCCTCGACCAAACTGGGGATCGCGCGGCGCCATTGCTGTGCCCACCGTTTGGCCTCGCAGTAAAGACGAAAAAGTTTCCCCGGCAGTTCCGGGTGTTGCTCAACCAATTTTTTTCGGATCGCGACAACATGCATGATCGGCAAGATTCGCGTCTTGCGAAAATAGCTGGCCTCCACCTCGCGTGGGTCAGCGAATAGCCGGCCTACCTTATCATTGGCCAGCAAACTCGGAAGCTGCGATTCAGTCACTCCGAGAGCGTCAACTTCGCCGTTGAACAGAGCCCGGCAGGCGCGTTCGGAAGCACTTTTTCCGGTACTGCCGATCTGGTGAATCATCGAACCGTCACGCGGCTCGACAGTAGCACTCGGGTCGGCATCATCCCAGTGATGTATCGAAGCGATATACCATCGCGTAGCGGAGGCCGAAACGCCATATTCATCGACAAGCATCCCCCGCATCCATATTGCTGCGGTTTGCACCCAGCGCAAGAATCCTACGCTTTTGCCGCTCAAGTCGCCCGGTTTATCGATCCCCGAAGAGCGGCGGCAAAAAATAAAGCCGTGCCGAAACATTCTGGAGGGAAAAACGGGAATACCAACAAAATCGGCTCTGGTTCTCGAAGTGTAGTAGATCAGTTCGCCCAACGACATTTCGCCCACGTCATAGCGCCCTGCGAACATCCCGGCAAACATGCCGGCAACATCGCTGGTTTCGGCAATCTCAAGGTGAAAGCCAGGAATTTGCATTTGGCCGCGCAAAATGGGCAGAATCCCATCGTAAGTGCGACTAGCGAGCTTTATGTTTGTGTCAGCCATAGGGTACGATATACGGCGACGTTACGATTTCTTGCCGCCATTTCTCTAGCCACGCGCGTCACGGATGTTCGCTAACCGTGAGAGCCAGTGAAGAGGATTCATTCAGCATCGTTGTTGCCGTTACGGATCTCCGCCCGATAAAGTTGCAGCGCTTCCATCACCGGCCGGTCATTAATCGAGAAAAGAATAGCTTCTTCGTCGAATGGATTCTCATGCGAATGCCACTGCCAAAGCGGAATCACGAAAGAATCACCCTTATTCCACTCCAGGCAACTTTCCCCTACGGCGGTCCGGCCATGACCTTTGAATACATGATAAACTGCCGTGCTGGTATGCCTATGTACACGAGTGCTTTGCTTAGGATTCAAAAGCTGAATCTCGCAAGACATGGTCGGATAGGTATACCCGCCGGTGGCTGGATTGATGTAACGCAGCAACGCGCCATCGTATGGATCCTGGTCGTTTCTGCTCATGAGCTTGAGCGTCTTGTAGGTGTCCTGCCAGGCATAGCGGAACGGAACACCGCGCAGTTGAGTCTCATCCAGTTTCGGCGCGCGGGCAAAACCTAAACGACTCAGCGATTCACCGGTGGTGCGTGTGATCGGTTGTTCCGGTTTTTCAGATTGCTCAAAAAACAGGACATTAAGCGCTTGGATCAATGGACCATCCAAACCATCGAGCCAGATGATCGGATCTGGTGATTCATTATGATGCTCATGCCATGTCCAGTTGGGTGTCAGAACCAAATCACCCTCTTCCATAGGAAACTTCTCACCGCCAACCGCGGTATAAGCGCCTTTGCCTTGGACAACGAAGCGGATGGCAGCCATGTTATGGCGGTGCGCTCTCGCCACCTCTCCCGGATTGACGATCGAAAAGGTCAACTGAATCGTGTGAGAGGTCGATTTGTTCGGTACGTGCGGGCTTATCAGTCGAATGGCGCGCCGCTCGGCCTGCTCGATCCCAATCGTCTCGCTTGCCTTTAATAAGCCATCTAGCAGCGACTCCCATTTCCACAGATAGGGCGCTTCCGCAGAATGACCAGGAACACGGGTGTTCCAGAACCCGGCTAGTTGGTTTTTCGCTAACTTACTGTCTAATTCAGCAAGGTTCATAAGCGTCTCCTGCGGTTACATCGCTTTCGACATGGCTTGAGCCATTCCGCCAAAGTAAGCCCGATGGATATCCATGGATTCTTTAGCGGTGTTCAACACATCTTGCTCACGTCCCGGCGCGACGTATTTCTCCAGTACATCTATAAACATATCCGAATGTTTAACATCAGCCTTGCTGTGAGCCGTAAAATTGGGCATTTGCCCATCACTAAGATTTAAATCCGTCTTCCAAATTGTATATAACCGGCTGCAGTTGCCGCCGCCAAGATCACCTAAGAGCCGATCATCGTTGGTCCATTCCGCAATGGTCGATGCCGCGATTGCCTCTTGCCATGGCCGATTGCGGGCAATCCAAAACCAGGCGTAAATCGCCGCTGTCGTAGTCGGTAGCGGCTGCGCAGTTATGATCTTATCCGAACTCAGCCCCACCTCTTTGCCTTGCCGAAAAATCAAATCGAGGTGACCATGCTTGGAGTGTTCATCCTCAACTAACTCTTCGTACTCATGGGACATGATTCGCTGTTTCACCTCGAGTTCGGGGCAATTCGCAGCCACTTGGGGCCAGAAGTTACGGCGTTGCCGCACATATAGGCTTAGTTGCAATAGATAGATACATGCACGTTGCGTGGTCATCTTAATCGAATAGAAGTGTTCCATTTCAGAAGAGCGAAAGAGGTAGCGAACACATTCACCCAATTCTTGTCGCCATTCGTGTGATTTCACGGAAGCCCCTCCTTGGAAGTAGATCAACTTACTGCGGCCAATATGCCACGGCTCGGCGGCCAGTGGTAAGCACTAGCCGATCCGTAAAAGAGTTGTCAAGTATCCATTCCAATACAAGGTCACAGTGAAATGATCTCTTGTGCAAGCGGCACATTCGTCTGAAACCTAATTCGCCGCTCGTAATCCAATTCGAGTTTCACCGATGACTCTACCTCTGTGCGCCCTTTCTTTTGACCGCCCGTGTGACGTCCAAGCGAGATTTCGATTGCAGTTTGCAGCCCGGCTCAAGTATCTCATGGCCGAAGCCAGGTTTGTCGCCTTCAAGGCTCACTACTGCTCTGATTAGTAGAGTTGCAGTCGACCGAACGCGGAACAGAAGAGGGTCTTCCAACACAGAACGATCAATATGACCCCACCATCTTGGTTTAATCCGGCGGGCTCCCTACAACCCAGCGATGCTTAAATTAACGTCCGAATACACGTGTTTCGCTTGACATAGAGCACCGCGGTCCTTAGATTTAATGATGCCCGCGAACCGATCGAGTAAGCCGCAAGCACACTCCAATAGCTCGAGCCAAAGTTCCTTTAGCTATCGTGTTTCTCAGGTCGACATGGACCATGAGTGGTCCCAATGTCTCACATATGAGAATTACTCCAGGGAATCACGGCAAAACAATTGAGAAGGCAAATGGCACCGAATTCGCTTCGCGTTTTAGCTAGAAATCTGGCGCATTTACCCCCGTCAGCTGCGAAGCGACGGGCGTTATCGTCTAAGGCGCATATGTTGAGGAGAAACCATGCGGACAGATACAGATGTTGATACCAATCGACCCAATGATGAATTGTTGGACATCGAAAAAGATGACACAGAAGAGCTAGAGGGGGATGAAGCCGAGTTGGAACTCGAGTCGGATGGCGCTACCGCGGAAGAAAATGCTGGTGAAGGCGAGGTTCAGCCTGAAGAAAAAGGACTAACGGTCGATCCAATTACAACCTACTTACATGAAATTGGCTCGATTCCACTACTTAGCCGAGAACGGGAAGTCGAACTCGCCAGGAAAATGGACATTGGCAAGAATGCGATCATCGAGGCCCTGTTCAATGCTCCTATGTGCCTGCACTACACGATTGGTTTGGGCGAGGCCGTGGCTAGCGGCGAACTCGATATCCGAGAAGTTTTGGAAAAATCGGACGCAGAAGAAGACGAGAATCGAGTAAGCTTTGATCCCAAGCCTTTTCTTAGAGCCATAAGCAAACTCAAACGTCTCCGACACGAGCAAGAAAAGGTTCACCGACAGCTGAATCAAAAGCGCGTATCCGAACAGCGTCGCAATGCTCTGAACAAAGCTCACGCGAGTTTGTTGAACAGAATAGTCGGGCTGCTCCGGGAGGTTGGGCTTTCTTCGTCCCGTCTCGAATCCATGGTGCAGAAGCTAAAACAATCCTCGAACACCATCACGGAACTCGAGGAACGCGCGCACGTCGCGAGCAAGGCGAAACGTGCGGCGATTGTATCACAAATTGAACAAATGGAATCCGGCGTCGGGCTTCGAGCGGCGGAGATTCATGCCCTCGTCTCCCAGATAACGGCGACCGAGAGTCAGGTCAATGTAGCCAAGACTGAATTCACGGAGGCAAACCTGCGGCTGGTTGTCAGCATTGCGAAGAAGTATACAAATCGTGGCCTGAGCCTACTCGATTTAATTCAGGAGGGTAACCTTGGGTTAATGAGAGCCGTGGAGAAATTTGACTACCGTTTAGGATATCGATTCTCTACTTATGCAAGCTGGTGGATTCGACAGGGGATCACGCGCGGTTTGATCGACACCGGGCGCATGATTCGCATCCCGGTCCACAGAGTCGAACTCAGGAATAAGGTTATTCAGACCGCTCATCATCTCCAACGGACCCTCGGGCGTGAGCCTAAGCCGGAAGAGCTGGCAAAAGAGATGGACATGTCTGTTCCAGAAATGCTTAGGGTCATGCAAACACAGGGAGAGCCTGTATCGCTGCAGACGCCCGTTTGGGAAGATGGTGATCAACTTGCCGATTTTGTCGAGGACCGGATCAATCCTCAGCCCGACAAAGAAGCGATGGAAGGCGTCCTGCGCACTGACGTGCGAAAAGCTCTGGCGGTGTTGACGCCCCGACAAGAAACCGTCCTGAGAATGCGCTTCGGTATAGAGGAAGAGCGAGATTACACGTTAGAGGAATTAGGCGAGATCTTTGCTGTCACACGCGAGCGTATCCGGCAGATCGAACAGAAATCACTTCAAATCCTGCGCAATCCCAATCGCCGGAAACCGATACCGCCGACCAGTGATGCGGCG
>DASUVS010000116.1:0-23098 GCA_036378835.1 Binatia bacterium | reverse complement strand
AGGCGTCAAGGTGTGGAACAAGGATATGACCGTCGATGGCCAGGCGATCAAGCTGGTGCTCGAACAATCGACGATCCCGAAAGTCGCTGAACTCGATCCAAGCCGGTTCTTCGACAACACGCTCATCCGCGAGGTCAACCGCGACTATGCTTCCAAATTATTTCCTGGCGAAGTGAAGTAATCGTTTAGAGCCGAACGTTGCTGTCGGCGACGTAGCTCTGTCGCTTTAGAGCTATTCACTCACTAAGGCCAATCTCGAAAATTGTGTTGTAACGCGGCAGTCCCGGTCGGCTTGACGCCCGCATGGCACGTACGGAATGAGAACGTTTGACCGACGAAGCCCTAAAAGATGGACCTGAGTAAGGCAAACCCGGCAGATGAGTTCCAGAACTCCTTTTCGCCTCGTCACCAGACAAGCTTATCCTCAGCGGACGACCAAACGGTTTGTTATAGTGAATCTATGGACAGGCTAAACGAAAAAATTGTCGCCTTCTTAGATCCAGAGACGATTGAGCCTGCGGCTAAACAGCAGCTTTTCAATATGGCGGAGCTGCCTTTCGTGTTTAAGCACATCGCGGTCATGCCGGATTGCCATCTCGGCAAAGGCGCAACCGTTGGCTCAGTCATTGCCACCAAGGGAGCGATTATTCCGGCCGCGGTAGGCGTGGACATTGGCTGCGGAATGATTGCGGTGAAGACGAAGTTTGTTGCCAACGATCTCCCGGACAGCCTCGAGAAAACACGAACCGGTATCGAACGGCGAATCCCGCTAGGCGCGGGCGCGTTCAACAAAAAGCTCACCACAAGCGCCCAAAGAAGAGTAGCGCAACTCAATGCTTCCGGAAGGGATTATCAAGCCATAGACCGACGATGGACCGAAGCGCTTGGCTCTCTAGGTTCAGGCAATCACTTCATTGAAATTTCTCTCGATGAGTCAGATCAAGTTTGGGTAGTCCTTCACTCCGGCTCGCGCGGCATAGGCAACAAGCTCGCGATGAAGCACATCAAAACAGCGCAGAAACTTATGGACCAGAATCGAGTGCAGCTGAAGGACAGAGATCTGGCGTATCTTGCCGAAGGGCAAAAAGAATTCAGCGACTACATAACTGATCTTCTCTGGGCGCAGGATTTTGCTCTCTTAAATCGCGAGGAAATGATGGATCGGGTCATGACCGAACTTTCTTATCTGTTTTATAAAGAGGACGGACACCAGGCAGAGATCGAGCTCGAACGCATCAATTGCCATCACAACTTCACCCAGCGCGAAAATCATTTCAACGAAAATGTCTGGGTGACGAGAAAAGGCGCAATCCAGATGAAACAAGGGCAGAAAGGAGTAATCCCGGGATCAATGGGAACGCGCTCCTACGTCGTTTCAGGACTGGAAAACAAGATGGCTTACCATTCAGCGCCCCATGGGGCGGGCCGCAGGTTCTCCCGCGGTGAAGCGCGGCGACGGTTCACAATGGATGACTTTAAGAAAGCTATGGCCGGAATCGAATGTCGCCACTCGGCAAAGCTGATCGACGAGCTTCCGATGGCTTACAAGGACATTGATGAGGTGATGGAAAATTCCAAAGACCTGGTTAAGGTCGAACACACATTAAGACAGCTGGTCAACGTAAAAGGCGATTAGACAAAGAATCGATAACTTGCCGGCCGTTTCAGATTCACAGCCGAACAGTTCGAGTTCATGTAAGCAGAACATCTAAGCGACCGAGCGACGAGGAAGTATCCAGCCGAATATGTTTCTACAGCGTTCGAGCCAATCCCGGGCATGCTTTCCAACTTTGGCGCCATGCATATCGCTTGAGCGCAAGCAAATTGTGTTGCTTCGCCAGGAATGAACAGACTAGTTCTATGTGCTAAAACTTTATTTGCAGGCTGGTCACAAATATCGTAGGAGAGCGAATTACAAGGATGAAAAGCGGAAATCTGAAAGCGGAATTCAGTTTTCAGCTTTCATAATTCATCTTCCATCGCGAATGAGTTTTCAGCAGCCTGCTGGGAGGCAAGTAGGATTATGCGCATCATCGACGCGGACGGGCACGTACTCGAAAGAGATATTCCGTGGGCGGATTTGTTGGAAGAGCCTTATCGCTCCCGAGCTCCGAGGCCGGTCAAAGACAATCGCGGTTTTAACTTTGTCATGATCGACGGCAAGCTCACGCCGAAACCTGTGGGCAAAGCCTGCAGTTTTGTCGGCGCGCCGCGCAGCCATCATCCACAGCCTACGACCGGGATGGTCGATCCCAAACAGCGGCTTAAGGACATGGATCTGGAAGGGATCGATACCGCGGTGCTGTTCGGCACTTCTCCTTTTTTGAGCCTTCCTTTTGTGGAGGATAAAGATCTGGCTTGCGCCATCGCGCGGGTTTATAACAACTGGCTGGCTGATTATTGCAAGGCCGATTTACGGCGCCTGAAGGGAGTTGCTCTTACGGCGATCCAGGATCCCGCCGAAGCCATAAAAGAATTACGGCGCGCCGTAGAGGAACTCAAATTCGTAGCGGTGGCGACACCGCCGATCTCAGCGTCGGGAAAAAATTTGGACGATCCCGATCTCTACCCTTTTTTTGCCGAAGCGGAGCGGCTAAATATTCCCGTCTGCATTCATGTTGGCGCGGGCGACGGCGTGCCCGCCGGCACTGAACGATTCGATCATCCGCTCTATACTCACGCTTTGGCGCATCCGTTCGAGCAAATGATCGCGGCGCTGTGCGTCGTCGCCGGCGGGTTGCTCGAAAAATTTCCCAGACTGAAGTTTGCCTTTATGGAAGCGGGCTGCGGTTGGGTGCCGTACTGGATGGAGCGGCTCGATGAGCACTATGAAATCCTGCAGCCGACGGTGCCTTGGCTGACCAAACGGCCTAGCGAATACATGCGCAGCGGCCAAATGTTCTATGCCTTCGAGATGGACGAGAAGATGCTGCCCTACGTCGCGGGATTCGTCGGCGCCGATCGTTTAGTCTTTGCCACCGACTATAATCATAGCGATTCCAAGTTTCCGCACACGGTGGAAGAAGTGCTCGAGCGCACGGATATATCGGAAAGCTTGAAGGCAAAAATCATGGGTGAAAACGCCGCCAAGCTCTACAATTTGTAAACCCGGCAGCGGCAACTTATCTCAATGAAGAATCTGTTTGAAGAAGTCGTTGCCTTTGTCGTCGACTAAAATAAAAGCCGGGAAGTCTTCGACTTCGATCTTCCAAACCGCTTCCATTCCCAGCTCCGGATATTCGAGCACTTCGACTTTTTTGATATTTTCCTTGGCGAGTATCGCCGCCGGCCCACCGATAGAGCCGAGATAAAAGCCGCCGTACTTCTTGCAGGCATCGGTAACCTGCTGGCTGCGGTTACCCTTGGCGAGCATGATCATCGATCCGCCGTGCGATTGAAACAAATCGACGTAAGAATCCATCCGTCCGGCGGTAGTCGGCCCGAAAGAACCCGAGGGCATTCCTTCTGGAGTCTTGGCCGGGCCGGCGTAATAAACCGGATGGTCTTTGAGATATTGCGGCAATCCTTCGCCTCTGTCCACGCGTTCTTTGATTTTAGCGTGCGCGATATCCCGAGCAACGATCACCGTGCCGGTAAGTGAAAGCTGCGTGGTTACGTTATGCTTCGAGAGCTGAGCCAAGATTTCTTTCATCGGCCGGTTGAGATCGACTCGCACGACATTGCTGGCAACCTTGCCGCGATACTCTTCCGGAATCAGCCGGCCCGGATCCCGTTCCAATTCTTCGAGCCAAATGCCGTCGCGGTTGATCTTCGCCTTGACGTTGCGATCCGCTGAACACGAAACTCCCATACCCACGGGACAGGATGCGCCATGCCGAGGCAAACGGATGATGCGCACGTCCAACGCGAAATACTTGCCGCCGAATTGCGCGCCGTAGCCTGACTTGTACGCGGCCTGCAAGAGCTTCTCCTCGGTCTCGACATCGCGGAAGGCGCGCCCGTGAGCATTGCCGGTGGTCGGCAGATGATCGAGATAGCCGGTGGTCGCAAGTTTCACGGTTTTGAGACACGCTTCGGCCGAAGTTCCGCCGATGACGAACGCCAGATGATATGGCGGGCAACCGGCGGTCCCCAACGTTATCATTTTTTCCGTCAGAAATTTTTCCAAGCTCCCCGGATTCAGTAGGGCCTTGGTTTCCTGGTACAGCGAAGTTTTGTTAGCCGATCCACCCCCCTTGGTGACGAACAAAAACTGGTACTCGATGCCGTCGGTAGCCATGAGATCGATTTGCGCCGGCAAATTGGTGCCGGTATCGACCTCGTCGTACATGTTCATGGGCGCGGTTTGGGAGTAACGCAGATTTTCTTCGGTGTACGTTTTGTAGATCCCTCTGGCCAGGTATTCTTCGTCCTTCACACCGGTCCAGACCTGCTGGCCTTTTTTGCCGACGATCGTGGCCGTACCCGTGTCCTGGCAGAACGGCAAAATGCCTTTGGCTGCGGTGTCGGCGTTGCGCAGCATCGCCAAGGCGACATAGCGATCATTGTCGGAAGCCTGCGGGTCCTTGAGGATCGCCGCAACCTTTTCAAGATGGGCGGTTCGCAATAAGAAAGATACATCCCGAATGGCGATATTCGATAGATAGGTGAGCGCTTCGGGCGCAATCTTTAGTATTTCCTTGCCTTCGAATTGAGTGACAGAGACATGCTCCTTGGTTAGCAGGCGGTATCTGGTCGTGTCTTTCTGAATCGGCAACGGATCTTGATAGACAAATTCGGGAGTCGCCATTTTTCACACCTCGATTACAAATAGTAGCCAAAAAATACCAGCTTGTCGACGTACGGTAATTGACGAGATCGCCTTGCCAGATATGCCTTGCGTAAAATTCGCGCGCGAACTCCGCAGCAGTTACCCCGGCGACAAATCGGGTCTTCTCTGGTCGAAGTGACAGCAAAGGACATTCGCGTTGCCCGGTCATAGACCGTTGACAGATCAGCGCCTGCTCGACTACTTTCTTTGATAATGGAGGGCGCATGAGAAGAAGGATCCTATCGGTTCTTTTTACTACGTTGTGTGTTGCCATCACCCAGCCTGCCTCCGCGCAAACCTATGAGCAGCTCATTGCCGGCGCCAAAACGGAAGGCAGACTGGTCGTCTATGCATCGGCCACCGCGCCGCAGCTACAGATGTATTTCGCCGCATTTAACAAAAAATATCCTTTCATCAAGACGGAATTCTTTCGCACCGGCAAACAAGCGCTGTTGAGTAAGGTCCTCCTCGAAGAGCAAGCCAAACAACGAATCGCCGACGTCATCCACACCAGCGTCATCGAAACCAGCATCATGAAAAAGCGCGGCGCCCTTAGCAAATATGTGCCGCTCGAGGCCGCCGCTTATCCGGCGCAGTACAAGGATCCGGAAGGCCTTTGGACATCTGCCTACGCCAGCGGCACCCTGCTCGGTTTTAATTCGCGGCAAGTTAAACGGCCCGAGGCGCCCAAGAATTACGAAGATTTATTGAATCCGCGCTGGAAAAGCGCCATCGCTATCGATTCCAACAAAATCGAGTGGTTCGCTATGCTGCTGAAGCTCAAGGGCCAAGCGTTCATGGAGAAACTTGCCGCCCAGCAACCCACCGTCCGCTCCGGCAACACCTTGGTCTTACAACTACTGGCTGCGGGCGAGTTTCCGGTTTCCGCCGGCGTGTACGAATATTCCGTGGAGGACCTGAAGACCAAAGGAGCGCCGGTGGACTGGATCGGCTTGGAACCGGTGATCACCTATACCGTTGCCGTCTCGCTGCCGTCGCAACCGCCTCATCCGTATTCGGCGAAACTTTTTACCGAGTGGTTGTTGTCAAAAGAAGGCCAGGAGGTCGTCAATCAATATGGCCGGGTGCCGATTCGTGATGACGTGGACTCTAAGTACGGCAAGATTCTCAAACAACACAAGCTGCTGATGACCGACGTCGATCTAGGCCAGAAGGAAGCCGAAGTCAACGCTACATTTCGAAAACTATTCCAGTGAAATCCGGTTGAGTTAAACCCTAATCCGACAATAGTTTGCACCGTCAGCAGTGAGCGAGGACGGCGAGATCGGAAGCCGTGGGCACCTGAACGCGAGTTGACTATAAGGGCTCGACGTACGAAAGATCACCCTTAGGGGAAATGCGGGGCGGCCTTCAAGGAACTGTCCCATTGCCCACGGCTGTAGGGCTCGGGTGCCCTCACGAAGCTTAGTTGGCTAGATAACCAATTCGAAAAAGAACTCTTATCGCCACGCAACAATTACACACCTACTGCTCGATGTGCACGTCGCGTTGCGGCGTGGTCGCAACCGTCGAGGACGGGGTGCTGACGCAGGTCCATGCCGACCCTGAGCATCCCAATGGTTGTATCTGCGTCAAGGGCGCGGCCGCGCCGGAAATCGTTTACTCGCCGGACCGCCTACATTATCCAATGGTGCGAACCAGACCCAAGGGCGATCCTGATCCCGGTTGGACTCGCATCACCTGGGACCAGGCCCTCAACCTCGCCGCGTTGCGACTTAATAACATAAAGGATACCTACGGCGCCGAAGCTGTGGTCTTTTCCCGCGCGACCACCGCCGGCACCGCATCGATTGATTTCGATGGCTGGCTGCAACGGCTGGCCAATGCCTTTGGCAGCCCCAACCTCCTCACCTCGAATCATATCTGCACCTGGAACCGCCGGGTCGGATCGAAGTACACTTTCGGCACCGGCATGCCGCTGCCGGACTTCGACCAGACTCAGTGCATGTTGATCTGGGGCATCAATCCGCCTGCCACTTCACCGGCGCAAGCGCTGCGCATCAACCGGGCGCGAAATCGCGGCGCGAAACTGATCGTCATCGATCCGCGCAGAACGACATTGGCGGCCAAAGCCGATTGCTGGTTGCCGGTTCGTCCGGGAGCCGACGGCGAGCTGGCCATGGCGATGATCCACGTTCTCATCGAAGAAAAACTTTTCGACGATGAGTTCACCTGCCGCTGGACCAACGGAGTGTGGCTGGTTCGCTGCGACAATCATCAACTTCTCACGCAGCGTGATCTGCAGATTGGTGGAGGTTCGAACACCTACATGGTTTGGAACGAACGAGAAAACGTGCTCGAAACAATGGGAGACAATACTGCCGCGGCGCTTTTTGGCAGTTTCACCGTGAATCTCAGCGACGGAACAACCGTCAAGTGTCAACCGGTGCTTCAAATGCTCAAAGACAAAGTCGCCGCATATGCACCCGAACAATCGGAAAACATAACCATGGTTCCGGCTGACGCAGTCAGAAAGGCCGTGCGCCTGTTCGCGGCGGAAAAACCGTCCACCTACTGCACATGGGTCGGGCTCGAACAAGACTGCGACGCTATGCAAACCAATCGGGCTGTCTGCTGTTTTTACGCGCTGACGGGGCAATTCGATGAGCGCGGCAGCAACGTTCTCTTCGCCATTACGCCTACCAATCCGATCACCGGCCGTGAGCTATTGCCGAAAGCGCAAGCGGATCGCCGGCTGGGAATCGCACAGCATCCGCTCGGCCCGCCCACCGATCCGGGATTGGTGCAGGCGGGGGCAGTCTATCAGGCCATTCTCACTGAGCGTCCGTATCCGATCAAGGCTCTCGTATTGTTCGGCAGCGATCCACTGCTCGGACACGGCGATCCGCTCCATGGCAAAGCCGCGCTGGAAGCGGTTGATTTCTACATCCACGTTGACACCAATCTTAACCCGAGCGCATCATTCGCAGACTTGTTGCTGCCGGCAACCACCTGTTGGGAACATCAAGCCTTGATGCCCTCTTTCGAAATGGCTGAGGACACACTCAATTGGGCCCAGCTCCGGCCGACGGTGGCAAAACCCGTGGGCGAGTCACGATCAGACATGGAAATTATTTTCGATCTAGCGCAGCGGCTCGGGTTAACCGAACCGTTCTTCAATGGCGACCTTGAAGCAGCGCTCATGCATCAACTCGCCCCGGCGGGGATTTCCATCCGGGAACTGCGTGAAAATCCAATTGGAGTTCGAGCCAATGTCACTACCAGGCACCGCAAATATGCGGAGATCGATGCGCGCACCGGCGAAGCGAAAGGTTTCGAAACGCCGACGCGAAAGCTTGAAATTTTTTCGACGGCCTTCGCCGAAGCTGGCTACCCTCCGCTACCCGTTTTCGACACTCAAGGCGACGATGCAGATCCGCGCTATCCGCTGATTTTGACATTTTACCGCCTAGTGCAGTTCTGCGACGAACAACACCGCAACGTCCCGCGCCTGCGGCGATCGTTTCCCGAGCCGTATGTCGAGCTTCATCCGCAGACGGCTGGAACCGAAGACATCAAAGACGGTGAATGGATTATTCTGGAAACCGCAAACGGAAAGGTAAAACTAAAGGCCAAATTCAACCACTCGTTGCATCCGGCGGTCGTGGCCACCGTGTACGGCTGGTGGCAAGCCTGTCAATTATCGAAGCTCAGCGGTTACGACCCATTCAGTGAAGACGGCGCCAATGCCAACCTCCTCATTGCCAACTCGGACGTGGACCCGATTAGCGCATCGGTTGCGCATCGCTCGCAGAGATGTCGCATCGGGAAGGTCTCTGGTTAGCGGCTGTTTCGGGCAGGAAGCGGCTTTTTAAATCCGATTCCGCAGTTGGGATTGACACCTGTGTACCGATCAAGACGTAGGCCTGGAGGAGCGAACGCGCAGACGCAAACTATTTCCAAACTCTTTCAATGTCGTTAGGGTGCTTGGTCCAGTGCCGGCAATTTCGCTGGGAGTCCGCTGGCGTGCCCGGGATCGCAGATTGCCACGAGCCGCTGGCCCATTGCATTCACTCTGGAGGGCTTACCTGGTGATCGACGTGTCACTTTAGCCTGAGAAATCAGGCTTCGATCGCAGCGATGTTGCACCGCTTAAAAGATTGTGCGACTCCCTTAGGTGTAACGTCGAGCTTCATTGATTTGTCAGTTCAGCGGCACAAAGAGTTCGTCCAGCGCCATTTTCTTGGTCATCAATCCTTGATCCAGCGAGTAGCCAACGAACCGTTCCAGGTTGGCGCGGTTCTTTTCGAGGCCATAGGGCCAGGGATCGTCTCCCAAAAGTTTTTGTTCTTCTTCAAATGCCTGACGTCCCCAGGCCAGCCACGACCAGTTAGGGTCGGCGTAGAATTCACGGCAGATCTTCTTTGCTCGTTCGAATGTATCGAAAAGGCTGCGCGCCGCTTCAGGATGATTTTTCAACACCTCGTCCTTGAACGCCACCACATGCATGATCGGGAAAAATCCATTTTTGCCAAAATATCTGAGATCCTCCGCTTTCGGATCGGCAAACAGGCGGCGGATTTTTTTCGAGCCGCGCAGCACCGGCTTGGGCGGATGCGGTGTCATCATCGCGCTGATCTCGCCTGATTCGAGCATGGCGCCGATATCGGCGCCATTCGACAACTGATCGATCCTGACGCCCTTTTCCGGCTCGAATTCTATGTTGTCCTTCTTGCTGAGGACCCATTGTATTTCCCGCCACGGGACGTTGAATTCGCTTTGTAAGTCGCCTTTGGAGAGTGTCGCCAAAGTATTTTGAAAACTGTGCAAGCCAACTCGCTTGCCGATCAGATCATGCGGCGACTGAACCGCCGCATCCACATTCACCCACATTTGTGAAAGACTGAACAAGCGGCGCGGAAACACCGGAATCGCGGTGAACGGCATACCGCGGCTCTTGGCCATTAGATAAGAGGATAGCGAGAGCTCGGCCACGTCGAACTCAGAATGCTGCAACATCCGCTCATGACGATCTTCGCCGTCCCGCTGTCGATCGGATTGACCGACGATCAAGATGTTGAGGTCGATGCCGTCAGGCTGCGCCGTGCCGTCGAAAAAAGGCACATGACGATCATAATGGGACAGCGCGATTGTTAATTGAGGCTTTGCCATGAGGTTCTTTTCGAAGACGAGTTGATTCGCTGATATCGAACACGCAAAACTCAGCCCGGATAGATGAACGACGAACAATCAAACATCAATCGACGGTTAGCAGCCGGGCCAATTCACGCATGCTGCCGAAAGATTCCAACCGACGGCTCGCTGCAATGATCTGATCCGCCTTCTCCTTGCCCAGGACGGGCTCCAGCAACCAAGCGGCTTTCCCCTCCACCTCTTCGGGATTCATCGGATTTTCCGGGCGGCCGCGGCAATTGGCGACGTGCTCGCGCAAGGTTCGACCGTCTTTCAGGTAAACCTCGACTAGCCCCTGAAACCGGGCGCCGGTTCGCTCCAGCTCTTCGTCTGGAATCAATTCTACCCTCTGTTTCATCTGCTGGACGCGCGAATCCTGGAAACGATTGTAATCATGCGCTGATTCGAAAGTGAGTTTACCGTCTATCAAGATGGTCGAAACCATATACTGCACGTTCACATCAGGCATCTTTCGGTTGTTAACCGTGCGCGCGCCGCTCGCAGGTATGCGCACGACAACTCTCTCCACTTCCTGCGGTTCAATCGGCTGCTTGGCGAGCATAGCCAGCGTCGCATCGACGGTTTCCATCATCGGTGAACCCACCGGATATTTTTTGACCAGGCAGCTGGTGATCGTGAATCTTTGCCCGAGTTCACTCAACAGTTTACTCGGATCGCACGGCGCGTAAGTCTTGATGATGTTCTGGTCTCCCTCCAGCACGTCACGATTGCCCGTGAATCCCGACTGGACGAGCAGCGCAGCGGTTACGCCGTTACGCGCCGGCATGCCCGCATAGTCGAATGCCTTTTCGATGTGATCGTCGTCACCAACCCAAGCGCGGGAACCCGACGCTTGCTGCGCCGCGTAAGAGATCAAGTAACAAAGTTGCAAGTGATCGAGTTCGGCCAGGGCACCGGCTGCGGCAGACGCGCCAAACGTCGCGCCAAAACTCGTGGATCGAGGCTCGAATGCTTGATGGAAGCGGAATCCGATATCATATCCTAAAATGACCGCACGCAAGAAAGCATCACCGCTACGCTGTTGCGACTCGGCAATGGCCAACGCGGCCGGTACGATCGCGCAGCCAGGGTGCAGTTGGCTGTTCGAATCGTCTGTTTCGTCGGCATGACCCGACATCCCATTGGCGAATGCGGCAACGATCGGTGTCGTTTTAAAATCGGAACCTAAAACGCTGCAAATCTCTTTGCCTCCTTGTTGACGAGCGTGCTGCAGCCCCAGCTGTCCTGGCTTCAGGCGGGAACCCGATACAACAGCGGCCAACGAATCGAGAATATGGCTTTTGCCCTTTTGGATCACCTCCGCGGGCAGCGGCACTTGTCGTGCAGCCAGCATGTACTCAACAAATGAATCTATAATTTTGTTAGACGGCATGCGCTCCTCCAGATATCAATACTCCGTTGCCGATTGCTACACTCCGTTGCCGATTGCTACTTTTTTTCCACTACGAAAGCTGAGAGGATCGTGGGTTACTCGAGAACGGCTTTCAAGAACAAGTTGACACTATTTGATCGCATACGTTATATGCGTGTTTAGTTTCCTCGTTCGCTCGGCAGACCTTAACTGAAGGATCGGCACTTCACAACAGAGGAGGTTTCTGTGAGCACGAAAAGTAGATGCTGGAGTCGCAGGGAATTCATCAAAAAATCAGCAGCGGCCAGCGCAGTCCTCTCCTTCTCACATTTCCATGCCATTTCACCCATCGCAGAAGCTCAGTCCCTCAATAAGAATAGGGTCACCGTGGCCCACGGAGTCGGCGTTTATTCCCTGAATCCATATGCGGTAACCACATCCCCGATCCAGGGAGTTTGGGGATCGGTGATGGAAACGCTGATTGACTTCGATTACGACAAACGTGAATACAGGGGGATCCTGGCTGAATCCTGGACCGTCAAGGGGAACAAGCTCCATTTCGCAATTCGCAAAGGGGTTCGCTTTCACGACGGAACTCCGTTTACCGGCAAGGACGTCATGGCTTCGTTGAAGCGGATGATCACCGACAAGCAAAGCTTGGTAGCGCCAAGCTTACAGAACATCAAGGAAATGGAGTTACCCGATGACTTTAGTTTCGTCCTGACACTCAAGAAGGCGGACGCAACGGCTCTCGAGGATCTAAATAACCGGGTGATCATGAAGCAGGCCGTCGCTGAAAAGATGGGAGAGGCAGACAATCCGCCAATCGGGACCGGCCCTTTCAAATTTGTCAGTTGGGAGCGTTCCGGCAACTTCGTCATGCGACGCAATGAAAATTACTGGGGACCACCGGCAAAAATCGAGGAGATTCTTTATAAAGTTATCAAAGAAGATGCCGCTCGCATTGCAGCGCTCGAATCCGGGCAAGCGGATTTGATCAGCAATATACCGCCTCATGAAGTAGCACGACTTAAATCCAATCCACGACTCCAGGTGCAACCAGTGCAGGGGCTGCGGCCCATCTTTCTGGTATTGAGTCCGGCTTACAAACCGCTGGATAACCCGAAGGTCCGTCGCGCGATTACACAGGCGATCGACCGAGAAGGATTGATCAAACACATCTTAGAGGGGAACGCCTATCCATTGTTAGGCCTGCTCAGCCCACAGGTCTTCGGGTATGATCCCGGAGCGAAGGCTTACCCTTACGACGTCCAGAATTCGAAACAACTTTTAAAAGAAGCCGGGTTTGGCAATGGCTTTGAGATCGAGTACT
This sequence comes from Binatia bacterium, assembly GCA_036378835.1. Lineage (GTDB taxonomy): Bacteria > Desulfobacterota > Binatia > UBA9968 > UBA9968 > WHTF01. Next base: position 10,468 of record DASUVS010000116.1, on the reverse strand, counting down.
ACAGTCCTACGGGACGATATCCAAAAGACCTCGAGATCGCACAAGTGATTGTCGAGCAGCTTTCAAAGGTAGGCATCAAAGCGATTCTCAAAACACCCGAATGGAGCATCTTCAACACCGATTACAAAAACGGCAAGTATCCGATGTATCTGACCGGCCGCGGCAGCCTCACCGATGCGAATGCGCTATTTCATCAATATTTCAGGAGCGGTGTGACCAAGCGTGTGATCGGATACAGCAATCCCAAGCTGGACGAGATCCTCGATACCGAGCAACAAACCTTCGATGTCAAGAAACGAGAACGGCTGCTGGGAGACGCTCATAGAATCATTTTAGAAGATGCAGCGGCAATTCCACTGTGGAACAGCATGGATATCTATGCTCATCGCGGCGATCTTGTTTGGACCCCGCCGCCCGATGAAAAGGTTCAACTAAAGCACGCGTCCTATAAATCCAAGTAGCTCTCGCTGGGCGGCCATGCTCCTCTGGTATCACATTCTCGCCGATCGTTAGCTATCAGCAGATCACTCGTACCCGGCGGATGTTCAGATACTGAAACTCGTAGAGTGAATAGTTCAGCAGCATCCGATCGGAATCTTTAACTCGGATTCCTGTAGAGATTAACAATGTGTACTGATCAAGGGCGCCCGGAGGAGCAAGGCCGCTCTGCGGCATCGCAAATCTCAAATGGCAAATCTGACACCTGAAATTCCTAGCGTAGCGAGGACTGGGACCGCTATAGCGGCTGATCCTGCATTCGCTCTAAAGGCTTGCAGCTTGAGGGCTGTGTCACTTTGAACTACGGAATCCGGGTTTAATCGATGAAGGGAGATCTGTCGTTGTACGATTTAGCTAGTAGCAGTGAAGACGAATGAAAAGAGAGTTCCCAGAAAAAGAAAGGGCGCCCCGGCCTGGCGCCCTTTCTTGAAGTGATGATTTACAAACTTACCAGCGATTCCGTCCGCCCCCACCGCCGCGCCTCTCGCCACCTCCGCCGCCACCGCCGCCACCACCACCGAAGCCACCGCCGGAGCGCCGTTCTTGGGGACGCGCTTCGTTGACCGTCAGAGTCCGGCCACCAAGATCGCTGCCGTTAAGCGCTTGGATCGCCTTCTGCGCCTCGTCTGAGGAACTCATTTCGACAAATCCAAACCCCCGCGAACGACCACTGAACTTGTCGGTGATCACCCGAGCAGATTCGACAGCTCCATGCGCGGAAAAAATCTCCTGCAACTGATCGTCGGTCGTGGAGTATGGCAATCCACCGACATAGATCTTACTGCTCATGTTCTCCTCCTCTGGAAAACGTTGTTGCTGTCTTTGACCCTGAGAACCTGATCAACGCAGGAATCAGAACATGAAAAGAAAAACACGCTCTGGCCGGATTGTCCGCGAGGTAAGAATCGCAAGGAAAGACTGACCAAGCCTTCAACTCTCTGATATTTGTCACTACAGAAGGCTCCATACTGAAGTGTGCTTTTAGCCTACTGGGTTTCCAAATCCAAAACAAGAGGAATTTTTTAACGGTTTAGTTGCGCCAAAGATACTTTTTGTATTAAGTGGACGGCTGGGCAATTTCAAGAATATGCGACTTGAAGGAGGACAATATGTACCGAACAGATCAATATGAAGGCATGATCGCCGAAACCGTGAGCATGCAGGGGCACAAAGGCGAAGCGATCAACGCTTACGTGGCCCGCCCCTTAGGCGCGGGGCCTTTTCCAGGCATGGTTCTGATCCACCATGCGCCCGGATGGGATGAGTGGTATCGCGAATGCACTCGCAAGTTTGCTCACCATGGTTACGTCTCGATCTCACCGAATTTGTATTTCCGCGAAGGCCATGGCAGCCCGGAAGATGTCGGCGCAAAAGTACGCGCGGCCGGCGGAGTACCCGACGAGCAGGTTTTGGGAGATTTGGATGGCGCGAAAAATCTGCTCCGTTCATTGCCTTACGTCAGCAAGGTGGGCGTTTTTGGCACCTGCTCGGGCGGGCGGCATGGCTTCCTCGCCGCGTGCAAGCTCAAAGGCTTCGATGCTCTGGTGGAATGTTGGGGTGGCGGCGTGGTTATGAAACAAGAAGAACTCACTCCTAAACGTCCGGTGGCGCCCATCGATTTCACCAAGGACCTTTCCTGCAAAATGATCGGCATCTTCGGCAACGACGACAAATCGCCCTCTCCTGAACAGGTGAACCAACACGAGGCCGAGCTTAAAAAGCATGGCAAGAGCTATGAATTTCACCGCTATGATGGCGCCGGGCATGGGTTTTTCTATTATGACCGTCCAGCCTATCGCCAAGAACAGGCGGTCGACGGCTGGAAAAAAGTTCTTGGGTTTCTTGAGAAAAATTTGAAGGGCTGATCGAAGACTTCGACAAAGTTTACGTCGCGCCGCACATCGAAGCCGGTTATGCTGTTATCTCGGACGATAGTGCGACGAACTGAATTGAGAGGAAATAAAAATGTGCACGATGATTGTTCATCAGGCCAAGATCGAAGGGCGCGGTAAGAACGGCGGCGACTGGTTCGAGCTCAGCGAGGCCAACATCTCCTACGATCATCCCTATGACATGCCGCTGGAACACGCGCTCAATATCGATTTTGTCAACGAGGCCCAAGGCCCGGCCGCGCGTGTGGCTGTGGAGTTAACTATCGAGGCTGCGCGCAATTTGGTCAAGAGCATTGAGACGGTGCTGGCGCAAGCAGAAGAGCGCGGCGTTTTGGAAGACATACGGCTAGCAGCATCTACCAGATAGACAAACCGTGGATAGGGCGTGGTTTTTCTAGTAGGTTGATGAAAAACCCGGGTCGCAGGCTGCTCAATCGATCTCAGAGCAGTGGCGCGCGAATTGGAAGGGTGAAAGCGGAAATCTGAAAGCGGAATTGAACTTTCAGCTTTCATAATTCATCTTTTCAAAACCTATGGGGTCTTTTTCACCAGCCTGCTAGAGGCCCTATCCGCCGACCACCACAGCAAACCATTTCAAAACTATTTCCGGCACCGTGCACCTTGACTTCTGAACCGATTGCCTGATTCACCCGAAATAGAATTGCCATCTCCTGCAAGCAACATTCGTCCCTGGTCGTCGCTGCTGATTCGGGATTACCGTTTGGTATGGTCCGCCAGTGTCTTTAATGCGGTAGCGGTTCAGGTGCGTAATGTCGCTGGTCTATATCAGGTGTATGAAATTTCCGGTTCTCCCCTTCAATTGGGGCTCACTGGATTTTTCCAAGCTTTTCCTTTCGTAATCTTCGGACTGTTTGCCGGCGCGGTTGCCGACACTTTCGACCGCAAGAAGCTCCTCATCGCAACGGTGTCGATCCAGTTTATCCCAAGCCTGCTCTTAGGAATCCTCACCGTCACCGGCAGCATCCAAGCTTGGCATGTCTATACGTTAGGATTTCTCGGCGCCCTGGTGGAGGTTTTTAACTGGCCGGCGCGCTCTGCCTTGATCCCTCGATTGGTGCCCCGGCCGTTGCTCATGAACGCAGTGACCCTCAATACCATCATCATCCAAATGAGCTTTTTACTCGGACCGGCAATCGGCGGGATCTTGATCGATCGCGTCGGTTTATCGACGACTTATTTCATCACCAATGCGATGCTGCTTCCGGCGGCGATTGCGATTGTGGCGATGCGCACTTCCGGAGTGCCCGAAGGCGTGCGCCGAACGATCAACCTGCGGAGTATTTTTGAAGGCATCGAGTTCATCTGGGTGCAGCGCATTATACTATCGCTTTTTCTTCTCGATTTTGGCGTGACGCTGGTGGGTTTTTACCGGCCGATTCTGCCGATCTTTGCAGCCGATGTTTTTCACACTGGCGCCTCCGGCTTAGGGCTGCTCTACGGCGCCCCGTCCTTGGGCGCAATCGTCGGCTCTTTGGCCTTGCTCATGCTGGGCGATATAGCACGGAAAGGCGTTTTGGTGGTGGCGGCGGCGCTGATCTTTGCCGGCAGCTTGGCGTTCCTGGGAGTGGCTCAGTGGTTTTGGATGGCGGTGGGCGCCACTTTGATTTTAGGATTCACCGACTCGGTCAGCGTGGCGATCCGCCGCACGGTGGTTCAACTTCAGGCCCCGGATGGAATGCTTGGACGAGCCTCGAGCCTGATCTCGGTCTTCGCGCAGGCGACCAATGGGCTGGGAGCGATTCTAGCAGGTGTGGCGGCACATTATGTCGGAGCACCCAATGCGCTGCTCCTGGGCAGCCTTCTCTGTTTCATCATGATCGCGGCAATTTGCATCGCCATTCCGCAACTCTGGCGATACCGTTCTTGATGAAGTTAATCCTGGATTCGCAGTAAGGATTAACGATGTGGACTGATCAAGCGGCGAGTCCGGAGGAGCGAAGTCACAGAAGCGAACAATTTCAATGCTGTTATAGGTGCTTGGTCCAGGGTTCGTAATTTGTCCAGGGGAGTCCGCTGCACCACCGGGGATTGCTGGCCGCGCCAAACTACGGACCCATTGCATTTCGCTCTGGAGGGTTCGCCGTTTGATCGTCGCGTCACTTTGAACTGCGGATCCAAGCTAATACAGACTACGGAAAAATCCGCTCTCTTCGAACTTTTTGCAGTAGCTCATGTCGGCGATTTCTTCGGGCTTGATCTGTGACGCCTTGGCATTGAGCCCGTGCTGCGCCATGAGCTTGAGCATTGCGCTAATTCCCTCCAGCGACGGGCAGGGTGGACGCGGAAGATTTGCCAGCAAGCCTTGATATGCCTTTTCGACCCGGTCGGGTTTATCGAGGCGCAAATTTCGGCCCAGGCTTCTTAAGACAATCTCCTTATTGGCGGGCTTAAGAACAAAAGCTGCGCCTTCGACGGTGGCCTTGGCGATGTTTTCTACTAATTGGGGGTTGGTTTTGATCAAACTGCGCGGCACGACCAGCCCGGACGACTGAAACGGAACATCCTCTTTTCCTAGATCGACCAAAACCCGATAGCCTTCACTGACCACCACTTGGCCAATTTCGGGAGACAAGCTGGTTGCTTCCACACTGCCGGACCGGAGCGCGCCCATTCGTTCCGGCACGCCGCCGATGCCCAATAAAGTGATTTGGTCGCGGCGCGGCACGAGCCCGAGATGATCGAGTGACACATAGGTCGCCAAAGATGCCGAGCCGGCCGGCGTGCCGATCGCGACTTTCTTCCCCTTTAGATCCTCGGCGCCTTTGATCGTTGGCTTGGCTACAAAAATGTAATCGAGTCTGTTTTCAAGGCCGAGGATCATCGCGAAGTCCCCGCCGCCCGTGTTGGCGTTGGTCACGTGGGTGCCGCCAACCAAGCCCACCGGCACCTGCCCCGCCAACATCGCCTGCATCGCTCGACCGGCGATGATAAATATCAGATCCGCCTCTATGCCGTATTTGCGAAATATCCCCTGCTCCTTGGCAATCCACAACGGCGCAACATTGTTGCTGATGGCGCCGTGGGCGATCAATAGCTTCGAAGGTTCGGCGGCAAGGCTCGGACAGGCCGGCATCACGAAAACGTGAAGTAGAACGACGGTTAACCAAATTGTTTTCGTCATCGCCGACGTCCCCTATTGAATACCATCCAGTGCAACATCATCATACTCAAGATAAACCTCGCTGCTGTCTACGCTTTCCACCCGTGCACGGAAACATCCACGGGAGTCCCCACCGGATCTTGCACGCCCATTTCCGCGAATCTACCATCCCGTGGTTTTTTGTACGAATCGCTTTTCGCGCCCGTGGACGCGGCCGTCTTTAAGGTCCCTTCCAGATCTTCAACCTGAAAACCGAAGTGATCGATTCCCTCACGCCCGCCACGCGCCGGCAGGATTGCCATGTTGATATATCCATCGGTGAGGTAGATTGCGCGATGGCCGTCTTCTCGCACTGGACCGCGCCAGGCTTCGCTCATGCCAAAGGTTTCTTTATAAAACGTTGCCGTCCGTTCTTGGTCTTCCGCTTTGATGGCGAGATGTCTGATTTTAGCCATAATTCTGTCCTCCGTTATTTGTTTAACCGTTCTACCAGTCCGCTGTTTTTAATCTCGTCCAGAAAACTCTTGTTCACATAGGCCGCGAGCGACTGCGAGCGCGGCACGTTGATCAGGTCCAGTTCCGCGCGCAAACCGTTATCATCGGGGTATGGCAGCGATACCAATCCCTCGCGATAATCGTCGTACCAGAGCGCCACATGCTCTTCGCTCAAGCCTGCCATATATTTCTGGAGGATTTTTATCGTCCCTGCTCGATTGCTTTTGAAATAATGAATTGCCTCGACATAGGCTTGCATGAACCTCAGCACCGAACCTCGATCCGCTTTGATCTTACGCTCGGTAGTGCCGAGCGGGGCATCGAGCGCATGAAAACCAAATTCTTTTGAGCTACCGCCTTTAAGAAATCGCGCTTTTCCGCGAAAGACGAGGAGCGCGCCCGACTCGCCAAGCACGCCGACCTCGATCCTGCCCGCTTCCAGCGCCTGCGATACTCCGGGCGTGCCGCCCATCTGCAGGATCGTGACTTCGGTTTCTTTAATTCCCGCTTTCTTAAGCGCGCTGCGGATGAAGGAATCACCCGCAGAACCATACTGGGTGACGCCGATGGTCTTCCCTCGTATGTCGTTGAACGTCTGCACGGTTGAATCGGGTTTGAGCAGAACTCTTTGCGAAGAATATCCCGACAGTGATGACAGGATCACGACATCGGCGCCTTGCGTGCGGGCGCGCACATAGGCCGGCGCGCCGGCAACGGCATAATCGAGATCTCCGGCAATCAGAGCCTGAACCGTTCGAGGACTCCCGGGAATCAGAACGATTTCGGCACTAAAGCCGTGCTTGGCAAGCAACCCGGAGTCTTTAGCGACCCAGAACATACCTTGGCCAGGATGGATCGCCACATGCGCCAAGGTCAATTTTTGCGCTGGGGCGCTACGAGAAAACGCGACGAGAAAAAACACACTGGTCAAAAGCAAGAAAGGTTTCATGGTAGTTCGGCTTCCCGGTTTACTGCGGTCCTTATTCCATGTCAACGCTTGTACGCGGCCAGATCACTCCATTAGGCTTTCTACGCCGCTGAGCCGTCTTCGTACATCCGGCTGTTGCTTATCGACAGTGCCTGCTCAGAACTTTGGGAGGTTGTTTGCCAGTCGAAAGGGGCGCAACGGGATTCTCAGGCCCGGCGGAAAGCTGCCAGGCGGCTTGTCGGGTAATCTGCGGGACAATGCATCTCGGCAGCAGAACGGCCGCAAACAACGGGTGATCCGCTAATTTTTTACATAATGCGCCAGCGCATCACGCCAATGGCGCATCGGCGCCAAGCCCAACTCTTCCGAGAGCAAGCAACGCATCGGCGTGTAGCGAGGACGGAGCGCGACCCTTTGCAGATCGCGCTCCTGGACAACTTCTATCAAAGACCCGAGCCGCTCTTTTCCAAGTCCCTTCAGGCGTCCCGCTTCGAGAGCAAAATCGTAGTACGAACAAACGCCCTCATTGACGATGTGGTAAGTACCGTAACGGCGAAGCTTGAGAATCTCCAGGCAACGATCGGTGAGATCGTCAACATAGGTCGTGCTCGACCAAACATCGTCGATGGCGCGAACCCGCTTGCCCGCGCCGAGATCGTTGTGCACCGTGCAAAGAAAGCTGTTCTTCCCCTCACCGTAAACCCACGAAGTGCGGACGATATAGCTTTGCGCACAAGCAGCGCGCACCACTTCTTCAGCGGCAACCTTGGTCCTGCCGTAGAAATTGATCGGCCTAGGCTGGTCTCGGATCGTGTACGGCGCGCGTCCAATGATTTCGCCGTCAAAAGCATATTGGGTGCTGAATTGAATGATCTCGGCGCTATACTGAGCCGCCGCGGCGGCGAGAAACCTCGCCCCTTCCACGTTCACTGCCGCAGCTTTGGCGTGATTCTGCTCCGCTTCGTCGACCTGAATCACCGCGCAATTAACCAGCAGAGATGGTCGTTCTGCGGCAACGCAACTTCGCACCGCCGCCTGATCGGTAATGTCGAGATCCTTTCGTGTCAAAGCGAGCACATCACGAGCGGCGCCAAATCGCCGCGCGAAATGGCTGCCAATCAGACCAGCTGCGCCGGTGACGAGGATTTTCACGAGCTAGAATGTAGAACGGGGCTCTAAGGCCTTCAAGAGCGGCGGCGAAACTTAAGCGGGAAGGAAAGCGCGAGCCAATGCGCGGCACGGTTAGCGGGTTTCTACGGAGTGGGAGCTGTGAGAAAAAGCCACATCAAGGTCAATCCCAGAGCGGCACCGAGCATCATGTAGACACCTACGATCAAGTTGAGCACGAGATAGTCCCATTGGTGCGAGAAGGTGTTCCACATAGATAACCCAGTGCCGCCCCACTGATGCTCGAGCCTAGTAGTACTCGTTGTCACGCCGGCGAATCTCTTCGAGTTGCTCGCGCTGGCGGTTGATTTCCTGCTGATTGCGGTAGATCTGCTGATCATGTTCATAGGACTGATTTTCGCGGCCCTGTAATTGATCACCGATCACCGCCCCCGCGCCGAGGCCAAGTGCCGCTCCAATAGCTGCGCCCGCACCCGGATGACGCACTGCGGAACCGATGAGCCCGCCGGCGGCCGCGCCGCCGAGGGCGCCAATGCCTGCGCCTTTCTCACGTGTGGTGAGGCCGCCCGCCGCGCAGCCGGCTAACAACGTTCCGCTCAAAATTGCTACGGCAGCGATGCCGTTTAGTTTTTTCATTGCTTTGAGGTTTATGTTCATCCCGGATTCTCTCCTTTTGCCACTTAGACGATCGCCGCAGCACTTCGTTTACATCAATTGTCAGCGCCGCAAAGACACAGGACTGACGTGGAGACAGTTCGCGTCCGGTCGAGCCGTTGGCCTCTGAAAAAGCTTGATAAACTCAATTTGCAGGCTGCTCAAACATCTCAGAGCCCGGGCCTAACTAGCCAGTGCATGCAGACGTTTGAGCGGAACAAAGGATATGTATCTTCTCGTAGGCCGTTAGAGAGTTTTCTTGAGCGCCGAGATTCTGTCATTCAAGGCGGGGTGAGTGGAGAGAAAACTGCCCGGCTGTTGATCACCGGAGGCGCGCTGAATCCAGCTCAGCGTATCGATCATGATCTCCGGCGAGTAACCGATGCGGCGGAGCAGCACAAGGGCGTGCCGGTCGGCGGCATACTCCTCAGTTCGGCTATGGCCTCGGGCGATCAGTGTTCCGGCTAGCGGCGCAATTGCGCCTGACGCCGGGAGAATTTGTTGCAGAAGCGCTGCGCCGATACTCAGACCGGCGCCGAGCATCTGCGATTTAACGGCATGGCCCAAATCTTGATGAGCGATCTCATGAGCCATTACCCCCAGCAAATGATCATCGTTGGCGCGCTGCAGCAAGCCGCTGGTCACGAAGAATTGGCAACCGCCGGCATTGGCTGCATTGATTTCTGGCTCGTTCATGATCTGCACGCGCAGTTCCTCGGGTCGGCACGGCCGGTCCATAGCTCCTAACAGCGGCAGTATCGTCCGCCGAAGACGATCCTCGATCTGCGCATCCCCTCGCCGGTTGGAGTCCGAATATGCCGTAGCCGAACCGGCGCGATGCCGGGGCGCCGACGGGTACCTAAACCCGGACAACACTGCGCTCAGGACTCCAAGGGAGAACGCAAACAACGTAAATGAGCGCCTGGAAGTTTTTGCCGTTTTCACTTCATCGTCTCACGTCGCTGTCTTACCTCTATGGTGTTCAACTCGCCGGAGCCGGTGAATCCACACTGTTAGCCGATTGCACTCCGGTCTGATCCTGAACCAACTCCATATAGACATTCCCGGCAAATATTCTACTCCAAAACTTAACCGGAATGCGCCGCTCATCGGCAGAAACCCAAATAGCGGCTTCCTGCAATCGCCCCGCATAACCTTTTTTTGTCAGATTGGTTAACTTGGGCACGAGTTTGAATGCTTGAATGACGGCGCCGGATTCCAGCTCCACCGGCTCTTTCTTTTCCACATTCAACTCGAGCAAGTACTGATAACGACCGCCAAAAACATTGAAAAACAATTTATCACCGACCTTCAAGTCAATGCTACGAGCCAGGTAGACGGCCGTGATCGGGTCCAAGGTATTGTTGGAGTCAAAATCGTAAACTCGCGGCTTCTTTCCTTCTTGCCAGCGATTGACCGCCCATTTCTTGGCCGCTTGGTTGAACTTGGCCTGGGTGTCGATAACGCGGGAATTTTCGCGTTGACTGAAAACGAAGCGCGAGGGCTCCAGCGATTTGGCATCGAAGACTGAAGTGATGGTGTCGCGCATTTTCCAAATCAAGTCCAAACCTCTGGAAGTTTTGGCATCGACCCGAACCCGGTAAGATTTTTTTCCTTCGAAGGTGATGGGTATCGTTTCGATTTCCGCGGTGGCAACCGGAACGCCGTTCCAACTCGCCCGGTACGAAGCCTTCTCGCCGGTCTCGTAGGGATAGAATTTGGGCTGGTACACCGGCGCGCTTGCCGGAACCT
>DASUVS010000115.1:0-7700 GCA_036378835.1 Binatia bacterium | reverse complement strand
GACTGAGTATGGAATAAGAGAAGGATTCAAACCCGGATTCCGCAGTTGAAGGCGAGTCACTGAGCGAGGAGCAAACCTTCCGCAGCGAACGATGAGTTCTACCTCTGAGCAGGCGACAGCTGCCAGTGCCGTGCTCAACGGTGTCAAGCAGATAGAGGCGGCCGGCCAAGCGTCAAAAAAGACTTTGAAATTGCACATCCGGTGTCTCGCTTCTCCAGGGTTGCCCCTCGCTTATTTTCTGACAGCGGAATCCGGGTTCAAAGCTACTAGCTAAAGGGTGCAAAGAAGAGTAGGACTCTGGCTTGCCATGAATGCGGAGCGCTGGCGCTCAGCCGGTCATTTCGAATGGCACTTGGATCGGGCCGTCGATCTGCCGAATGGTTTGCTTCTCCAAATCATAACTTCCCTGCGTGGTCTTTCCGGCGACCCGTTCCGAGCGCAGGATTATAGCCACTGATCTGGCGGGGCCGCCCTGTTCGGCATGGATGTCGAACGGCGGAACCAGATCGACTTTGCCTGGTTGCCCTTCGGTCACGCTTTCCAACTCCAACTTGGCATAACCTTCTTTGCTCCGATCATCGGCGCGCCGGAATCGTTCGAGCATTTCAGTTCCGTCTAAAATACCGTAAGCCGTCCAGGCATGAGCGTGATCGTGGATACTCCCTTTGCGACCTGGGGTGCGAACGACGCCGTTGATCGCAAAATTGAAGTCCGGATCTTCGTAGAAGAGTAGATTTCTGCGTCCTTCAGTTGAAGGCCAGAACTTCGCGGCCGCCTTAACGGTAGAATCGTTGACGAGCTCTTCCAGCAGGCTGGCGCCCTTTTCCATGCGAGCTTGCATGTCCGGCAATTCGGACCAGGCAGCGCGCAGTTCCTGAATAAATTTCTCGAATGCCGGAAGTCTTTGTGCAGTGGTCATGTGATCTCCAACACCGCCGGCAACTATGATCCCGGCGAGTATTTTATTATCTACTTGCCAATCTCGTAGCGAATGTGACACCGAAAAATCATTTGCCGCTGTTAACTTGACGCACGAACCGATCATCGAAAAATTGCCCCGGCGCCGCTTTCTTTGCTTCCGGGATGGTTTCCGACAGGAAGTCCAAAATACCCTGAACACCGGGCTCGGAAACTACCAGCTCGCGCCTGAAGCCTGCGCGGCGATAAAATTCATAGGTTTTATCGAGCACGTCGGCATCGGCTTCTTTGGTGTATTTGCCGATGACTTTCATCGCGAAGGGCTTGTCGCTGTAATAGCGATCGATGCCTGCGCGCACCGATCGCAAGAGCGGCACCAAGCGCGAGCCAAGCTCGTCCATGCGGCTGCGCCGCACAACGATGCCGACATTCTGATACGGAATATCCAGCAAATTAACCATGGAGCGAAAGCCGGCGCGCTCGAGGACAAAGCTGGCAGGAGGCGCCCCCAAGCCGCCGATAATTTGCCCGCTCTGGAGAGCGGCGACGACTTGGGCGCTGCTGCCGAGAGGAAACAGTTGAACGTCTTTCGGTGTCAGCCCCATTTTTTTGAGAGCTACCAGGGTACCGTACGCCACGGGAGTGGCCGGCCGATCGGTGCCGATTAGCTTGCCCTTGAGTTGTTCCGGGCTTTTTATTTCCGGCCGCGCATAGAAGTCCCAAATCATCGTGTTCAGCAGTCCGGCAACAAAAACGACGTCGTGACCGCGCAAGGAAGCGGTAATTACCGGCGCAGCCGAGACTTGAACGGCATCGATTTCATTGGCGATGAGCGCCGGTATGGCGACACTCGAAGCCATCGACAAAACCTCGACGTCAACGCGCTCTTTATCGAAGCCGCCGGTCTCTTTAGCCATCCACAGCGACGCCATTGTCGCCGACGTGCTGAGATAGGCGACCCGCAGGGGTCGGCTAGCTCGAGGAGATGCTTGCACGAGAGTCGTTTCCGCCTGAGTTGAAGATGGCAGCGATTGCAATGAGGCTGCGCCCGCTTCAGCAGTGAATAACAGTCGAACGGTCATTCCAATCATCAGCAAAGCATCGGCAGTGAGCCGGTGGCGCAAAACACAAGCCAGCGACCTGCAAAACAGCCGGGCGGCTGTTCGACATATTCCAGGGCATGCTTCTTTTCTCGATGGATTCATGGTCTGCTCACAGTCGAGTCAAAGCCGCAAGTCAGTTGGGATCAAAGTAGGCATCTCGAGAATAAGCAGGCAACAGTGCCGCACCTGGCTTATCATTCACATCATCTGGCTACAGAGCCGGCCTTTCGCGCGAGCGCGTGCACGGATTCAAGATCGAGCGGCTTGAAATCGAAGCGCATCACTCCCGGTTCCGGCTCGCTTGCTCGTCCCGTCTGGCCGCGTCGATCTCCCATTCCATCCGATTACCGACCCATTCAGCGGTTTCGATTACTTGCTCGGCGCTCAATCGATCATCGGTCATCTGCTTCAAAACCCGCTCGATCTCAGATCTAATCTCTCGATTGATATCCCAGTAAATTCCCTGGGGCAAATTGGCTTCGATGTAATCGAGCCAATGATGGATGTGTTGCAGTCCCGCGGCAGTCTCTTGCAAACCGCGCTCTCGTTCGCCTTGGCGCACCAAGGTGATGCCTAGATACGGTCGCGCCATCACATCATCGGGAAATCGTAATCTGGCCTGCTCGAAGGCTTGACGCGCTTCCGAAAACCTTTTCAGCTGGTAAAGAGCTCGACCGGTATAGGTAATCGCGGTTTGTGGGAGCGAGCTGAAATACAGGAAATCAGGGTCGAGCTCAGTAGCGCGGCGGAAATGACCGAGGGCGGGCTCGGCGTCGCCGGCAATCAACGCTTGTCTGCCTTTATGCACTTCAGTCATCGCAGTCATTGATCTCTTGCAAGCAGCATGGCTGAGGACAAAAAGAATGATTAGTACGAAAAAGGCACCCCTCGTAACCACGTTGGCAATTCTTCAATAATATGTGCTGCCTGACCGTGCAAGAAGCGCGCTAGGGCGTTCGATTGTTGAGCGGCGGACCAGCGGCGAAATAGTCGAGAGGGAGAAATCGCGCGGCTCTAAACCTTAACCGGCTTCACGTCTCGTTGTCACAGGAGATTAGCAAGGGTTAATAACTGTGATCGGAAACCGCCATCGTCCGGGTATAGGAGGGAACTCTGGAGTACTCTGCGTATGATCGGAAAAAGCTATCGTCGATCATTGCGCAACCAGCGCGGCTCCGGCTGCTTTGCTTTCAGTAAATACACCCAGCTTAGTTAATGTATACTGCCCCGACCCATAAACCGGGCCATGGTCCAACTGGCACCCGAGGCCGACCGTCAGATGCAGCTGACTGTAATATTCCATATCCATGCGATGATCGATCTCAACATAATATCCCTCGAGACGACCAGCGGGAGTGTCAAACTGCGAACGCGATGCGGGTTTTACCTGATGGGTCACGCGCCCGGCCCGCTTGAGTTTGCCCGTAGCGAGACTGTACATCTTGTAACCGGTCTCCCGATGAATAAGGTCCGAGGATGCAATATCACTGGGCATCACCGGCAGGGGAGAATCATAGATGATAAAACTACGGCTATTTGGCAAGTCGAGTCGATTCATAGTCAATGCGCCGCCAGGTTCTCGAACCACATGCACGGCAGCGTAGTTGCCGAAAATAAGTTTCCAGCGTTTTTCGTTTGCGAGATCGGGTTCGGACGTCAGCGGGACCACTTTGCCGCGGTCTTTGCCCTCGGTGATCTTAAACTGTCGTTGCCAGCTAGTTAGCGGAACAAGCTCACGCAGAGGAGATTCGGAAGGCAGCGGCAAAGACCAGGCTAGGGGCGGTAATGCCGAAGTTGATAAGCAGACCAGCAAATTGAGTATAACAGAAAGCGGACGACGCATCGGGCTTTTCTCTCCTCCTTGCGCGTTTTCAGCGCGCATGAGCGGGGTTAGGCTTGACATACTAGATCATAATGCGGCTGCTATTTCAAATTTCCCGCGCCTGGTATAATACAAAACAGGCCCTGTTGATTATGCCCGAGCTTGCTTAGACTTCAAGGAGGAACCATCATGCCCCCGCATTCTATTGGATCCGGTACGATTTCCTTCGGTTTAGTATCGATTCCCGTTAGGCTGTACTCGGCCGCCTCGTCGCAATCGGTGAGCTTCAATCTGCTTCACGCCAAATGCGGCAACCGGATCCGGCAACAGCGCCTTTGTCCGGTCTGCAATGAAGTGGTCGAGCGTGATGATTTGGTCAAAGGCTATGAGTTTGCCAAGGATCAATACGTCAAGATCGAGGACGAGGAATTGAAAGCGCTCGAGGATGAAGCGTCCAATGCCATCGAAATTTCCGAATTCGTGCCGCTGTCGCAAGTCGATCCTGTTTACTTCGAGAAGAGTTACTATCTCGGTCCCGACAAAGGGGGCGAAAAACCTTATCGTTTGTTGTCCGATGCGATGGCGCAAGCCGGCAAGGTGGCCTTGGCCAAGTTCGTCATGCGCGGCAAGGAAAATTTAGTCTTGGTTCGTTCGGCGCAAAATGGCTTGATGCTTCATGCCATGTATTTCGCCGACGAAGTGCGGAATTTCGACGAGATCGCCAAAGGCGAATCGGCGAAGGTCACGGATGCGGAAACCAATCTGGCGCTCAGGCTGATCGAGGAGCTCTCGAGCGAGGAGTTCACGCCGCAGAAATATGAAGACGAATACCGCGATCGTGTTCTGGAGCTGATCAACAGCAAAGCGCAGGGCAAAGAAATCACAATCGCCGCGGCGCCGGCGCCGCGCGCGCAAGTCATCGACCTGGTGGCCGCGCTCAAGGAAAGTCTCGGCAAAAAAGTTCCGCAGGAAAAGAAGCCGGCAGTTCGGGCCAAGCCAGCCCAGCCTGAGAAAACTAAAAAGAGGGCTCAGTCCGGTAAGAAATGAAACTGTTCACCACCGGCGAGGTGGCGAAGATCCTCAATCTTCCAGGCAGTCGCATTCGTTCCTTTGTCCGCGCCGGATTTCTCAAGCCCGGCCGCGGCAAGAAGAAATCGCTGCAGTTTACCTTTCAGGACGTGCTCTTTTTAAAGACAGCCAAAGGTCTCCTCGACTCCCGTGTTCCACCCAAAAATATCGTCCGCATGCTGTTGTCTCTGAAGCGGCAGCTTCCCGGAGACCAGCATCTGTCCAGCCTCAAAATCTATGCCGACAATCGGCGAGTGATCGCGTGGGACGGCAAGGCACGCTGGCAGCCCGATTCGGGACAGTTTTTGTTTAACTTCGATGCCCGGGCCGTGGTGCAAAAACTGAACGCGCCAGTAACTCGGGCAAAGACGCAAGCCAGTCAACTCAGCGCTCAACATTGGTTCGATCTAGCCCTGGAGCTGGAGGAGAGTTCAGTCGAGGAAGCTCAACGGGCTTACCACATGGCGCTGGAGCAAGACTCAAAGATGGCGGCGGCACATCTAAATCTGGGAAAGCTTTATCATGATCTCGGTGAGATGCAGAAGGCGGAAGCCCACTACCGCGCCGCTGCCGAAAGCGCACCGATGGATCCGGCGCCGAGATTCAATCTTGGTGTGTTGCTTGACGATGCCCGGCAAATCGAAGCCGCCCGCCGCGCCTATGAAGAAGCAATCAGACTCGATCCCAGCTTCGCCGACGCGCACTATAATCTAGCTCTATTGTGCGAATCGTTAAATAAGAAAGCCGAAGCTCTGGCGCACTTCCGTACTGCACGAAAACTTTATCTAAACAAATAGGGAGCGATGTCCTATTCCGCGTGCCACGATCCCCAGCCCAATACTTCTAAAACATCTTCACTACAAAGATTTTCTCGACTGCTCATGGCGCGCTTTGAAGCGTTTAACAAATAAAGACGCTGCGAGGAGGACCAACACGAGAACTACTATGAAGGCAACGAAGCTGCCGACCCCTGGATTGCGCAGAGCCTGCTCGAGCTGAAGTCCGGCAAACGTTAGGACGATTATCCCGGGTATTCTGCCGATGACACTGGCTAGCATGAAGTGTCGGAAGCGAATCGGAATGGTGCCGACAAAAATATTCACCAGAGTGAAGGGCGCAACCGGTAAGAGCCGCATAGTAAGCACGGCCAAAAAGCCATGGCCGGCAGCCTGCTCGAGAAGCCGGTCCATTCGGGGGCCGACGAGTCGGTGAATGAGCTTGTGCTCGAAAGCTCGGCCTATCGCATAGCCCAGCGCAGCACTGGCGAGCCATCCTGCGAGTCCATAGGCATTGCCCCGAATCGGGCCGAAAGTAAAAACGGTGGCAACATTGAGAATGGTTACAGGAAAGAGAACCAGACCTCCCGCTAAATAGGTGCCGACCACGAATAAAAGCGCCGCCGGATGAGCGCGCACCGAGTTTTGCCACTCCACGATAGTTCTGAAATTGATCCATTCACTGACCGGTGTCCAGCGCCACGCCATGGATAACCCGACTAGCACAGCGACTAGGAGAAGGCATTTTAGCAGTGGCCCGCGAGTTTTCTCTGGTTTTTCAATGTCGCTCTTTCCCAAACGCCATTTAACGGGCTGTTCCATTTCTATCAACCTAGAGGGGGAATCCCTTTGAAGCAAGTGATCCTATTCTCGCGATTGGGACAAGCAGCCCATAGTGTGTAGGTTCAACTCAGTTTCAATGATTGAACTCGTATCGTAGTTGCCGAAGCTCGCCGGCTGATGGATATCGGTGGCGCGAGCTTTGCTTTTAACTAGACCGATGCGCCAACAATCAATTTCCAAATCGGCAACGAGAGTTCTTCCAGCAAGGCAGGGTAAGAAACTGCGGACAGCGAGAACATCTGCCGCAAGTCCGTTGCGAATTCCAACCGACCGGGACAGCGTCGACGTCGCCTTGGAAGGGAAAACTGTTACGTTGACCAACTTGCGTAAAATATTTTGGCCTGATCTGGGACTAACTAAAGGCGATCTGCTTCAATTCTACGCCGACGTGGCCCCAGTTTTGTTGCCTCACCTGGTGAATCGCGCGATGGTGATGAAGCGCTATCCTCACGGCATCGCCGGCGAATTCTTCTTCATGAAGCGCGCGCCGTCGCCTCGCCCCGAGTGGATTGAAACCTGCGCTATTGAGCATTCGTCCGGGAACGTCATCGATTTTCCGGTGATTCGGGATCTCGCCTCACTTTTGTGGGTTATCAATCTTGGATGCATCGATTTAAATCCCTGGTACGCTCGCTGCGATGATGTCGATCGCCCGGATTATTTACACTTCGACCTTGACCCGGTGAAAGGCGCAAGCTGGGAGCAATTGTTGGAGACGGCCTCGGTGGTTCACGACGCCCTGGAAAGTCTCAAGTTACCCTCGCTGATCAAAACTACCGGATCGAGGGGCTTTCATATTTACGTACCGATCAGTCGCGGACCAACCCAGAAGGAGGTTTGGGCGGTCGCTAAAAAATTTGCCAATACCTTGGCAGCTCTGCGTCCAGATTTGATGACCGCCGAATACCGCATCGCCAAGAGGCCGAACAAGCGAGTTCTGATCGATTATAATCAAAACGCCTGGGGACAGACCTTGGCCTCTATTTACTCGGTAAGACCGCAGCCTAAAGCAACCGTTTCCACTCCGATTACCTGGAAAGAACTAAAGAAGGGCCCGCGTATCGAAGACTTCCACATCGGCAATGTTCGCGCACGGCTTAATAAGCTCGGGGATTTGTGGGCGCCTTTGCTGGCGCAAGCGGGACGCGCCAGATTGGAAAAATTGTATGA
>DASUVS010000114.1:0-4343 GCA_036378835.1 Binatia bacterium | reverse complement strand
GTTGGAACTGGAGAGACCCGGATGATATCACCGGATCACCAAGCTGTTGCTATCGTCAAGCGGCTCCGTGACGAAGGCTACGAGAGTTATCTCGCGGGTGGATGCGTCCGCGATTTTTTGCTCGACAAAACCCCGCAAGATTACGATATCGCAACCAGCGCTCGGCCCGAGGACGTTCAACGGATTTTCCCTCGAACGATTTCGGTGGGTGCGCAATTTGGGGTGGTTTTAGTGGTGTTGGACGGCCAGCCTTTTGAGGTGGCGTCGTTTCGATTCGACGGTCCCTACCTGGACGGTCGCAGGCCCAGCCAGGTGCGCTACGGAAGCCTGCAAGAAGATATCCTACGACGTGATTTCACCATCAACGGAATGGTCTACGACCCGATCGAGAATCGGGTGATCGACTTGGTCGAAGGAAAGAGAGATCTTGCCAGACGCCGCATCCGCGCCATCGGCGATCCGCGGCAGCGTTTTGATGAAGACCGACTGAGAATGGTGCGGGCGATCCGCTTTGCCGCCAGCTTGAACTTTGATATCGACAGCTCAACCTTGGATGCCATCAAGCAATCGGCGGAAGGGATCACACGGATTTCGTCGGAACGAATCGGCGAGGAGATCACCCGAATTCTCATGGAAGGCGGCGCACGAAGGGGAGTCGAGCTGTTGGACCAGACAGGTTTGCTGCAGATTCTGCTGCCGGAGATCGAACAGATGAAAGGCGTTGAGCAGAGCCCCGAGCACCACCCGGAAGGCGACGTCTTCAAGCACACGCTGTTGACCTTGAGCCACCTCGAAGCGCCGACAGAAACTCTGGCCTATGGTTGCCTCCTGCACGATGTCGGAAAGCCGGTTTGCTTTCGCAAGGAGGCTGATCGTATCACTTTTTACGGCCATACCGATCGTGGCGCGGAGATGGCTGAAGCGACATTGAAACGGCTCAAGCGTGGTCGAGCAGCTTGGGAGCGAGTCGCTTACTTAGTGAAAAATCATCTGCGTCATACGCAGGCGCCTAAGATGCGGCTGAGCACGCTTAAGCGCTTCCTGCGTGAAGAAGGCATCGATGAGCTTTTAGAACTGGCGCGTATCGATGCCTTGTCCTCCAGCGGTGATTTGCAATACTACCAGTTCTGCCAAGAGCGTCTTTCCGAGATGCAAGAGGAAGAGATCCGTCCTGAGCCGCTATTGCGCGGCAAAGATCTGATCGAAATGGGATACACTCCGGGGCCGATTTTTGCCGAAATCTTGCAGCAGGTAGAAGAGGCACAGCTCGGCGGTGAATTGACCAGCCGTCAGGCAGCGATTGATTGGGTCAAACAAAAGTATCATGGTTGAGGTCTCAATGAACGATTCGAGGGGCTACAAAGTTGTCGGCCGGGCAGAGCTCAGATCGGACGGCGCAGAGAAAGTTGCCGGCAAGGCTGTTTACACCGTCGATGTCGATCTGCCCCGGATGGCGCATGCTAAAATTTTGCGCAGCCCCTACCCTCACGCGCGCATCGGGCGCGTTGATTCGAGTAAGGCCGAACGCCTGGCCGGCGTTTATGCGGTCATCACCAAAGAAGATCAGCGGGAACTTGGCATGTTCGGCGCCGCTTATAAGGATCAAACTATCGTCGCTGTGGACAAGGTTCGCTATGTCGGCGACCCGGTCGCCGCGGTGGCGGCAATCGATGAAGCCACGGCCGAAGAAGCGTTAGCCCTGATCGATGTGGAATACCAGGAATTGCCAGCGGTGTCTTCATTGGAGGAAGCATTGGCGCCGGGGGCGGCATTGGTGCACGATTCGGCTTCCATGGGCGGTGAGTTGATGGGACAGCGCTATGAAGCTCCAAAAGAATTTGCCGGCAGCAATCTCTGTTACCGGTTCAGCTATGCCAAGGGGGAGATCGCCGAAGGGTTTAAGAAGTCTGATCACGTATTTGAAAACACATTTACCTTTCCCCGCGTGCAGCATTTCTCGATGGAACCTCATGCCACCGTCGCTCATGTTGAGGCAGACCGGATCACGATGTGGGCGGCAACTCAGGAGCCGTTTACGCTACGCGAGCATTTGGCGGATATCTTCAAGGTGGCGCTTAACAAGATTCGTATCATCGTACCTTATGTGGGGGGCGGATATGGTGGAAAACTGGCAGTGAAAACAGAACCACTGGCGGCTGCCTTGTCGGCCAAGGCCAAACGTCCGGTGCGCTTGGTTCACACCGTCGAGGAAAGTTTCAAGACAGTGACCCGACATCCGGCGCGGGTGCGGATTAAGACCGGAGTCAGCAAGGAAGGACTTTTACTGGCCCGTGAGTGCCTGATCCACATGGAGACCGGCGCCTATGCCGACGCCGGCCCGCGGGTGACTCAGAAGGCCGGCTATCGCTCATTCGGTCCTTATCGAATACCGCACACCAAGACCGACGCTTACACGGTGTACACTAATACCGTACCCGCCGGGGCGTATCGAGGCTTCGGGACACTCCAGGTGACATGGGCGTACGAATCACAAATGGATATCATTGCCGAAAAACTTGGATTGGATCCGTTGGAGTTTCGCCTGAAGAATCTTTTGCGAAAAGGCGAGCTCTATACGCCGGGCGACACACCGGTTGATTGCGACTTGGCAGAGGGTCTGAAACGCGCCGCGAAAGAAATCGGCTGGGGCGACAACGGCGCGAAAACGAATCGGGGCAAAGGTCTTGCCTGCTGTATGAAAGACGGCGGCGGAACCTACAAGGTCTCTTCAGCGGCGGTGAAGATGAACTCGGACGGAAGCGTGGTTTTGCTCACCGGGACGGTTGAGGTCGGCCAGGGCGCGCGCACGGCGTTGAGCCAGATTGTTGCCGAAGAACTGAGCGTTCCTTTCGATTCCGTGACGGTGGCGCAACTGGATACCGACGTGACCCCCTATGACGTCAACACCAACGCCAGCAGCTCCACCGTCGTAATGGGATTGTCGGCGCAAAGAGCTGCGCAAGACCTAAAAGGGCAATTGTTCCGTCACGCGGGAAAACTGTTGAAGGCCAAACCGGATCAGCTGACTCTGAGGGACCGGAGAATTTACGCCGACGCCGGCGCAAGCATCTCTTTTCCCGAACTGATGCAGAAGGTATTTCTCTCGCGGGCGGGAGAGATCGTGGGACGCGGCGCCTATCAAGACATCAAGACCAAAGAGGCGGCTCTAGGATCGCCGACAACTTTTTGGGAGATCAGCTGGGGTGCGGCTGAAGTTGAAGTCGATCCGGATACGGGTGAGGTCATGCTTCTAAAATACGTCTCTCTCGCAGATGTCGGACAGGCCATCCACCCGGTCTTGTGCGAGGGACAGGATGAGGGTGGCGTGATGAACGCGATCGGTCACACCTTGTTAGAAGAAATGATCTACAAGGACGGCCAACTTTTAAATCCGAACCTTGTCGATTACCGGGTTCCCAGCTTTGCTCACTTGCCGAAGGATTTTGAAACCATTCTGGTTGAGAATCATAACGGGCCCGGACCCTTCGGAGCAAAAGGAACGGGCGAAGGCGGTTTACTGCCGGTTGCTGCCGCGATTGGCAATGCCGTCCGTGCCGCTACTGGAGTGCGATTCTACGATTTACCGCTGACACCGGAGAGAGTCTGGCGCGCGCTCCAGCCACCGAAGTAATTGCTTTCGAGCCCCGTTCATCGGCTCGTTGCAACCGGTGGGCGTGACATACCCTTAGGGCATCCGGCAAAGCTTGTCGGAGCACCTTGCGGGACCTCCGGCAACTTGCATCATGAGAAAATCGAGAGAAGCAGAGGATCGGGGAACGGGACATTAAGTATTCTTTCGAAAAGCATGTGAAAGAATAGCCAAGAAAAAAATGTCACGGCAATGCTCACTAGCCAGCCTTCGCGACCTTCGAACTTCAAATAAACAAAAACGAAGAGCGGCACCGCATAAGAAAAACCCAGAAGCCAAATAGCTAAGAAACAACCCACCGTCCAACCGATTATAGAGACGGTCCTCTGTCGGGCCACTTCAGGCGAAATCTCTTCATGCTCACTCGCCCGTGCTTCTTTCGGCCGGGTTACATCTTTTGCCAGCTGCACCAACGCCAACAGCAGAGTCGGAATGCCAATCACCCACGGAAACAGCCCGGCGCGAAAGCCGAAGTTGCGGCTTTCAAAAAGCGCGACGGCGATTATCGTGGCAATGATAAGAGTAAATAACGCAGCCGGGCCAAAATGGATGCCGCCGCGGCGCGCTGTCTGCACCGGAGCAGAACCAGTGGCAGCGGCAACCTGCCGTTCTTTCCTACCCTTGAAGATCGGATAGAGTATCCCAAATAACGTGATGGCAAAAATGATCACAACGCCCGGGCGGGCCATCCAAT
>DASUVS010000113.1:0-3476 GCA_036378835.1 Binatia bacterium | reverse complement strand
ATCGGTCCAAATCTGGTTGTGATCACAGCGGCCTCCTTCTCTGGTGCTACCGCCACAAACAACGGGAGCAATATTCTCGCCAGCAAGACGCTAACCCGTACAGACCGCCACAAAAGCTATGTTGAAGCGGCCACGCAGCCTGCCGTGTCACATGTGAGAAGGGGCGACTCACGGATGAAACACTAGGCTGCGCCTGATTTTGATTGTTTAATGAGATTTCCACTCCCTCTACGCCTAGTCATAGTCTTACATCTGGAACGTTAGTCTTTCTACCTCTTTTCCGTTTCCATAAATGACTCGGGTTCACCTCGTTTAAGCTCCGTGCGAAATGCACGAATATCGGTGCCCGCCGCCAGCTATACAAATTGGCATGAGTTTGGCTCCCTACCAGGATTCATAAGGTTCGTCGCAACAAGCGAGATATAACCATCAACAGGAGGTGAGCGATGAAGAAATACCTAATAGTTTTGTCTCTGTTCGTAGTATCTGTGTCTGCAGCAAGCTATGTGTCTGCCCAGGATTCCCAACGTAAAAATGAAGGAGCGAAAGTAGAAGGTCGCGCAGGCGATACGAACTTCGATGTGCGAATTCAAGGAGACAAAGAAAATCGCAGCCGTGCTCCACAGCCCAGCGAAGGTCAAAGAGGAGCACCGGGTGCGCAGGGGCCTGCCGGCGCGCCGGGCCCTCAAGGACCATCCGGACCTGCCGGATCAGCTAGTAGCGGGTTCCTAGGGATGGACTCAACCGTAGCATTGTTTGTCGGCCTGGGCGTGTTTGCGATTGTCGTCATTGCGATTGTAGCTGCGTCTCGTAGCGGCAGTCGTTCGGCGTGATTCGCTCGCAAGGGTGTCTATGAATTCGACGGGTTTCGGTGTTTTGAGATCCGTCGAATTCAGTGTTCTTCCGTTGCAAGTCGTCATGGGCATGCTGCTAGTTCTAATTTCAAGGCATCCACGATCTGAACAATTATTGATCGCGTGGCTTGCAATGATTCTATCGTAGTGCCGGCGCAGAACCGCTCCTGTCGACGGCGCGCCCATCAGGTCGTTCGCATCGGCGACGACTTCCCTGACCTGGAAACCATCTTCACCGAGATCTTTATAGCCGCGAAAGTAATCGTCTCTGAACCCAAGGATGTGACCAAACTCATGCGCCAGAATGCGTTTCGTAATCTCGTGTGGGCCTAATATAATCGCCCGGCCACGTGCATGTGTCGTCAATGCACCGGTCGTAAGAATCGCCCTGCCTGGTGGAAATCTATCGACATGATCCTGGATATTTATTCGGGTAACCTTCCGCGGTGGCTCGTGGGTTCCGTAAAGGTACTCAGGAGAAACATAGGAGAATTCAAGCGCGATGCGAAACTCGTTCTCGCTACTGCGCAGGTGCCAAGTATCTTCTATAGCGTTCTTCACGGACAGAACGAACTCGTTATCTTGAATATCGGTGTAAAACGGTACGTGGATGATCCAATTACTAATTTGCTGCTCGATGCGAACATAGCCCGGGATGATAAAAGAAAGATCTGTAGCTGCATCGATCTCGCGCGCGAGCAGATTTCCCCTCTCGGTTAAACCGCTGCTTATTTCGTTAAGACTCGCAACCACCATCTGGTGAATTGTTCCATGGGCGTGTGTTAGAGCAGCAGCGTTTCTAGCTCTGAAAACGTCCAGGATCTCCTGACGCTTGAGCACCTGATCATGAAGTACGTTCTCCCTATCGTATTTCGATCGATTAGCAGCGATCGCTCCTTGCCATAGCCGATTATACTGGATATGCGCATCAATATTTTGCTGCTGCGCGCGCATTTTCCGATACCGTGTTGCGAGCTGCCGATAAGCCACCTGCTGCATTTTTGGCTCGAGCGATAAAGCACGCCTCAATTCTTCCACGGACTGACCTACCTCGCTCGATGCGCTCTCGATCAAATGATCCGTCCAAGGCCAACTATACTGCGCAGATTGCGGTCGCGCGGATTTCGTCAATGGCGCCGGGTCGGGAACGATATTCGGTAAAATCTGATAGCCGTGCTGCAACGGATGAGGTGGCTCCAGTATCGGAAGCAGCTCAGGAGTCCCGACCTGTAACGCAGCCACAAGCGATTCATAATAAGCGTGGAGACGTTCAGTATAGGCATCGTATTTCTCCTGAACCTTGTTGCCACGTTGCACGTGGAGTGGAACGTTGGATTGCCGAGGAGCCTGCCGCGGTTCATAACCAGAAGGTTTGAGCACCACAAAAGCAGCTGACAGAAAAACCGCCAGAGTCGCCGAAGGCACGTTGAGAGCTGCCATAAAATAGCCGGTACTTTACCTTGCAACCTCGTCTACAGCAAGAATACGTCACTCGAAGTTTGGTTGGCCTGAAGCGAGGCGCGATCACAAAATTTCTCTATTTTTGTTTGTAATTGAGGGCAACTTTGCTTTTGACTTGATCGCTTTAATCGCGGCGCGGCAACGCTGATCCGGTGGCGCCCAATCGGTGGGCAAGTTTTTGGCGCGGGAAGCTTTTGCAAGCTCTTTACGATACTGCGTCGACAAACCGAGCTCGTGCATGCGCTCTTCGATATCAGCCGCATAAGTGGGATCGGTCGAATAATCCGGAACTCGGGCCGCGCGCCACCGGCCGCCCTTGTCTTTTCTTTTGCCCCAAGGCTGGTGTTCCCGGCGCGCGATATCTTTCCAACCAAAGACCCGCTCGGCCGTCAAAGCATCGAGCTCGTGCCCTGCCGGTAGTTTGTCAACGTTCAATTGCGTCATGTCTCTGTTCAATCACAAAATCGTCGAACCTGGCAAAGCCCAGCCATTGCCCCGCTTAGGATCAGCCAGTTTACATAGACTCGCGTTCACACTTGGAAAGTGCCTCTTAACCCACTCACATCCATCGATCACCGGTTGTCATCGCAGTCGATTTGTTACACAAAAGCTAAATGCATCGTAGCCGGCATCAAGCCGCTTTTATTTTAATCTTGCTCCTGGGTCTAGCTGCTTGCGGCCGGGTGAGTACGGAACAGTCAGTCTCCGACCAGCCTGCGCACCATGTGGACGGCGGCTTTCGTAACACCAGTGCTGATTTCCAACGTCCGTCGAGCGTGACCCGCTGGCGTTTCATGGCGCGTCGTTTGTGGGCGAGCTACACATCGCCGCGGACTTTCGAGGCTCCCCGTATGGCCAATAACGGCAAAGCGCTCCGACCCGGCCTGATCAAACCGAGCATAACCTGGGTCGGCCACGCGACTCTGCTAGTGCAGATGAATGGCGTCAACGTGCTCACCGACCCGCAATGGAGTGAACGGGCAAGCCCGGTTTCATGGGGCGGACCGCGGCGCTTGAACGCGCCCGGCCTAGCTTTCGAGGATCTGCCGCCGATTCATGTCGTAATCCTATCGCACGATCACTACGACCACCTGGACTTCGCCACAGTAAAACGGCTTGCCGATACTCACAATCCGCTTTTTCTAGTCCCTCTCGGTATGA
>DASUVS010000112.1:0-5558 GCA_036378835.1 Binatia bacterium | reverse complement strand
AATGTACTCGCCCTGGCGCTTCTCGTCTCACGCGTGATCCATCCGCAGGCGTGGTTTTTGGTTGGTCGCGCCGCGCGGCCCTTCGTAATCTGCGGACGCAATTCCCTTCACATCTTCTGCCTCGGCATTCTGCTCTCGGTGCTCGGGCAACTGGTGCTCAACGAATATTTCGGCGGTTTTCTCATGCAACTTGCGGTATCCGCGGCGGGTATCGCGATCATGATCGGCGTTGCGGCGTTCATGGAATGGTTCGATGCCGCTCAGCGCATGTCACGCGGCATCGTGGCCGCGCCGATAACCGGCAGAGGAGCGTGACGATGACACCTGGATTTTTCCGCTACGTTATCCTGATCAGCGTCATCACCGCGGGGGGCATTGGGTTTGTACCCGCACCGGGCCGTGCGTTTGATCAGGCGCACGAGTGCCCTATGCCGGAGCGCTTCTACGAATTCGAGCCGCCGCTGCCAAAAACGGCCAAAGCTCTGGCGACCGGTCGGAATGTTGTCATTACCGTGATTGGGGGATCCTCCACAATGGGACGCGCGGCCGGCGCGACCGCTCTATCCTGGCCCGCGCGTCTGGGTTCGGTCCTTAGCGATAGGTTTCCAGCTGCGCAGATCAAGGTCGTCAATCGAGCCGTCGCACGACAGACAGCAAAACAGGTGCTGGAGCGCCTGGATCGCGACATTCTGCCCGTAAAACCCAACCTCGTAATTTGGGAGACCGGCACAATGGAGGCAGTTCGCGGTGCCGATGTCGACGCATTCCGGGAAACGGTAGGGACCGGCATCGACGAATTGCGCGCTGCTGGAGTCGAGGTAGTGTTAATGAATATGCAGTTCTCGCGCGAGACCGACGCGATGATTTATTTCGAACCGTACCTAACCGCGATGCGCCAAGTAGCGGACGCCAACGACGTCCCGCTATTCCGCCGTCATGGCATTATGCGCTATTGGGCCGAGAGCGGTTTGCTCGATCTTAGGGTCAGAGAGGATGAGAAGCGGCGCGAGCTTGCCGTGAAGCTTTATGACTGCATCGGCCGCGCTATGGCCGACTTCGTGACTCACGGAAACGGGGATGCTGCGGCCAAGGCCAAGTCCGGGACCGGCCGATGAACCTGGCTCGATGGGCGCTTTCCTGGGTTGCGATGTTCTTGCTGCTGGCCGGGTCCGTCGGCGTGTCGCACACCGCTTCAGACTGCGCTGCGCCTCTGGAGATGATACGCTTCAAGACCAACCTGCCCAACACCGCCCGGGCGATCCGCTCGGGCAAGAACCTGGTTATAGTCGCCCTCGGTTCCTCCTCGACCCAGGGTGTCGGCGCTTCCAATTCGACGCACACCTATCCCGCCCTCCTCGCCGAAGATCTCCGCCGCCGCTGGCCGCAGCTCCCGGTCACCGTGATCAACAAGGGCATCGGCGGCGAAATGGCGTTCCAGATGCTGGCGCGATTTGAGCGCGACGTACTGCCTTATCACCCGCAGCTCGTCATCTGGCAGACAGGCAGCAATCAGGCGCTGAGGAGCATGGACATCGACGGATATACGGCCACCATCCGCGAAGGGATCAGCCGTCTCAAGGCAGCACAGATTGATGTCGTATTGATGGATCCACAGTTCGCCCCACGCGTGATCGCCAGGCCCATGCACCTGCTGGTCGTGGATGTCATCGCCGCGCTGGCAACCGAAATGAAGGTCCCCGTGTTCCGGCGGTTCGCGCTGATGCGGCAGTGGGTTTCGAGCGGCGAGTACCAGATGGAGGACATCATCTCGCGCGATGGCCTGCACATGAACGATGTGAGCTATGGCTGCGTTGCCCGTCTGCTGGCCGATAGTCTAGCGTCGGCGGTAGGGCCCGAGACCCACGCTCGGCGGCAGAGCCACCATGCGCGAGCTGCGAGCAGATAACCAGGACCATGTTCTATTTCAGGAAGGCCAATCCGAGTGTCTACGATTCACCGCCGCAACACGCGATTATTTGCTCTTATATACCTTATCGAAGAATCCTTCTTCATCGAGTTTTTTGAGCCAGCTGGAATCGACGATTCGCTCGGCTTTGACAGAGGCCACTTTTGGATTTTGCTCCGCAACATATTTAATTACCGTTTGGGTTCCTTCAACCGTCGGATAAGGCTTGCGATCGAGTTCTTCCAGGGCCTCGGCGTAGAAGTCCTCAGCCGCATCGACGCTGGGCAATCTAAGATTTTTCGCCAGAACTTCTTTCACCGCTTGCTTGTTATCTTTGTTAAAGACATAAGCGTAACCTTCGACTACCGCGCGAATGAAGCTGTCATAGAGTTTTGGATTGGCCGCCATATGATCCCTGCGTGAGGCCAGTACGGTATTCTGGTACGGAATCTTCGCCTGAGTGAGGTTCAAGAGTTGAGTATACCCCTTGCTGGTCATGGTTTTGGTGGCAAGGCGCTGCAGCATCGCCGCATCGAGGCCCTTTTGCTCGAGCGCAGCCATCCGTTCCGGGTCAAGCCCGGTTTGCATCAATAGGATCCTGTCCCGCTTTGGATCCAGGCCCAGATGATCCAGAGCAATCAAAGCCGAGATATGGGAAGAGCCGCCGAAGCGTGCCGTGCCCAGTCGCTTTCCCTTGAGGTCTGCCGCTGTCTTGATCGCGGGCTGAGTGATCAGCGTAAAAGGCGACGTGTTGCTGATGCCCAGAAACATGGCAATGTCAGCGCCCCCAGCAATGAGACTCACCAGAGCGGCCGGCGCATTTGCTGCCACCTGGATTTCACCCGCGGCCAACATCTGGCTGACGAGCGATCCGCCCATGACAAATAACATCTGGACATCGAGCCCATACTTCTCAAATAGTTTCTTATCCTTGGCCACCCACAGCGGCGTGTTATGCGGAGTCGCGGTAGAAACTGCCAATTTTAACTGCGACAGCTTCGAAGATTGCGCCGGCGCAGATCCGCTGAGCACGAGAACTGCAGCAAGGGCCCATCCAACCGATATCGACTTTATCCTCATTGCCGGTTCCTCCAAGTTAGGTGTCGCCTGCTGATCTAATCAAATCATATATTTTCGCGCCCGAATAGTAGCGACCTCCTCCTCGCGTGCCAATCCAGCCGCTTTGTATCGGTTCGCTTGATATTCCGGTTGCAATTCCGTGCGACCGGTACTATGGCAGAAGCATATCAAAACGCACTCGTGGGGAAAGGAGATTGATCCCATGGCCGAGCGATACAAAGTCGACTGCAGAAAATTTCCCAGCGATCAGGGCTGCACGGTTACTATCTCAGGATCGATCGACGAGGTGGTCGAGTTG
The DNA here is from genome assembly GCA_036378835.1 of Binatia bacterium. GTDB lineage: Bacteria > Desulfobacterota > Binatia > UBA9968 > UBA9968 > WHTF01. The sequence continues at coordinate 2,274 of DASUVS010000112.1, read as the reverse complement.
GGATGGCTCCACGCCAAAACACATCACGCTCACAAGGACGACGAAGAAACCGGCATCAAAGAATGGATCCGGGGAAACGCTGAAACAGCAAACGATTAGCTGAATGTCACGCGAACGTAGCTGTAGACAGCGCATCGCGCAGTCTAATAGGCCCGGAATGATACGCAGATAAACAACCCGTCATGTTTAAACCTGGAGCGCGCACCATGCGGCTAAATGTGGGACCTAGAACGGCGCGATCGCTTAACTATGAAGGCTTGGGCTTTTTCCATTGAACATCACAGGAGGTAAGAGCATGGGGATTGCTTACAATCCGGCGGACAACTTTGAGTTCAAGGTTTCGGACGTGGAATTTCGTGGCGCTCCGGCGCGAACCTTGATGGCAAGAATTTATCAGCCGCAGGGCGATGGGCCCTTTCCGGCGTTGCTGGATCTGCACGGCGGCGCGTGGAACAACCAGGACCGCACAGCCAACGACAGAATGGACGAGAAACTTGCCGCCAGCGGGCTGCTCGTTGTCGCCATAGACCTGACGCTGGCGCCGGAAGCGCCTTATCCGGCTTCCGTGCAGGACGCCAACTACGGGGTGCGATGGTTGAAAGCGAACGCATCCAAATGGAACGGCGATCGGGCCACGGTCGGCGCGCTCGGCAGTTCCAGCGGCGGCCATGTGATCGAGCTTTGCGCCTTGCGCCCGCGTGATCCACGCTACAGCGCGCATTCGTTGACGGAAGCCAGCGACATCGATGCGACCCTCGCCTATGTGGCGACGCGATCCCCGGTCAGTGACCCCTTTGCTCGGTTCAAACAGGCGGAGAAAATGGGCCGCGAGGAGATGATGCAATACAGCAAAATCTATTTCAGTCCTTGGGAAACGATTCACGAAGGCAATCCGCAGGAAATTCTCGATCGCCGCGAGCCGGTCACTTTGCCGCCGCTGCTAATTATGCAGGGCGAATTGGACGACAACGTTTTGCCGGCGGTTCAGGAAAAGTTCGCCGCATCCTACCGGGCCGCCGGAGGCCACTGTGAACTGGAAATCTTCGCCGGTTGCGAACACAGGTGGGTTGCCGAAGCCGGACCGCAAACCGATCGCGCCGCGGAAATGGTCAAGGATTTTATCGCGCGACAGTTAGGCAGTTTTCGGCGAGCCGCTTAGGGTCCGGCTGGACGGATGATGAGCTTCGACCCCGATCGCCGCTTGGCGATATAAAATTGACGCTCCAGGCTCTTGGAACAAAGTACGGGGGCAGCGCGCCTAGGACCGGCAACGGTTAGACATCACGTCACCGTCCACCTTGAATGTACGGCTCACGAGGCCGGAGTCTTTGCTATCGGCCGGGAGCCGTCTCTACGCCTTCTCCACCGCCGCGTTCCTGCCTGCGATGAAACCCTGAGTCGCGCAGCGTCCCATCCCATGTTGGTTGAAACCGCCTGCTGACTCGCCGGCGCAATAGAGTCCCGGGATCAGCTGTCCGTTGAGGTCCATCACCTGGCATTTTGCGTTGATTCGTAAACCGGTGCGGGTGTCGTGCACCAACGGGGTTCCCCAGGCGGCGTAAAACGGCGGCGTTTGAATCCTGAACTTGGGCGCCGGTTTGCCGAAATCTTTATCCTCGCCCGCATCGACAAACGAGTTGTATCGGGCCACCGTCGCTTCCAGGGTAGCACCTTTCATCGGCTTGGCCTGATACTCGTTCTTTATGGCGGCGGCCAATTCCGCCAGCGTATTGGCGCTAAAAAAGTATCCGTCAGGATCGACGTACGGCGGCGCGACATTCCAACCGTTACGAGCCACGGCTTCGGCGTCGAAAATCGCCCACACCGGACCGGCGGAATAATCCGGCGGCTGCGAATATTCGTTCATCGCCACGGCAGCGTTGAAGAAATTATACTTCGTCGGGTGAAACTCGATATTCTCATTGTTGCGATAATCGTTGGGCGTGTAAGGGCAAATATCGTTGCACACATTGCCGTGCGGGTAGTCGCCCTTGGTTTCATCATAAAATCTTTTGCCGACCTGATTGACCAGGATGAGATCATGCCAGTTCTTCACGCTCAATCCCTGGGCCTTAACAACCGGAAAGATTGGGCTCTCGAACTCCCACGTCATGTAGTTGAATTTGGTGCCGATGGCGCGTTGAGTGCGGATGTTGTCGCCGTTTTCCAGAACTTGATTGGCAAAACCCCAAAGCGATGCGCCAATCGCCATGCCCGCGAGTTCGCCGCTGGCGTCCTGATAAGAATAAGGCTCGCCGGCTACCTGCAGCACGT
>DASUVS010000111.1:0-8042 GCA_036378835.1 Binatia bacterium | reverse complement strand
AGCCGGTTTTGGCAAAGTAGTCCATTTCCGCCTGGCGATAGTTGGGAAATAGCCGGCGAACATTCGGCGCGCCTTGGAGAAAACAGGTCGGCATGCGTGGCGACATCATCGCATCGATTTCACCGCTGGCGATCATGTCGTTCAATGTTCGGTCGCTTTTACTATCCATCCGAACTCCGGGCGGCATTTCGAAATCTACCCGATCCTTACGGCCCGGCTGTTCTTCACCCGCTTGAATCCAATGAATTTCAGTGGGCGGAATACCGTATTCATGCTGAAACAACCCGCGCAGCCACACCGCAGCCGTCATGCTGTATTCGGGAACCCCCATCCGTTTGCCGCGTAGTTCTTCCGGTCGCTGGATCCCGGATGCGGTGTTGATAAAAATGCAGCGATGGCGGAAGGTCCGCGATGGAAATACCGGTAGGGCTACGAACGGGCGTCGTCCTCGTGCCGCCCCGGTCAGGAAAGCTCCCATTGACAGCTCTGAAACATCAAACTCCTCGTACTTCATCATACGCCAGAATATTTCTTCCACTGACATCACGAGGTAGTTGATCTCGATACCTTCAGGCTTGATCCGGCCATCCTTGATTGGGCGCGTTCGATCATAGTCCTCGCACGCTAAAGTCAATTGTATGTTTGCCATGATTAATTCTGCGATTTGGCTCGAGCTATAAACTTGACGAACTCCTTCACCTCGTTTACCAGGCCCCGTTCGCCCTGCTCGGCTAAAGTGTTGGCGAGAAAAGCACTCGCTAGACAAATCCCGGTCACTCCGGCATGAACGTATTCCTTTATATTGGCAAGACTCACTCCGCCCGACACCATGAAGCGAAGTTCGGGAAAAGGTCCGGCCATCTGGCGGATAAAGTTCGGGCCGCCAAGACAATCGGCGGGAAATATTTTTATTAAATCGGCGCCGGCCCGCGCGGCGGCATAAATCTCGGTCGGCGTCGCCGCCCCGGGATAACAAGCGACATCAGCCGCGTGACAAATTGGAATTAAGCCGAGTTCCGACGACGGCGATACCACGAATTGCGCTCCGGCAGTAATCGCGGCTTCAGCTTGTTTCTTCGACAAGACCGTTCCGGCACCGACGTGGACTGTGCTTTCTCTGGCCAACGCCTCAATGACTTCGAAAGCTCCCGGAACACTCAAGGTGACCTCAACGAACTTTACTCCGGCGCTTGCGGCAGACTTGGCCGTAAGCATCGCTTCTTCAGCGTTTTTGGAGCGAAGAACGGCAACCAGGCGACTATCGTGCAACTCGCGAATCAACTCAGCTCTTGCCATTAATTCTGTTCCCTAACTCAAGCTCAATCCGCCATCGACCATCAAGGTCTGGCCGGTCACGAAATCACCGCCGGTAATCAAACCGAGCACCGCTCCGGCAATATCCTCAGGAGTAGCGATGCGTTGCAGCGGATATCCTGCCGATGCGTTGGCGATAACTTGTTGATAATCGACACCAAAGTGCTGGCTCATCCAAGGCGTATCGGTAAACGCCGGCGCCACGCAATTGACCCTGACTCGGGGGGCCATCGCCACGGCCAGCCCTTTGGTCATATAGATCAACGCGGCCTTCGCCGTTCCATATGCCAAAGAAGAGATTGTCGAAGTAGCCAGCACTCCCGAGATCGACGAGACATTGATAATCATCCCCTGCCTCTCCGAGAGCATTTCGGCCGCCGCCCGGGCACAACGAAATGAGCCTTTCACGTTGACGTCCAGAATTTCGTCCCAGATCGCATCGGTTAAACCTTCTAGGTCCGTCAACTTAACCCAATGCGTTACGCCGGCATTGTTGACCAGAACATCTAGCCGGCCGAATTCATCCTTAATCCTGCTGACCATACGGCGGACCTCATCGTCCGATTGAATATCGGCTCGGATGGCAACGGCTTTCACGCCATGACTTTCAATCTCAGCGGCCAATGCGTCGGCCTCTCTCTCGGAGCTGCGATAGTTGATCACGATTCCGCTCAAACCGGCATCGGCCAAGCTATGCGCCACCGCGCCGCCGATTCCACCGGCGCCGCCGGTAACCAGAGCTACACGATCGTGAAGTTCCATATCTTCGCTCCGCTCAGAATTTCAACTGCGGATCTCACATCTCAAGGGTCGCTATCCAAGATTTTGGATTTAAGATGCGCGCCGCTAGGCGTGCTTGGCTTGCCGTAGTTCCGCCGTCTTATTACGATCAATCTCCCATCCGTCGGGCAACTTTACTAATTCATCGGGATCACCGTTGTAACGAATTGCCACTCCGTATTCTCGCTCTGCCATCTCGGCGGTGATGTAGCCTTCGATCACGTCCCAGCGAACTTTCTCGGGATCGCGTTCGAACGGCCGACCATAGCCGCCGCCCCCAGGCAAGTTGATGTGGACGATGTCGCCTGGTTTGAGTTCGACGAGCGCTTTTGCATGAAGACGCGTTCCATCGCCCAAAAAAACTTCTCCCGTCGCTCCAGCCTGGCCACCCAGAAGTCCGGGCGCAGGATAGACTGTTCGATCGGCGATCGAACTGACACTCCATTTGCCGTCACCGCGGCGAGTGAACTCCGTCAACTGTCCGAGGCCGCCGCGCCACTTCCCGGTGCCACCGGAATCAGGCCGAAGCTGGCGGCGGCACATAACTACCGGCGAGAGACTTTCAATGATTTCAGCGGGAACCCCGGCAACCCCGCTAGGAAAACCCACTGCATTTAAGCCATCCTTTGAAGGCCGTGCGCCGGTGCCGCCGACTTGAAACAGAGTCAAGGTAAACGGCGGATTCTGACCTCGCCACACGCTCAGCCAGATGGGATCGGCTCCCGGCGCCATCAGGCGCCCGGGCATCGCTCCGGAGAGTGCGGCGAAAATCGCGCTGGGGATAAAGTGACCGATGACTTGGCGACTGGCAACGGGCGCGGGCTCCAGCGCATTCAGAATACTGCCCGGCGGAGCGCTGACATGAACTGGCCGGAAACTACCTTCGTTGTGCGGCACGTCGGGACAAATCGCCGCCTTGATGGCGAAACTGGCATAGGCGTGGGTGTAGTTGAGCACGACGTTGATGCCTCGGGCGCTCTGCGGTGATGAGCCAGTGAAGTCGATGAAGATTTCGTCGCTCTTCACCTCGACCTTGCAGCGCACCACAATCGGCTCTTCGAAACCATCGCTCCAGGTTTCATTGCTCCATTCGCCGCTCGGCAATTTAGCGATTTCCGCGCGCACCGCAGTTTCGGAACGGCGGATAATCTCGTCCGCCACCGGATCGATGCTGTCGAGCTCGAATTCTTCCATCATTTCGAGAAGCGCCCGCCCGCCGGCATCATTACAAGCGGTCTGGGCATAGAAATCGCCGATGACTTCATCGGGCTGGCGCACGTTGGTACGAACAATCTGCATCAGTATCCGATTAGGCTGACCGCGATCAAACAATTTCATGATCGGGATCCGTAACCCCTCTTCGAACACCTCACGGGCTTCGGCAGAAAGTATCCGCCCGCCGATATCCGCGCTGTGACAGGTATTCGCAAACAACGCGACCAGGCGGCCCTGCTTGAACACCGGTGTGGTAATCGTAATGTCGTTGATCTGACCCGCGGTTTGCCATGGATCATTGGTAATCAACACGTCGCCCGGCGAGAGCCGGTCGGCTGGAAAAGCCGCAAGAAAGTGTTGCATCGATGTGGCCATTGCATTGATATGTCCCGGCGTGCCGCTCAGAGACTGCGCAATCATCCGCCCTTTGGTGTCGAACATACCGCAGGCCAGATCCTGGCTTTCACGCACGATCGTGCTAAAGGCAGTACGAATCAGCGCATCCTGCTGCTCGTTAGCCACCGAAAGAAAACGATTCCAAATCACTTCAAGCGTGATCGGATCAATGGCTTTATTTTCCATCGATTAAGTCCACCACGATCTGAAGGCGCTCGTCCACCCGAGCGCGCCCGCGCGCACCGATGATCAAAGTGGACTCACGCTCTTCGACGATCGCGGGTCCGGCAAACGTCATTCCTGACTTCAGGGCGTAACGGTCATACACCGGAGTTTCGCCATAACCACCGAGCGCAGAAAAGTAGGCCGGACGCGATCCTTTGATGGCATCGCCGGATGTCATTGATTCACGTTGCAACTTCATTTCCAATTGCGGTTGCGGACCCCGGGCAACTACGCGCCAGTTGATGATTTCGAGCGGCACGTCAGGTCCTTTGCGACCATATAGCGCTTCGTAGGTATTTTCGAATGTCCGAGCGATTGTGTCCAGATGCACCACTCCCAACGTTCCATCCGGCAGAGACACCGAGACTTCGTGCCCCTGTCCCACATAACGCATGTCTGCGGTACGTTGATAAGAGATCTCTTCCTCCAACAGGCCTGAGCTTTCCAATACTTTGCGGCCTTCTGCCGCCATTTCATTGAGTAAGCTATTAGCGAATTGCCAGTCAAGCTCGTCTAATCGGTTGTAGGCGCTCCGGACGAAATCGAAAGCAAGCGGCGCAGCGAGTAAGCCAAACGTCGATCCCACCCCGGCGCCCACTGGAGAAATCAGCGCCGGGAGTCGCAGAATTTCGGCAACACCATAGCCATGAACCGGACCGGCCCCGCCAAATGCGTACATCGGCAGCCGCCGCGGATCTTTGCCCCGCTCTCCCAGATGAGCGCGCGCCGCATTCGCCATGTTCTCGTTGACGATTTGATGAATGCCCCAGGCAACTTGTTCCACGCTTATGCCAAGTCGGCGGCCAAATCGCCCAAGAGCGTTGCGCGCGGCATCGACATCTAGCTGCATCTTACCGCCGAGAAAATAGCGCGCATCGAGGTAGCCAAGAATCAGGTCTGCATCGGTGACCGTTGGTTCGGTGCCACCTTGCCCGTAACAGACGGGCCCCGGATCGGCGCCGGAACTTTCCGGGCCCACTTTCAAAAGCCCGAGCGAATCGATGCGCGCCATACTGCCGCCGCCGGCGCCAATCTCGATCATATCGATTACCGGAATGCGCACAGGCAATCCGCTGCCTTTTCTGAAACGATAAACCCGATCGACCTCGAATTCATGAGTCTTGAGCGGCCGGCCGTCCTCGATCACACAAAGCTTCGCAGTAGTGCCGCCCATGTCAAACGATAACAAATCTCGGTGACCGGAAAGCATGCCCGCCTGCGCCGCTGCCAGTGCACCTGCCGCCGGGCCGGATTCAAGCAACCGTACCGGGAAACGGGACGCGGTATCTCGGGTTGCAATCCCACCGCTGGAGAGCATAACGAAGAAGCTTCCGATGAATCCGATGGCCTCCAGCCGAGCCTCTAATTGCGCCAGATAATCGGACACTCGCTCTTGAACATAAACATTGGCTAGGGTCGTGCTGGTACGCTGGAACTCGCGGATTTCAGACACCACTTCTGAGCTGAGCGAAACCCGGATCGCGGGCGCGACTTCTCCAATGATTTCGCCGGTACGGCGCTCGTGAGCGGGATTGCGATAGCTATTGAGATAGCTGACGCCGATGGCTTTGATTTCCTTATCGCGCAACTGTGCGACGAGACGGCGCACGAATTCTTCGTCCAGCGGTTGGAGCACACTACCATCCGCGGCGATCCGCTCCGGGACATCGAATCGCAAGTGGCGCGGCACGAGGGGTTTAGGCAATTCCAAATTCAAGTCGTATAGCTCGTAACGATGCTCGCGGCCGATCTCGACCGCATCGCGAAACCCCGCCGTGGTAAGCAAGGCTGTGGGGGCGCCTTTACGCTCGATGAGCGCATTGGTCACCAACGTGGTGCCATGAATCAAGGTGCCGCGTTGCTGCTGGTTTACAATACCCTTTTGCAGCGCCGGTTTTAGAGCATTCTCCACCGCCAGGCTGGGATCTGCGGGAGTGGTTAAGGTCTTGCCGATAACGGCAGAACCGTCTTCACTTACCAACAGCATGTCGGTAAACGTGCCGCCAATATCGATGCCCGCCCGGTACATAATTTTAATACAGAGTTGCTTTGCCCGAGCGCTGGTTCACCCACTGCTCAGGAGCAACTTTCCTGACTGTTAGTTGAACCTGAGTTGAATTGTCACTGCGCAAACAAATCCAACAAGCGTTGGGTTTGATGCGCCGCCGCCGGTCTCAGGAGAGGGATCTGCACGCCCGCATCACGGTACTGCTGCACCCGCGTTTTCACTTCGTGCGGCGTGCCGCTGGCAGTCATGCCTTCAACGTAGGAATCCGGAATCGCTTTGATCAGCCCGTCCATGCCGCCCTCGGCATGAGCCTTCTCGAAAAGCGGGATGTCTTCCTTTCTGATATAGGGCTCGCCGACGCGCATTTTCGGCGCCGCGATAAACGAAATCTGCACGGGATCGAGTTTGGTCGCAACTTCCCATCTGACCGCATCGAGAGCCTTTCTATGATCATCTTCCACCGAGCAGTTGATGATCTGCGCGACTTGGAAACGGGAAAAGTCGCGCCCGGCCTTTTCCGCCGAGTCCTTGATGATTTTCAACGCGTTGACGGTGTACTCCGGTGAGCATACCGCGTTGAGGATAACTCCGTCGGCAATCTCTCCCGCCAAGCGCAAGCCAACCGTTGCGGTGGCGGGAAGATGGATTGGGATATTCGAACGGATCGGCTTCCATCCCAACCCTACATTATCAAAATTCACATACTTGCCATGGTACGAGCACTTTTCGCCTTTGAGCAGCAAGCGAATCGATTCGACATAATCCCTTAGCACCTCCGTAGGCGTCGCCCCAACTTCCTCAGGCAAAGCATGAACGCGCGCATGGCTCTTAGTGCAGGCTCCGGGAGCGATGCTCATGCGCCCGCCGGTCAATTCGTCCAATGTCGCCAGCGATTGCGCCATGACTACCGGACCGCGCAAGCGAACAATTTGAGTAGTTCCTAATTTCAGCTTTTTTGTCGCCAAGCCGATTGCGGCAAGCGAGCTCACCGAATCGCGCATCAACTCGATGGTCTCGGAGAAAAAAGCCATTTCAAAACCGCGCTCCTCGGCCTGCTGCATGACCTCGGCCATCTCACGGACATTGGTAAACTTGCCGTACCCGAGTGCGTAACCCACTCTACCTTGCGCCATCAAAAACTCCTTCCAAGTATTACACGTATTCCGGTGATCGGATTTGAACAAAAATTATAGTCTGATTCCTAGACGAACGCGACTGGACTGTCAACGCAGGGGATTTACTCGGCGGGAACAAGCCTGAATTACGGCGATGCATCGGATTACGCTCCTGAGAGCAATGCGCAGCTTGTCTAAGAGGCGTTGGATTGGTTGCCCGAAGAAAACGGTCGGTATACAGATCGTCTGGCCGGCCCGACACCTTCTACTTCACTTTCATATTCCATCCATATATACGCTCGCTCGGTAATGGCCGATAGTCGATATTTTTAGCCATGCCGAACAGCAATTGATGCCGCCAAAGGAAATGCGCCGGTGCTTCTTCCGTAATGAGGCTCATCACTTGGCCGAGGATTTTCTTGCGCTTCGCTGGATCGAAGGCTTGCCGCTCGGCCGAGAGTAGCTCGTCAACTTTCGGGTTTGAGTAGCCAATACGGGGCGATCCTCCGGTTTCAAAATACTGGGACAAAGCCGCGCTAGGATCAACCACCCCGCCGCGACCCATGTAATAGAACGGCACCTTGCCATTTTGCACGTTGGCCCAAAGCGTTGCCCATTCCGGCGTCAAAAGCTTGGTCCTGATGCCTACCGCATTGAGCATCGGCACCATCGCTTCGCTGAGCTGTTTGTCCAACGTGTATCGCCCTACGGGAGTTTGCAGTTCTACATCGACTCCATTGGGATAACCCGCTTGCCTTAGCAGCTCCTTGGCTTTTTCCGGGTTGTAGGTGTACTTGGGTTGCAGATTGGGATCGTAGCCGTATTGCCCGACACCGATCGGGCCATCGAGTCGAGACGCTTCTCCGCGGAGGATCGTCTTAATGAGAGTGTCCCGATCGATTGCATAAGCCACTGCCTGGCGCACCAGCTTGTTATCCCAAGGTTTGACCTTCGGCATCATCCCCAAAAACATGATTTCTGCGGTATGA
>DASUVS010000110.1:0-10811 GCA_036378835.1 Binatia bacterium | reverse complement strand
AATCCGGCAGAAATTGTAGTGGATGAATGAAGAGCAATAGAATGTTTGTGATTTTCTATTTTTTGGAGAAGGCGTTTGTTAGTCTGGTGAACCGTCGGTTCATCATTCGCAGGGTCAAATTTACGCTCTACATAGCTCGTGCTGATTAGCTATAGCAACGATCAGCTTTCCTAGCTGGTTGGGTCACGCGGTCCTTTTCGCTATGAGAGCAATATAAGAGGTGGTTTCAAAATTTTCACAGAACACACCGATGGCTGCGTTTATATCGACCAGTACGGCGTTGAAGCTCTAGCCCTGCCCGTTCCCTTTAGTTTTACCTTCGAATCGCCGCAGTATGACAAGACTAAAAAGCGTTACGATAGTAGCGGTGCCTGCTTCAGCAAACATCCCAGCGCCCGAAGCCAGCCCAACAGCAGAAACTAGCCAGAGGCTTGCCGCGGTAGTTAGTCCTTGAACACTGAGTCCGGTTCTAAGTATCGCACCCGCCCCGAGGAATCCCACGCCGGTAACAACGCTTGCTGCTATACGGGAACTATCCACGCCGACGAGATCATCTTTGGAGTAGTGCTGATAATAGACGAACTGGGTTGAAACCAACATGAAAGTGGCAGATGCCAGAGCGACTAAAAGGTGAGTGCGCAGGCCAGCAGCGCGACGAATGCGCTCGCGCTCAAATCCAATGGCAGCTCCAAGAAAAACGCTCGCTCCCATTCTTAGTAACATTTCTACCCACGTAATAGGCATGGCTGTAGTTTTAGAATATACGGTCCGCCCAGAGAACCGTCAAACTGAGACACCACCGGCCTTTAAGAGATCGGCGCAATGGCAACAAAAGAGCAGCTTCTATGGAAGGAAGAAACCCTGGCCGTACTATGATGCGGCGCCGCTCAATCCGGTGCGCGTTTGAGGAACAGGGGCGTGCTGTTGGGCGCCAAAAAGACTTTTGGCTGGGACTCGGAACTGCGTTTCCGCGAGAAGAAGGTCTCCAAAACATTTTCGATGGAAAGAACTCCGGCGGTGTTCTGGTTGCCGTTAACCACGACGCCTACCGGATGTCCTTTGGCATCAACCACCACGCCGCCGCTCATGTGATTGGCAACCGCGATGCCCCACTTGGTGTCGGGCTCGATTCCCTCGGTTTTTAGATAGGCAGGCTCGTAGAGTTTATAGTCGGCGGCAAAGTAGCCGCGATGTTTTTCGTCAGTCAGATTCAAGAATCCGTGGGCAATTTCGAACTCTCCATCGCCGGGATAACCGACAATGAAGACTTTCCTGGGCGGCATCAACGGCTTCAACTCGAAATCGGCGCGAGGCTTACTGAGACTGATTTTCCCCTGCTCGTAATCCCGTAGCTCCCAATGAGAAAAATGGATCTTCGGGTCGGCCTTGAGCCTGCCGATAACGAAATCGCGATTTTTAATGATTTCATCCGGTGTATGCTGCTTCTTGCCGTTGGTCGAATCCTCTTCGGTCAGATGCGACAAGATCTGGATCTCATATTCCTGATCGCCGTTTTGAGCTTTGTAACGCGCCCGCGGATTGGCAATCGAGCAATCGACGCTTTCGGCGAAACGGCTCTTGCCCTTCTGGCTGAGCAAGCAGTAGGACATCACATGATACGCCGTTACGAAGAGCCCATCGCCCGATATCAGGAAACCGGAACCGAGATGGGCCCGTCTCGATTCGCCGTTCATTTGGTATTCAACGACGATTTTTAGACTGCGCGATCTGACGTCCTGCCAGCTAAAAGAGGCACCGATGTCTTTAAGCTGCTCCGCAGCGGTCAGGTAACTAGCTCTTGCAGGCGATACCAGGACGAGCCAGATGAGTATTGAAAGCGTGATGCTTTGCACTGTGACTGGCGCGTAGTATAGCGCAGGTCCCAGCGTTAGGCAAAAAAAACCTGCGCCTTCGTTGATAATTTTTCAACGTAGGGATCAGAGGGGATGCAAGTGCGGGAGTCGCTATAAGTTGGCCTGCAGCGACATCAGAACTGAATTACATGAGACCGGCCTTCTATTATGGTCGCTTCGATTTTTAAGCGCGTATTTGCAATGCTAATCCGAGATCATTTCCGCTCGAGTCCGTTTTCGAGTACAAAGAACCTGACGTTTTGATCGGTACTATCGCCAGCCTGCGCTATGAAACCACGCGCGAGGAAGATGTAAGAAGATAGCGCAAGCTATGTGCCAGGGAAGCAATCTCCTGGCGCGCCGGGGGATTGGCGCCCGCGCGATGTATGACATTGCCTTCAAAGGACCTAAGGGCCAACTCAATCTACCTACAGCGAGCGGTTAAGGTAAGGTTAGAGAATGCACCCGTCGATTTGGTGATCATAGGTTTCTTGACGGTCTCACGAACTGAGTGATAGGTTGCCAGTCACTACCGCACCGATGAGATGACCAAACACTTAACCAGCAAAGGAGTTTTCTATGGCTGAGCGAGTATGGGAGCGTTTTTTAACCGAACAAGATAAAGCCACGTTGGTGGGAAGGCCTGAACGCAAAATCGGCTTCGGCGAAAGGCCCGCGTTGCTGCTGATCGATCTTTACCGGTGGGTTTTCGGCGATAAGCCGGAACCCGTGGTAGAAGCGATCAAAACCTGGCCGGGAAGCTGCGGCCTGGCAGGATGGAATGCCTTGCCGCACATTCAGAAGCTGCTTGGCAAAGCCCGCGAAGTCGGCATACCGGTTATCCACGTCACCGGGATGGACGGTGTCGCCATCGAACCCTGGTCGTTTCGCCGCGATAAGACGAAAAGAGCTGACATGAATCAGGAGCAGCTTGATCGTAACCGGCGGAAATTCGATATCGTTGAGCAGGTAAAGCCGATCCCGGGAGAGACGGTGTTGAAAAAAGTGTCGCCCAGCGCTTTCTGGGGGACGCCGCTGATCGCGCACCTGAATTTCCTAGGGGTCGACACAGTGCTCACATGCGGCGAAAGCACCAGCGGTTGTGTGCGCGCCAGTGTTGTCGATGGCACGACCAATCGGTTGCGCATGATTGTTGCCGAAGAATGCGTCTTTGACCGGCACGAGGCTTGTCACGCTATAAACCTATTCGACATGAACCAGAAGTACGCCGACGTGTTGCCGCTGGACGAGATTCTCAAATACCTCGATGCCTGGCGCGCTGAGAAGGCCGGACAGGTAGGCTATGCCAATGACAGCGTCGCTTATTTGAAAGATCTTGCCTTGGGCGAAGACTTCAAAGGATTGCGTTAGAACGGATCCGATCTATCCTGAATCAGTTGACCGGCCGGCGTCGGTAGCGGCGCCAGCCGGTTGTGTGCTCAGCCCGCGCCAGACGACGAACAGCACCACCCCGGAAATGAGCGCCATGGTTTCGAATCCATGCTCATAGCCAAACTTCTCCACTAAGAGTCCCGCTACCAACGGCCCCAGCATCTGTCCCATCGAAGTCGACGCGCGGCTAAGCCCTAGGGCGAGTCCTTTGCCGGCGCTGCCGGCGGATTGCAACGCAAACATGGTGGCGCCGACGTTGGTGTAGCCGAATCCCATGGTCATCACACACAATGGAATCAGGAGTGTTGTTACTCCGCTGCCGTAAACCTGCAAGACAAACATCGGAATGCCGATCAGAATACCGACGAGAATCACGCGCTCGGGCCTGATGCGATCGCAAAGCCAACCGCCGCTGTAACGCCCGGCCGTGTCGGCCAGGCGCGAAATTGAAACCATGGTTCCGACCCAATCAAGCCCCAAGCCGCGTTGATTGGCGGCCAAGAAGGGAAAGGCCACCCGGGTAACTCCCACCAGAAAAAGAAATGACTGAAAGATTGCCAGGCAAGAGGCCAGGAAGGAAGGAGAGCTGAGCAGCTTCTGACCTTCGCGCAGGATCCGCCTGGAAGGTTCCTGAGTGATCTTGCCCGATCGATGCGCGCCGCCGAGAAGCAGAAACAACAAGCTTAGAAGTTGCGGTGCCGCATACACCACGAACAAAGCGTCGGGTCCGAACTTTTTTCCGGCAAATCCGCCCAGCAGCGGGCCTACGGCAAAGCCGATACCGAGGGCCGATGCGACTTGCCCCTGAGCGCGGCCTTGTTGTCCTGGTTCGGACTTCTCGAAGGCGATCTTGCGGATCGATAGCGCAAACATTGCTTCGGTGATGCCTAAAAGTGTGAAAGCCACGAGAAAAACAGCGGTGGCGTCGAGAAACAAAATGCTAGCGCTGCTGATCAGTAGCGCAAACAGAGAGGCGGCGATGATCAGCATGCCCGAACTGAAATACGATGCCAGCACTCCCGATGATAAATCCGAGCAGACGCGACCCGCGCCATTGACGACCAGTGGAATCCCGGCCAATGCAAGCGAATAGCCGCGCGCCGACATGGAAAAGGGCGCGAGCATCGCGGCGCCGGATGAACCCGCAATCGAACACACCGCAGCGAGAGAAAAAAACGTGAGCGGGGAAAGTTTCATGGCGCCGGATTATAGCAGCTGAGTTGCCGGCGGCCATATGGAACGCCAAAAAATTTCAACGTTGTGGACAGTGCCGACGGGCCTTGATAGAAGGACAGCGTTAGGCGAGGTAAGAGACATGGAGATTCCACAGATAGAAATTCACCAAGCTAAAGAGCGGCTCGATCAGGAGAATGCGGTGTTCGTCGATATCCGCGATCCGGGCTCATACCAGGCGGCGCACATCCCGGGAGCGCTGCATCTGCACGACGGTAATGTGCAAGGGTTCGTTCAGAATACCGACAAAGAAAAGCCGGTGGTGGTTTATTGCTATCACGGTAACAGCAGCCTCGGCGCGGCCGCCTATTTGATCGAAAATGGTTTTAAAAATGTCGCCAGCATGAGCGGCGGTTTTGAAGCATGGCGTCAAGTCTATGCGCACGAGCCTGGATGAAAGTTTGCCCTTCGTGATTGGCGGCGGTTAGGAACGAGATCGATGAGCGTTATTTTAGGTACCGGCGAGTTTCGCTACGAGGTCACCGAGTGCTGGGGCAAGCTTCCGGACGGCTGGACTTTTCATGAAGTCGCCTCGGTCGGCGTCGATAGGAACGACAATGTCTACTGCTTTACGCGGGGCGCGCATCCGGTGATCGTATTCGATCGTGATGGCAATTTTCTGCGTTCCTGGGGCGAGGGCAAATTCAAGCGCGCCCATGGCGTCACCATGGGGCCGGATGACACGATCTATCTGACGGATGACGGTGATCACACGGTGCGCAAGTGCACCTTGGACGGCAAGATTCTCCTGACCCTGGGTATTCCCGGCAAGCCGGCGCCCTACCAAAGCGGCGAGCCTTTCAATCGCTGCACCCACGTGGCGTTGTCTCCCAAGGAAGAGATCTACGTTTCCGATGGTTACGGCAACTCGCGGGTTCACAAGTATTCACCCGACGGGAAACTGTTGCTGTCATGGGGAGAATCGGGCTCGGACCCGGGGCAGTTCAACATCGTTCATAACATCTGCACCGACAGAGATGGTTGGATCTACGTCGCAGATCGCGAAAATAATCGGGTTCAAATATTCGACGCCAACGGCAAGTACGAAACTCAGTGGAACAACATGCATCGTCCTTGCGCTCTCTACATGGACGGTGCTCGCGAAGATCCGCTTTGCTATGTCGGCGAATTGGGTCCGGGGTATTCGGTGAATAAGGACGCGCCCAATCTCGGGCACCGGGTGGATATCTATAATAAAGCAGGCAACCGCGTGGCTCGGCTCGGCGACGTCAAAGCCGGCGAAGCCCCCGGTCAATTCATCGCGCCGCACGGTATTGCCCTCGACTCGCGCGGTGATATCTATGTCGGCGAGGTTTCCTGGACGATTATGGGGCAGCATCTAAAACCGCCGCGGGAGCTTCGTTGTTTGCAGAAGCTGGCGAAACTCAGTTAGGAGCGAGGGTGAAGAGCAATGTAACCCAACAGCGTGTGCCGGTGCATGGCGACGGCGGACACTGGGTCCACGTGAGCGAGAGCCCCAGGCACGTCCGAATTATTTTCAACCGCGAGACGATTGCTGACAGCAAACATGCCAAGCTCGTTCGCGAAGCCGAGGTTTTGCCGGTTTATTATTTTCCCCGGGAAGATGTCCGCACCGAGTTGTTATCGCCGAGCCAGCGGAGAACCCGTTGTCCTTACAAGGGCGAGGCTTCTTTTTGGTCAATTGACCTGGGCGGAAAACACGCGGAGGATATCGGTTGGAGCTATCAAGATCCATTATCCGCGGCAGACGCAATCCGCAATCACTTTGCCTTTGAATGGAATAAAATGGACCACTGGTTGGAGGAAGATGAAGAGATTTTTGTTCATGCCCGTGATCCGTACAAACGAGTCGACGTGTTACCCAGCTCCCGGCACATTCGAGTCGTGATCGATGGACAACTCGTGGCCGAGACTCGCCGGCCAAGACTTCTGTTCGAAACCAATCATCCGGTTCGTTATTATATCCCGCAGGAAGACGTCCGCATGGAGCTATTGATTCCAAGCGCCACCAAGTCGCGCTGCCCTTATAAAGGACCGGCAGATTATTGGTCGGTTAAACTGGGCGAGCAGCAATTTGACGATATGGTGTGGGGGTACATGGAACCGATCGCCGAATGTCCGAAGATCAAAGGCTTGCTCTGCTTCTTTCACGAGCGCGGCGCCGACATTATGGTTGACGGCGAGGAAGTTCCACGGCCGAAAACGAAATGGGCACGCGAGTTAAAAAAATCGTGAGAGCGCATCACCATGAAGGCGATCTATTGGGATGGTCGTGAAGTAACCCTCGATTCTTCTTACCCGCCGCCTGTTCCTGACCAAGAGACCGCAATCGTCAAAGTTCATCTCGCCGGTATCTGTTCGACCGATCTGCAAATCTTCAAAGGCTACCTGAATTTTCGCGGTGTGCCCGGCCACGAGTTCGTCGGCTCCGTCCAGCATGGACCCGAAAAGTGGTTAGGCAAGAGGGTCGTGGGCGAAATCAACTTCGGCTGTGGACACTGCGAATGTTGCGCCCGAGATCTAACCCGCCACTGCCCGAATCGAACCGTCATGGGTATTCTCAATGCCGACGGCGCGTTTGCCGAGGCTGTGGCGGTGCGCTTAGAAAACCTTCACCTGGTGCCGGATTCAGTCAATGATGAACAAGCCGTTTTCACCGAACCGCTCGCCGCCGCATTTGAAATACTTCAACAGATTCAAATTAACACCGGCGACGAGATCTTGGTCCTCGGCGATGGCAAGCTCGGTAATCTTTGCGCCCAGGTCTTGCGCCTTACCGGAGCGAAGCTGATCGCACTCGGTAAACACCAAGATAAGCTCGAGCTCATCAGGCGGACCGGAGTGCGGACGATGCTGCTGAACGATTGGAAGCCGCGGCTTTTCGATGTCGTCGTCGAAGCGACTGGTTCCGCCGCCGGGCTCGAACTGGCGATCAGCGCGGTGCGCCCGCGCGGTACTCTGGTGTTGAAGAGCACCATCGCCGGAGCTCATCAGGTGTCCTTGGCGCCGGTGGTGATCAATGAAATCAATCTGATAGGTTCCCGCTGCGGTGTTTTTCCTGATGCTTTGGAAGCGCTCGCCGCCAGCCAGGTAACGGTCTTGCCTTTGATCGAGCAAGTTTATCCGCTCGAGCAAGGCATTGAAGCGATTCAGCACGCCGGGCGCCGGGGCGCGCGAAAAATTTTGCTTCGGCCCTAGTCCGCCTCAAATCCGTAGCGGTGAGAGGCAGTTCCAATCGTTCAATCGCAAAGGACGCCACGGAGCGTTCCGGGAGGAACATTACCACGCGACTGCAATTAAAGCTGACGAGCATCTATACCGTTGCGGAGGATGGCAGAGAAGAGCGTAGTCGGAAAGTCACACGCTTCCCTGAAGTCAGCTAGTCCGCTTGTCCAGACTTTGTGGGCGAAGTGCTGGCGCGAACTACGAGGAGGCTTGCAAGTTGCGCGATCAGGGTTGTCTTGTGCGTCGCGGCGGTCTCGTAGTTCACCAACGCCTCCGTGGCAATCAGAAAGGCAGCCCATAGAGCGAGACTGACTGCAAATGCCTGCGCGACTTCTGCAGCCGCGCCGTTTCCGTGGCGCCACATAACTCGCCATGCACGCCAGAACAGGAGGCTGCCGAGCAACTCCCACAAAATAACCCCGGCGAACAGTACGCCCGCGACGCTCGTCGGTATTCCGTGAGCACCGACCGTCTTCTGCACAAGATCAAAATTGTAAGAGGCGAGCTTGAAATCACTCGGGAGCACGTCCAGCTGCCTCATCGCATCAGCGAAGTTCGTGAGCGTTACGAGGGTCAGCCAGATCGCCCAGAAGAGTACCAGACCGGTCTTTATAGTTGAAAATCGGAGCTTCGCGAGCATCACTAACGCCGTGGTGAAGCAGCAGTGGCGAGCCTCGAACTTAGCACTTGCAGCGAAACTAATTAACCGTGACACGCCGCCCGGTAAAGGTATCGGAAAAAACGAACTCACCGGGCTCCGAGACGGGATCGTCGTCCGGGCCAAAGAAGCGAACCTCAAAGGTTCCTTCCACCTCCTCACATTTATGTGTGAACGACATAGCGGCATCAACCCGAGCGGTCCGAAGTGGCGGAACACCTACGTCGCCGTTGCCGCCACTAAAAGTAAAAGCCAAACCTGTTGAGCGCAGTTCTCGATCCCGGGTCTTTTCCCAGGCACCCTGTATGTGACCAAAACTGCGGGCCGCTTCCGCCGAGCTGGCGCTTTGATAAGTACCATCTTGTGAAAACGTCCATAAGCTCTGCGTGCCGCTGCTCTCTCTGACAAAGTAGGTTCCCTGAAAGCAGCCGCCATCAGCGTCGGCGTAAGGGGTTACGGTCAGAATGCCATTCAGTGTCAGGATAAAGGATAACAAAGCCGCACGAACCTGCGATGTCATAAAACCTCCTATGATAGTTGCTCTTCTCCGTCCGACAGTTGTTTGTTGTCGTAAGATCAATAAATTGGGCAAACACGTCAAGAGTTTAGTGGCCGGTTGTAATATCCCTTTTTTGAAAAAAATCTGTCAAGCACTTCTCTCCGATGAGCATTGTGATCAGGCTCGGGTAATACCACTTTCGCCCGCGGTTGTTTCCGGATTCGGGTTCTGTTCGTCCTGATAGGTCATTGGGCAATCCTACGGTCCATGGACGCGTCTCGCTCCTCAATCCGAACGCTGTCCGGATTTGTTTGATGGGGCATCCTGTGCTAGAAGCCGGTGTTCCGAGAAGTCTGCACGAATAACCGCAGCGGGGAGTGCACCATGAAATACCGGTTTGTAATCGTGGTCTTTGTCTTGTCGGTCGCGGCTTTCTTATTGAGTTCGACCAGCGCTAGCACGCGCGATGCGGGAGCACAGGGCGGCTGTTTGCCCGGCACTTATCTTGTCGTTGAAGGCAGTGGCACTCAAAGCCTCTGGACATTGTCACAGGACGGTGGTTTTCAGATTACGAGCTCTGCCGAAAGGGCGTTTGGCTTCAGCCACATACAAGGTGTTTGGAAGAAAACCGGCGCTCGGGACGCAAAAGCGAAGGGCCTGGACTTCAACTTTAAAGAGACTCCGATCGACGGTGGTGTTCCACCTTCGCAGATCACCAGACTCGATATTGTCATGAGGTTCGCTGAAAGGTGTGAAGAAATCGATGGGAGCTTCGAGTTGCGCGCTTTCAATCCCAATGACGATCCCTTGGATTCCAATAGTCCGGCCATTGCTTCTGATACCTTCTTTGGGCGAAGGGTACGTATTGATTAGGATGGTCGAGTAGCGTGCAGCGCGTTGGGAGCGACTCAATACCACAAACGAAAAAACTACAGCTACTTTTACGCCGAACTAAACTCACTGATCGAAATAAGCCGCCGTTCGTTAGGAGACGACCGCTATCCCGTGGGCCTAAGCCACACGTTGCAATATTGACAAGACTTGGTTAGCAGTCGATATTGCAGAGACCTAACGAAGAACACTGCTAGCGTGCACGACCCAGGAGGAATATGACATGGAGATGATAAACCGGAACGATGCCTATACCGTTACGTCACTCGACGATCTCGCGAAGATTTATGCCAAGCCGTTGCCCAACGTCGCCACCAAGGAAACCGACCACATCACGGAGGTCGGGCGCGCCTTCATCGCGGCATCGCCATTCCTGGTGATCGGGACCTCGAACGGGAGCAGCATCGACTGTTCGCCCAAGGGCGATGCGCCGGGATTTGTGCAGCTGCTCGATGACCGCACACTGCTGATTCCCGACCGGCCGGGCAACAACCGCATCGACGGGATGAAGAACCTGCTCGTCAATCCGAAAGTCGGTATCATTTTTATGATTCCGGGAACCAATGCAACGTACCGCGTGACTGGTAGCGCCAAGATCAGCACGGATCCGGAGTTGCTGAAGCGATTCGAAGTAGGTGGCAAGCCGCCACGTGTGGTCCTGGTCGTCGCTGTCGAGGAAGCCTTCAATCACTGTCCCAAAGCCCTGGTGCGGGCCAAGCTGTGGGAGATGGAGCGGCCGAGCGGCGCCCCGACCCACGGCGACTTCGCCGCCGCGCGCGACGGCAAGGATGCCGCCTACGCCAGGCAGTATAACGAGAAATATGCCGAGCGCATGAAGACCGAGCTTTATTGACCGGGCTGTGAAACGAGCAGACACAGTAAACGAACGCGGGAACAAAAGGGCACAAGCCGGTTATAATTAAAGGCAGAGGGCTCGTCTGTAGAATCGTTGCGTGCCGAGAATTGCTCGATCAGATCTTTGTTACTCGTTAGAGAAGGCCCGCCGTCTAATCGATTTCAAATGAACGAGCGGTACTCTGCGGCTGCACCCTGAACCCCGACCAGACTTCTACAAGAC
>DASUVS010000109.1:0-44771 GCA_036378835.1 Binatia bacterium | reverse complement strand
CCCGGCTCGCATGTCGGCGCGGGAGAAGACCAAGGCATTAAGACGATCGCGAGTTCTCTCAATGAGATTCACCAGGCGTGTCCTGGCTATCGCGTGAAAGTGACCCTGGAGATCACAGCGGGCCAGGGATCAAATCTCGGCTTTCGCTTCGAGCACATCGTCAAAATGTTCGATGCCACCCGGGAAAGCGACCGCTTGCGCGTGTGTTTCGATACAGAGCATGCTTTTGCCGCAGGCTACGATATCCGCTCGAAAGAGGGTTACGAACGAACATTTACAGAATTCGACGAGACCATCGGCATCGAGAGGCTAGCGGCGTTTCACCTCAACGATTCGAAAAAGGAATTTAACTCGCGGGTCGACCGGCACGAGCACATCGGCAAAGGGCACATCGGCTTGGAGGCGTTTCGATTGCTAATGAACGATAAACGATTTTGGGGTGTACCGATGTGTCTCGAAACACCCAAAGGGCTGGACTTGGCGGAAGACCGTGAAAACTTAGGTTTGCTGCGCAGCCTGTTTATGCCGAGTTCGGTCGTTCAAACCGACACTGCGCTATTGGCGAGCGCGTCGGAGCGAAGGCAACCCAGCGGCCCCGTCTAGAGATTTGCATCTCCCCGGTTGGTGCACTGAAGTCCCGGCAAAGGTATCAGCTCTGGTCCGACACCCTAAAGGCCGTTAAAATTGGATTCTATCTTCGCTCAGGTGCAGGAACCACTTACGGTGAACGTTGAGGCAGGATTAGGCGGGAGGAATATCGACTCCCGGAAAGAAGTACTGCACAACCAAGCCGATCAGAAATCCCGCTCCCGCCGCCCCGACGGCAACGAGGAAAAATTCTAAACCGCCGAGTGCCAGTGACTTGCCCGCGAGTTTCGCCTTAAAAGCGCCGACGCCAAAAAGCGTTATGCCGCCAAGCAGAGCCGAAAGATAAAAAGCCGTCAGGCCCGAGGTGATCATGTACGGAATAATCGGCACGATCGCGCCGACAATAAATGAGAACCCCATCACTAGCGCAGCCTGCACTGGCTGATTGATTTCAGCGCTGCCCAAGCCGAAGACTTTTTCCTGGAAGGTCCGCATGAACACATTACGCTCTTGGCTGAGGACTCTGACCATCCGGTAGCTCTGTTCCTTACTCAGACCCTCTTCGCCCAGCGCCCTCAGGAGCCCCTCGGCCGCAACATAGGGCTCCCGCTCAGCCAGCGCTTCGGCGTCGCGCAACTCCTTGTCGAATATCTCCTTCTGCGCCGCGGACGAAAGATAGGAGCCGGCGGCCATTGAGATCGCGCCCGAAAACATCGCGGTGAAACCCGCTATGATGACCACCAAGCGATTCTCAGTGGCCCCTTGAATACCGGCCAGGAGGCCAACCGTGCTGATCAGTCCGTCTTGTATGCCGAAAACAAATTCACGGATGCGCGCCCGGCTTTCAATGAATCGTTTCTTCTGCTGTATAACTTCCAGGGCCATTGACGAATTAGCACCGCTTCAAAATTGAAATACTCATACTAGCAGACAGCGGGCAGGAGCAGGCACAGATATTTAGTTGGAAGCCAGCTCAATATTTGTGGTCGAGACCGCCGGTGGGCTCGCCGGGTTTCCATCCCGACGGGCAAAGGCGTTCGGTGCGGAGCGCTTTAACAACGCGCAGAGTTTCCTCGACGCTGCGCCCGACATTTACGTGACTGATAACCAGGTAACTGACTTCGCCGTTGGGATTGATGATGAAGGTAGCTCTTAACGGCACTCCCTCCCTTTCATCGAGAACGCCATAGGCTCGGCTCAACGACTTGTCCTCATCGCTAAGCAGCGGATAATCGATGCCGCCCAACTCCTCCGCCCAGGAACGATGGCTGTCCAACGAATCGACGCTGACGCCGAGAATTTCGGCGTCTTGGGCGGCAAATTCCTTGGCCAGCTTGCTGAAGCCGACGACCTCCGTTGGACATATAAAGGTGAAATCGGCCGGGTAGAAAAATAACACGAGCCATTTGCCCTTAAAGCGAGACAAGGAGTACTCGGAGACTCTCTTCTGGTGCATTCCTTTAACGGCGAAATCTGGCGCTTTATCGCCGACTCTCGCTAGACTCATTTTTGCTCCTCGCATCTATCATGTCTAAGGGACGTTGTGCCAAAGTGAAAAGGCATTTTTCTCTCGACTGGTGTTCGAAATAAACCAACGCTCATCGATCTGTCCTGCTTTTAACACTCCAAAGAAGAAAATACGCACCATCTGCTCGATGAGCTGAGGCAGCGGTAAATCGCGCTTGGCCTGGTACCATGTATAGGTCCAGTTCATCATGCCGAAAAGAGAAAAGGTCGCGACCCGCAAGTCCACTCCTTTGCCGCCGTCTTGCTGCTGCCATTCCTCAACCAAATCCATAAGAATTTTCACATAGCGCCGCTTGAGCACCAGAATCTTATCGGCGAAGTCGCCGTTCAATGATTCGTCTTCATGCGCCATCACCTTCATCTCATGCGTGTTATGCCAAAAAAAGCTCAGGTGATTTGCGACGAACAGTCCGATGCGAGCGCGCACATCCATCTCGGCGCCCGCAGCTTGTTCCCAACGATGCAACAGCGTTACGAAACAGCGCTCCTGGATCAGATAAAGGAGCTCTTCCTTGGTGGTAAAGTAATAATACAGACCCGCCAAGCTCATTTTTGTCGCCCGCGAGATGTCGCGCACCGAGGTGCGATGAAAGCCCTTTTCGGCAAAGATTTTGGCTGAGGTTTTTAGGATATGTTGAAGTTTTTCATCGTAGTGGCGGGTAGCAGGTTCCAAGCGGCTGGGCATAAGAAAACGATAGTTGCAAATCGCCGTAGACGTGTCAATTGAGCTTGGTGAGCGATAACCCGTACGCACCCCCCTTCATCATCATTGATGGGCGGCAACACTTCTCTCCGGAGGCACAAGGATTTCTCTTCGGTGGCATTTGGCACAGCCAACCGATTGCCTTCTGAAAAGCGTGTTTTCGCAGCTGTTCCGAGCGGTAGCGAGATAAAGCGTTTGTTGAATCGACTCCGGCCATGGTGTATGTCTTAAACTTCAAGCCGATTATGGACTACGAGAACGTTGTCGTTGAAATCGACGGCGCCATTGCCGTCGTAAGTTTGAACCGGCCTCAGCAGCTCAACTCGCTCTCCTATGATTTGGTCAAAGACTTGTCTTTGGCGATGCAAGCCCTGGATCAAGATCAAGGTATTCGAGTCATCATCGTCACCGGTGGAGAGAAAGTATTCGCCGCCGGCGCAGACATAAAGGAGATGGCGGATCTCGGCGCGTTCGACGAGCGGGTGCAAGGGCGTCTCGCATACCGGGATAAGATCAATCAAATTTCCAAGCCGGTCATTGCCGCGGTCAGCGGCTTCGCTCTGGGCGGCGGTTGTGAGTTGGCGATGAGCTGCGACATCATCGTCGCTTCGGAAACGGCGCGTTTTGGCCAACCGGAAGTAAATCTGGCGATCATCCCGGGAAGCGGCGGCACGCAGCGGTTGACGCATTTGATTGGCAAGCACCGCGCCATGGAGCTGGTCCTCACCGGGGAGATCATCGGGGCCGCCGAAGCTGAACGCTTGGGCTTGGTTAACCGGGTGGTTCCCGTCGAACTGATGCTCGAAGAAGCCAAGAATATCGCCAAGAAAATCGCCGTGAAGCCGAAACTGGCGATTCAAGCGGCAAAAGAGGCGGTGCTCAAAGCCGCTAACACCGCGCTTGACGAAGGACTCGACTTCGAACGAAAATCTTTTTATATGCTGCTCGCATCCGAAGACCGCAAAGAAGGCATGAAGGCGTTTCTGGAAAAACGCAAAGCTGAATACAAAGGCAGATAAGGCGACTCAGCTCAATTGGCTTACGAAACTATCATCTACAAGAAGGAAAGCGGCGTCGCGACGATTACGCTCAATCGTCCGCAAGCGCTTAATGCCTTTGTGCCGCAGATGAACCAGGAAGTCATGGACGCGCTCAAAGTCGGCGAACGTGACCAAGAGGTGCGTTGTTTCATGATTACGGGAGCTGGCCGTGCTTTCTGCGCCGGACAAGATCTGAAGGGACGAACACCGGATCAGAAGGGATCACTTGGCGCCTCCTTGCGGGAAAAATATAATCCGATGATCCGGCAAATTCGGCAGATGGAAAAGATCGTCATTGCCGCTGTGAACGGGGTCGCGGCCGGGGCGGGCTGTAACTTCGCTTTGGCCTGCGATCTGCGCGTGGCGTCGGAAGACGCGAAATTCATCCAATCCTTCGTCCGTGTCGGCCTCGCGCCGGATTCCGGCGGCAGTTTCATCCTTCCCCGGTTGGTCGGCCTGAGCAAAGCGATGGAGCTGCTGCTGTTGGGCGAGACAGTCGATGCTCGGGAGGCACAACGAATCGGGCTGGTGGCGAAAGTATTTCCGAGCGCTGAGTTTTCCGACGCAGCCAGGAAATTGGCCGAGAGAGTCGCGGGCGCGCCGCGCGGCATCGGCTTGATCAAGCGAGCGGTGAATCACGCCAATTTGGCAAGTCTCGAAGCGGCTCTCGAGTACGAAGCCTGTTTGCAGGAAATCGCCGGGCGAAGCTCGGATTACGATGAGGGCGTACGCGCGTTCTTAGAAAAACGCGCTCCCAGTTTTACCGGAAAATAAATTCCGTTGCGACTATGAGCAGGCAACCCGGCAACTGAATTACCAAACGCATGACCAATCCAATAGAAAAAATCGCAGTGCTCGGCGCCGGCACCATGGGGGCGGGCATTGCCCAGGTTGCGGCACAGGCCGGATTTGACACTCTGCTGTATGACATCAAGCAGGAATTTATCGATACCGGCCTTGGTCGTATTCGCGGATTTTTAAAGGGCAGCCGGGAGCGAGGAAAGCTTTCTGTCGAGCAGGAGCAGGAGATTGTCGCTCGGTTGCGCAGCACCACCCAGCTTGAGGCGTGTCAAGGAAGCGAGCTGGTGATTGAGGCCGCGCCGGAAAAATTGGAACTCAAGCGCGATATCTTCAAGCAGCTCGATTCCATTTGCGGTCGGGAAACTCTTCTGGCAAGCAACACATCTTCGTTTAACATCACGGCGATTGCGGCAAACACGCAGCATCAGGAGCGAGTGCTGGGCCTGCATTTTTTTAATCCGCCACCGCTCATGGCGCTGGTCGAAGTTGTGCAGGGGGATCGGACTAGCCCGGCTAGCATCGATAAGGCCACTGATTTGATGCGCCGCATGGGGAAAACGCCGGCGCGCGCTAAAGACACGCCGGGCTTTATTGTCAATCGGATCGCCCGGCCGTTTTACAATGAGGCATTGCGCATCCTTGGGGACGGCGACGGCTCGGTGGAGATTATCGATCGTGTGATGAAGGAAGCCGGCAATTTCCGCATGGGACCTTTCGAGCTCATGGATCTTATCGGCAATGACATCAATTTCGCAGCTACTGACTCGCTCTATCAATCATTTTTCCACGATCCCCGATTTCGTCCGAGCCCGATCCAACAGCGCATGGTAATGGGCGGCAACTTGGGCCGCAAGACCGGCCGAGGATTCTATGTCTACGACAAAAAGTAGCTTAGCGATCGTCGGCACCAACCGGCTGGCGCAGGACTGGATTGCGCTCAGCAAAGCCAAAGGTCTCGATGCAGAGTTGGTGAGCGATGCCGGACAAATTCAAGCCGACGCAGCGCTGGTGATCGATACTTCAGCCGGCGACGAGGCAATGAAAAGGCGTACGCTAGAAAAGCTCGACCGCGGTTTAACGCCGTCTGCAGTGATCATCACGTCCTGTCTGGTCGGCTCAACCACTCTAATGGCGTCTTGGACAAAACGGCCGGAACGGCTAATCGGCTTTGCGACTTTTTACCCACTTGCGGACAGAAAAATCATAGAGATCGCGGCGGGACTGCGAACCTCCGACAGCGCGCTGCAGCAAGCGCAAGATCATTTTAGGTCGCTAGGTAAAGAATTCGTTAAAGTGAAGGATGCCGCCGGTCTAACTTTCCCCCGCATTCTGAGTTTGATTATCAATGAGGCGGCGCGCAGCCTCGAAGAAGGGGTTGCTGAAGCTGATGAAATCGACATTGCGATGCGCCTGGGTGTCAATTATCCAATGGGGCCATTGCGTTGGGCGGACCAGATTGGTCTAGATGAAGTTCTCGCCGTCCTCGAAGGCCTCGAGCGCGAAACCGGCGACGATCGTTATCGCCCCGCGCCGCTCATTAAGAAACTGGTTATGGCTGGTTTCCATGGCGAAACCACCGGCAGAGGGTTCTACTCTTATGAAGAACAGGTGAAATCATGAAAGAAGCCATCATTGTCGAGGCCGTACGCACGCCCATGGGGCGACACAGCGGCATCCTTAAAGACATTCGCACCGACGACCTCGGCGCCTACATCATTGCCAAGCTCGTTGAGAGAAC
Organism: Binatia bacterium; assembly: GCA_036378835.1. Lineage (GTDB taxonomy): Bacteria > Desulfobacterota > Binatia > UBA9968 > UBA9968 > WHTF01. The sequence continues at coordinate 38,374 of DASUVS010000109.1, read as the reverse complement.
TGGCGTCAATAAGGAAGAGATTGAAGACGTTTACTTCGGCTGCACCAATCAAGCCGGCGAGGACTCACGCAATGTGGCCCGTAATGCTTCGTTACTCGCGGGCCTTCCCTATTCCATTCCGGGCGCCACGGTTAATCGCTTATGCGGCTCGGGCTTGGAAGCGATCAATCAAGCAGGGCGCGCGGTGGAAACCGACCATGGGGATCTGTTCGTCGCCGGCGGTGTCGAAAGTATGACCCGCGGCCCGTGGGTGATGGGAAAGCCCAACACTTCCTTCCAGCGCGGTGATGTGACTATGTACGATAGCTCCTTGGGCTGGCGATTCCCGAACAAGCGCATGGGCGAGCTCTACTCGCTGATCAATAATGGCGAGACCGCTGAGAATGTTGCCGACAAATACCATATCAGTCGCGAAGACCAAGACGCATTTGCATTATCCAGTCATAAGAAAGCTTTACAAGCACAAGATCGAGGAGTGCTTCGAGACGAGATCATTGCGGTCGAGATTCCACAGAGAAAAGGCGCGCCGCTGGTGCATGACAAAGACGAAGGACCTCGCGCCGACACTTCACTGGAAAAGCTCGCGGCTTTGCAGCCGGCCTTTAGAAAAGGCGGTTCGGTAACGGCAGGCAACTCGTCGCCGCTCTCCGATGGGGCAGCGGCCCTGCTGATTGCCACACCGGAAAAAGCCGAGCAGCTGCGGCTCAAACCTATGGCGCGTATTATTGCCTCGGCCGCGGCCGGCGTTCATCCTAATTATATGGGCATCGGGCCGATCCCAGCCGCTCAGAAAGCCATGAAACGCGCCGGGCTCACCATTGATCAAATAGACTTAGTGGAAATCAACGAGGCCTTCGCTTCACAGGTGCTCGCCTGCGCGCGCGAGCTCGGCATCGATCTGAGCAAGTTGAACGTCAATGGTGGAGCCATCGCTCTCGGACATCCTCTCGGATGCAGCGGCGCGCGCATTATGACCACATTGGTTCACGAGATGAAGAGACGCGGCAGCCGCTATGGTCTGGCAACCATGTGCATCGGCGTCGGTCAAGGCATCGCGACCATTGTAGAACGGGTCAACTGATTGCCTGCCAAAATGGGGCGGCAGTCAGAGGGGCGCGACCAGCCGAAAAACCTCTCGCTAAACACCGCTGCTGCAAATTGAGAGTTCTGGTTCATCCCTCGGGCGCATGAGATTGTCCAAAAAATCCATTTCATTCGCCGTGGGCACGGTCATCATCGCAGCCCTTGCGCTCGTCTACTCCGTCAACCTTCTCGCTGCTATCAGACGCGATCTCGTCTATGAGGAACTCCAAAGGGTCGCCGGCAAAGACGTCGCTTTCGACGAATTCGAAATGACCTTGCTCACCGGGCTCGGTTTTTCCGCCAAGAACTTCCGAATCGGCGACCGTCCAATTTTTGCCGCAACTCCATTGTTACGAGCACAGGAACTCAGGATGGGTGTCAGCCTGCTCTCACTGATGTTCGGCAGGATTGTCATCAACAAATTAACCTTTGTCGAACCGGAATTTCAGATCATCACCAACGAAGAAGGTCTGATGAATATTTCTTCCTTGGAGGACCGGCGCAAACAGCTCGTGGAAACGCCCAACGCACGCTCGTCGGCTTCAAAGAGGCAGCATAGCTCAATCAATTTCGTCGTTACCAATTTTCAAATAAAGAACGGGCGCATTGACTTTATCGATCGTTCGGTACGGGCGCCGGCGGAAATGCAGATCAAGCGGGTCGACATAGACCTCCAAGGAATCAACCCCAACGGTCGAGCGAAAATGAGCTTGGCCGCGTCGTTAAGTGAGGATTTGGACCAAGACGTGCGAGTAGCGGGATATTTAGGACCCTTCGTTCGCGGCAAAGGATGGAAAGAACAACCGGTCGAAGTCAATGTAGAATTCGACTCGTTATTCGTGCCCCTACTCACCCGGGCGGTTCCGTTTTTCCGAGATAAAATCCCTCCGGAGCTCGATATCGCCGGGCCCTTGTCCTTGCGCGCGAAACTTGCCGGCGTTCTCGCCCGGCCTCAGATTGTAGACTTCATCGTCAAAGCGCCGATCCTCGGCTCTTCAGATTATAACGCCGTCCTGAACGGCTCGGCGGATCTTTCGACGAACGGACTTTGGTCCGAAGCTCAATTGAAGGGCAATCTTCGTCTGAGTTCCATCGATATCACTCGTCTGCAAGGCACGCGCGTGTTTCAGGATGTTTTGCCAATTGAGCTCAGCGGCGAAGGTGAGGTCAGCTTCGATAGTGTCATCGAAGGAACATGGGATAAGTTGCGCTTAGGAGCGATAGTGCGGGCCCGAAACAGTGAGATTCGCTACGGCACTTGGCTGCGCAAGCCACGAGGGACCATTGCTGAATGGTCCTCAAAAATTTCACGGCAAGACAACCGATTCGTGATTCATGAATCGCTTCTGACAGTGGGCAGCACCAAGATCAACGTCTCGGGGGTTTATGAGCGTGGATCACGGCCTCGACTACAACTCAGAGCGCGCAGCGACCGGTCCGATTTATCCGAGGTGATCGAGCTCTTTCCGGCCTTGCAGGCATTTCGAACGACCGGGAACTTACATGGCGAGATTGTCGCCTCAAAAGTGATGATCGGCGAGTCCTCCTGGAATATGAATGGCGCGCTTGAAATCAATGAAGCGGAGTTAAGACATGAGAGCAGCAGGCGCAAGATCGAACGGCTAAGGGCCAAGATCTTGTTTCTTGGCAAAGAAGCTCGCATCGAAAATGCCGCGTTTCGGGTCCGGTCATCTGACATCGAGATGATAGGAGCAGTGGCTGACCTGGCGGTTCCCGCGCTAACGTGCGAGCTTCGCTCGGCAAATTTACATCTAGTCGATCTTGCCGAATTCCCAGTGGCGAAATCGGATCGCCTGCAAAACGTCAGATTGAGGGGCAAGCTCACATTGGAAAACGGCACACCGTGGCTGCGGGGCACGGTGTCATCGCCGGACGGGACACTGCAAGATCTGCCCTATCTCGACCTGCGTAGCCAGATAGTCTGGTCGGCAGAAGAGATAAGTCTCAGAGAATTTTCTTTTCGCGCTTTAAACGGGAGCTGGCGCAGCCGCGATGTATCGATCACCGGGACCGACAAATCTCAACGCCTGGAACTTTATGCGCAGTTGAATTCAGTGGATCTACCGTCTCTCCTCATAAGCAAATTCCCCTCGTTCAAAGACCGCATAGAGGGTCACCTGAACTTCCAAGGAGAATTCAGTGCCGAGGCGCACAACGGCGCGATGAAGCCGGGCTCGTTAGAAGGCGCCGGCGAAACCCGGGTTCCGGGCGGAACTCTCAAGGACTTTAACCTGATCGCGCTGATGATGTCTCGGATCGGCAGTTCTGGGTCAGCCATCTCGCTTCCGCTCTCGCCCAGCTTAGCCGAGTTGGGGAGATCCAAAGACACTCCTTTCGAAAACCTCGAGGCGCTAGTCATACTCGACCAAGAAGTGATCCGCACCGAGAATTTACAGCTTACAACCGCAGATTATAAAATCATGGCCGCGGGATGGATGATGACCGATCAGGCGACCCGATGGAATGGAATGTTGGTCATGTCAGTCCGAATCAGCCAGGAGCTGCTGCGCGAGAACAAAAGTCTGCGTTATCTCCTAGACCGGAGCGGTCAAATCAATTTGCCCTTCCGCGTCGAAGGCACTCCGGCCAATCTTCGAGTTCGGCCGGACACCCGGATCATCGCCCAGATCATCCGGCGCGGATCTTTACCGAAAACCATCGAACCACCTGCCATTGACAAACGATCGGATGCGCAAGAACAGAAAGAATCACTACCGGCAGAGCTCGAGCAATTTCTGAGTCGGTAAATTATGAGCTTGGTTCCCATCTACTTGGAGATCTGCCCTCGAGATATCGCCTATGTCAAATTCGTTCTAGAGTCCTATGAAGAAGTCGGCATCATCCGCACGATCGACCGCAAGAAGGCTATGATCGTGCTTCTAGCGGTTGCAGATTTTATCGAGGTTGCCCGGACAATAATAAAATCACTGCAGCAGGAAATAACCTTGACTGAAATTCCGCCGCCGCCTGACTTGGGCGATGACTGGTTGATGACCGAGCTTGCGATCGATCCATCGCGGACCTGATCGCAGCGCCGCAGTTGATTGCAAATCGCCCGATTCCATAAGATGTTTCATTTATATGGCGCGTAAATCTGCAACGGCTACGACGGAATCACCGCAGGCACGAGAAAAGATCTGCGATCTATTCAAAGGAAAGCCGCGCCTTCGTTTAACCCCGGTCGAAATCGCTCGAAAGGGCGGGTTCAAACAGCATGACCTCCAAATCGTCATCGATTCCTTACGGCGGCTGGTCCGCGAAGGAAGAATGGTCCGGCTAAAAAAGAATCATTACGGCTTACCCGATAGCGATAACCTAATGACCGGCAGAGTCCATGCCCATCCGGACGGCTACGGCTTCCTCATCCTCGATGACAAGAGCGCTGTGGATCTCTACTTGAATCGGCGCGAGATGCGTCGTGTTATGCATGGCGATCGCGTCATGGTCCGTGTCGATCGGAACAAACGCGGCGGCTTGGAAACTCATATTATGCAGGTGCTCGAACGCGGTCACAAGCGTCTGATCGGAACTTACGATGAAATCGAGGGTCATGGCTATTTAGTCCCCATGGATCCAAGAATCGCACCGGTTATCCCGTTAACCCGCGGACATGAACGGCCAGAGAAGGGCCAAATCATTGCTACTGAGATTTCTCGTTATGGAACTGCGACATCGCCGCCCCAGGCCGAGCTCCTGAAGGTCATCGGCAACCCGGATGATCCCGAAGTGCAGGTGCAATCGATTGTTTTCCGTTACGGGCTGAGCAGCAGCTTTCCGCCCGAGGTTCACCGGGAGACAAGCAGCGCGTCTTTCTCTGTCAGTCCCGATGAAATCACCTCCCGCACCGACCTGCGGCATTTGCCGATCGTCACAATCGATGGCGAGCGCGCACGCGACTTCGATGATGCCGTTTACGTGCGCAAGACCGATAGCGGATATGAGCTCTACGTTTGTATCGCCGATGTCGCGCATTATGTCAGCACCGCCACCGCGCTGGACCAGGAGGCTTACAGCCGCGCCACCAGCGTTTATTTTCCCGACCGCGCCATCCCTATGCTCCCGGAGGCGCTATCCAACGGCATCTGCAGTCTCAATCCCCGCGAGGACCGGCTTACAAAAACGGCGTGCATTGAATACAGCTTCAACGGCGAAGTCATTGGCAGCCGTTTCTTCAATTCGGTGATCCGCAGCCGGGAGCGCATGACCTATACCGACGTGGGCCGGATCCTGGTAGATCGCGATCGTCCAACGATCGAACGCTATACGGATCTCGTGTCTCAATTCGAGCTGATGGAAGAGCTCACGTTGCTGATTTTTGAAAAACGCAAAGCTCGCGGTAACCTAGACTTCGATCTACCGGAAGCGGAGATCATTCTCGACATTCAAGGAGTGCCGGAGGACATCATCCGCGCAGAGCGCAACATCGCTCATCGAATTATCGAGGAATTCATGATCGCGGCCAACGAGGCGGTGGCGCGTCATCTGACCGCAAGGCAATTACCAGCGCTTTATCGCGTGCACGAGGGACCAGAGAAGGAATCTCTTGAAGCCGTGGCGCCGTTCCTGCTGAGCCTAGGCTATCGGCTGCCGCTGAAGAAAGACAAGATCGCGCCGCTGGAGATACAAAAGCTGCTCGAGGCGGCTCGCGGTAAGCCCGAGGAGAGAGTGCTCAATCGTGTTCTCTTACGAGCAATGAAACAAGCGCTCTATCAACCCGAAAACATCGGACACTTCGGACTGGCCTCCAGATGCTACACTCATTTCACTTCGCCGATTCGTCGCTACCCCGATCTGATCGTGCACCGGATGCTCGAGAAAGCGCTTCGCGATGAGAAAGTGACAAGTGCCGAACGAGAAAATTTGTCCGCCTATCTCGTCGAAGCGGGCAAACACACCTCCGACAAGGAGCGCAATGCCATGGACGCCGAACGAGAAATGGTCGCCCTGAAGAAAACGCAATTCATGATGGATAAGATCGGCGAGGAGTACAACGGCTTTATCACGAGCTTGACGAACTTCGGATTCTTCGTCGAGCTCGACAGCTATTTCGTTGAAGGGCTGGTGAAAATCGGGTCGCTGACCGATGACGATTACTACTATTACGAGAAAGAATACCTGATCAAAGGCCTCCGTCATGGGCGGAAGTTCCGGCTGGGCGATAACGTGAGGGTCAAGGTCGCGCGTATCAATGCGTTTCGCAGCGAGATCGATTTCGAACTAGTTTCACTTCACTCGTAGCGCAACGCGTCGATGGGATCTAAAGTGGCTGCTTTCCTGGCGGGATAGAAGCCGAAAAATATTCCGACAGCGGCTGAAAAGAAAAAAGCGAGGGCGATAATCGATGCGCTGATGTGAGTCGGCCATTGTACCCAGTCATTGAGGATCTCGGAGCTGCCGATCCCCAACAATATGCCGATAGAGCCGCCGGTTGCGGCCATCACCACGGCCTCGACCAGAAATTGCAGCATGATGTCTTTGCGGCGGGCTCCCACGGCCATACGAATGCCAATTTCACGAGTACGTTCGGTAACCGACACCAGCATGATATTCATGATTCCAATACCGCCGACGAGCAGAGATATCGATGCAACCGAGCCCAGCAGCACGGCCATCACTCGCGCGCTACTCGACGCAGCCTCGGCGATATCCGAGAGATTACGGATGTAAAAATCGTCTTGACGGTCCGGGCCGATTCGATGTCGCTGGCGCAAAAGCGCAGTGATCTGCGCTTGGGCTTCCGGAAGGCGTTCGGCGTTGACGGCCGAGGCGACGATACTTTGCACGAAAGTAATACGCATCAAGCGTTTCTGCATCGTCGTATACGGAATAATAATTGTATCATCTTGATCGGTTCCCTGGCTCGTTTGTCCTTTGGGCGCAAGCACGCCGACGACCCGAAACGGGATATTTCTGATGCGAATGACTGCATCGATGGGATCGTCATTACCGAATAACTGATTCAGGACGGTTTCGCCGATAACGGCAACCTTGGCGGCGCTTTCGACATCGCCATCGTGTATGAAACGGCCCTCGGCAACTTGCCAATCGCGGATCTGCTGAAATTCCGGCGCCACCCCTTGGGTTAAGGTCGACCAGTTGAGATTCCCCGCCACCACCTGCTCAGGACGACGCAAAGCAGGCGAAGCGGAAGCGACGGCGGGCAGCTCTCGCATCATCGCTTTGGCATCGCCATCAACCAGCGTATTGACGCCTCCCGACCCCGTCCGAACGCCACCCTGCGCCGTCGTTCCGGGTAAAACGATCAGCACGTTAGTTCCCAAACTGGCGATCTGAGACCGAATGGTGACTCTGGCCCCTTCACCGATCGCAACCATTGCGATGACCGCACCGACTCCAATAATAATTCCGAGCATCGTCAGGAAAGCACGCAGCTTGTTTCTTCCCAGCGCGCGCAGAGCGATCCGCAGTGTCATGAACAACATGGCTCAGTGCTCGATTGATAAGTGAGGTGATTCGGTTCCATGATCCGAGACCACCGAACCGTCCCTGAAATGAATTTGCCGCTGAGCGTATTCGGCAATATCGGTTTCGTGAGTTACTAAAACAATCGTAATCCCCTGATCACGATTAAGTGTTCGAAAGAATCCCATGATCTCGCCGCTGGTGGCGGAATCAAGATTTCCAGTGGGCTCGTCCGCAAGAATCAATGACGGCCGGTTCACCAGAGCTCTGGCGATGGCCACCCGCTGCTGCTGCCCGCCGGAAAGTTGATTCGGCATATGATCGAGACGCTCATCGAGGCCCACCAAGCCGAGCACTTCCTGGGCCCGCTGACGCCGTTGTTTGCCGCTGCAGCCGTTGTACATCATCGGTAATTCGACGTTTTCGAGGGCAGTGGTGCGTGCAAGCAGATTGAATCCCTGAAACACAAAGCCGATACGGCGGTTACGAATGTCCGCCCACTGATCCGGTGTCAATGCCCCGACTTCATCGCCATCGAGAAAATATTTCCCGCTGGTCGGGCGATCGAGACAACCGAGTATATTCATAAAGGTCGATTTGCCGGAGCCGGAAGATCCCATCACGGCGACGAATTCACCTTGTCGGATGGCGAGAGTAACGCCACGCAACGCAGGCACCTCCACGTCACCCATGCGATAGGTTTTGCACAGTTCCTTGACGCGGATCAGCTCACTCATCGAAAACCGAAGCCGCGAGTCGGCGGCGGCTGAAACGGATTGGCCACCCCCGGATTACCCGAGGTTGCGCCACTACTCATACCGATAATGACCGGATCATTCTCCTTCAGATCAGCGCTGGCAACCTCGGTTTTTGATCCGTCGGTGATGCCCAGCTGAATTTCGATCGGTTGAGCTTTATCTCCTCTTAGAACATAGATGCGCACCCGCCTCGTTCCGCGAACGGCTGCGGCACCCGCGCCCGCCACGCTCTGCCGGCTAGTCCGCCTCTCGCCTACTTTCGCCGCGGTTCGGCTCTGTTCGCGGCGTAGAAGTTCCTGCGCCTCCTCTTTCTCTTCCGGCGGTTTGAAGCGCAGCGCCATATTGGGGATAGTGAGGACGTCTTCTTTTCGGTTGACCAAAAATTGCACGTTGGCAGTCATACCCGGTTTGAGCAGCAACTCTTTGTTGTCGATGCGGACGACGGCTACATAGGTCACAACATTTTGCACGACAATGGGCGCATTGCGCACTTGATGGACGCGCCCGCGAAAGCGCCGCGACGGAAAGGCATCCACCGTGAACGTGACTTCCTGCTCTTCTCTGACATTACCGACATCCGCCTCATCAACGTTGGTATGAACTTCCATTCGCGCCAACTCGTTGGCAATTGTAAACAGCGTCGGCGCCTGAAGAGAAGCCGCCACGGTCTGACCGACATCGACGTTTCTTGAGATCACCAGTCCGTCGACCGGCGAGCGAATCACTGTGTTATTGAGATCTACCGTCGCTTGCTTCAATGAGGCTTGGGCTTGCGCCGCCTGCGCCCGATTCACTTCGACTTGGGCAACGGCGGCGTCGTAGGCCGCCTGCGCCGCGTCCAGATCGCTTTGCGCCATCAATTCTTTCGTTCTCAGCTGCCGATTACGCTCGAGCGTGCGCAAGGCATCGGCTACGCTAACCTTGCTTTTCTCGATGTTCGACTGCGCCGCCAGCAAATTTGCGCGAGCCTGATCTTCGGCAGCACTGAATTTATCCTGATTGAGCTGAGCGACAATCTGCCCGGCTTTTACTTTGGTGTTGAAATCGGCGAAGAGCTTTTCGATGGTTCCGGAAACCTGGCTGCCGACTTGAACAGTCACGACGGCCTGCAGAGTGCCGGTCGAGGAGACCACTTGCGTGATATTCGCCCTTTGTGCCGGTGTGGTAACGTACGGAGGTTCTTTAGAACCGTCGCCAAGTTGCCACCAGCCGACGCCACCAAGACCGATAACGCTTGCCGCTGCCAACCAAGCAATGGCCTTCTTCCGATTCACTATCTTTCTTTCAAGCTTTCAAGCCTCGGAAAACTTTCGCAGCAAAATCGTTGGGGTCACGCCGAGTCATTCGGCGATAAGTCAATCCGGTAGTTATCTCAGCATTGGGTTCCTGATCCTCGATCACCTGCTCCAGAGTCACGCGAAAGCGCGAAACCGCAGCGGCGCCCGACATTTCAGCTTCGGTCTGGCTCACGGTCCCCTTCAGATAATAATTCAACGCGTGGTCGATGATCATCAAGGTCACCTTACCCGTCTGCCTGAGATTATTCGCCGTAGAGCTGTTTTTCCACAGCGCCATATCGATGGTACGTGAATTTTTCGCGACCATTTCGTAATACGACAACAAAGCCGGATGCGGCCAGCCGTATTCATCCACCGTAACAATCGGAATGATCTTACCCTCATGGGATTCGACATCCCGTCCATCCAATCGGCTCAACAGCTCTACCGTCAACTCATTCCCCAGTACTTGCGACATTGTTCGTCCTTGCTACACCTGCCCGGTCAATTCCAACTCTTGCCGTTTACCGAAGCCCTGCTCGTTATCGATAAAGTATATCCTCTCAGGGACGACGCAGTAAAATTTGACTTTGAGAAACGCCTGATAAAAGACGCCACTGCCGGGGGTCGTGAAAAGCTTGATAATCTCCGGATACTTGCGCGCATAGACGGCCATCGCTTTGGTTTTCTCGAGGATTGAATCCACCGGCAGGCCTTTTCCTTCCAGCTGAATTCCTTTAATCCGGCGCCAATCCTTGTAATCCTCTTGGATCGTGACTGCAACCCCAGCGTTGGCGGCAAGATTTTGACAATGGCGTGATTGCGGCGCCGAGAAAAAATAGAGCTTCCATTCTTCACTGGCGTAAAAGACCGTCGCTGCCCACGGCCGCTCGTCGGCGCAAGTGGCCAAAGTCATGGTGTTATGAGTCTGGAGATACTGGATGAGCTGCTGCTTTAAATCATCAGGCATGAAACGCCATGGCCTAAAGAAGCATAGGCTTCTGTAAATTCGAACCGATCGTTGAGTAGCTCACAGCGGCCGCTGCAGCAGTGGAGTTCTACGCAAGGCGCCAAGGTCGTGAGCCCCGACACACAACATCGCCACCTTGATCTCGTAAATGATCGAACGCAGCGACGCTACCACTTTCTCGGCGGACTCCAAGGCCGGCGCCAGCAGCGGTTGACCCAAAGCCGCTAGGTCGGCGCCGAGGGCTATGGCTTTGGCCATGTCCAAGCCAGAGCGAATGCCGCCGGAAGCGACCAGTGTCATTTCCGGGAGAACTTCGCGTATGGCTAATAACGATTGATCGGTTGGAATTCCCCAATCGGCAAAGGAGACATCAACCGGTTGCCCGGCCTTGGCCGCCCTGGAAGCCTCGACCGCGTACCAGGAAGTGCCTCCCTTTCCCGCGACATCGATCGCTTTGACGCCGGCACGAGCAAGCCGCAGGGCAACTTCGGCCGAGATGCCGCTGCCGACTTCCTTGGCGATCACCGGCACTTCCAGATCACGACAGACCGCCGCTATTTTAGCCGTTAACCCGGAAAAATTGCGATTGCCTTCTGGCTGCACTGCTTCCTGGAGAACGTTAAGATGGAGAATCAGGGCATCCGCGCCAATCATTTCCACCGCCCGTCGACACTGATCGACACCGTAACCATAGTTGAGTTGAACAGCACCGAGATTGGCAAGCAAGAGGATATCCGGTGCGACGTCTCTGACTTGAAACGAATCGGCCGCGGACGGCTCCTCGATCGCCACTCGCTGTGACCCGACCCCCATCCCCAAGCCGAGCTCCTGCGCCGCGGCTGCAAGGTTGCGGTTAACCGTTCGGGCCAGGCTGAAACCGCCGGTCATCGAGGAGATGACTAGAGGCGCCTTCAGTCGCTTGCCCAAAAAAGTTGTCTCGGTGTCGATTTCGTCGAGGTCGAGATCCGGCAAAGCATTGTGGAGAAACATATACGAATCAAGACCGGATCCCGTTGGCGCGGAAACGGTCTTGGCGTCGAGACACAGCTCGAGATGTTCTTTTTTCCGCTGTTGCGTCTTGGTGAGAGTCTTGTTCTCTCGGCTTGGCATGTCGAGCAAAGCAGCGATCTACGACTGCTTTTTAACTCGCTGGCTAGTTTTAGCAGCCGCCAGCGTGGTGGTTTTTCCGGCCTCAGGATGTCGGCTCATTCCCTCGTCATCCCAGCGATGAAACAATTTCACGTCGATGCCGAACTGATCCAGGATCCGGGTGACTGTTTGGTTGATGACGTCGTCCAATGTTTTAGGACGGTGATAAAAAGCCGGCACCGGCGGAAAGATAATCGCTCCCATTCGAGTTAGGGAGACCATCGCTTCGAGATGGCCCAAGTGTAGCGGAGTTTCTCGTACCACCAGCACAAGCTTTTTGCGCTCCTTCAAAACCACGTCGGCGGCACGCACCAGGAGGTCCCCGCCCAACGAATGCGCGATACCGCCCATCGATTTCATCGAGCACGGCGCGATGACCATGCCTTCGGTCCGAAAGGAGCCGCTCGAGATGCTCGCTCCGACATTGTTGACGTCGTGGACGACATCGGCCATGGCCTCAACATCTTTAGAAGAGTACGGCGTCTCAACCTGGATCGTCATCCGACCCGCTTTGCTCAACACCAAATGAGTTTCGACGTCAGCCAATTTGGCCAGGATCTCGAGAATGCGAACGCCATAGATGGCGCCGGTCGCTCCCGAAATCCCGACGATCACTCGTTTTTTGTTATTCAATCGTTAAACTCCAAAACCAAGGAGTCACCATCCTCGACAGAGAGCGCTTGTTTCAATCGAACCGGGGCAACGATTTCGATTTTATCCTCGGGGTAATCGATCACAGCAGGAAGCAGTACAGCTCCTTTGACCGTTTCATCGCCTCGAATCAACCGCTGTATGCTGACAGAATAAAGCCCGGCATTACAGAAGCCGCTCTCGATCGGCGCCATTGGCTCCGGCGCAACTTCTCTCTGGATTGCCTGCCACTGCCGCGCATCCTGAGGGGTTGATGGCCGCAGATTGAGAGTAGCCGGGTATGGCGCAAAGCCTAAAGCTTTCCGAAGCGCGTCCTGCACCCAGTCGAGCGCCATAAATTTGGACGCTTGGCCCAGGTCCGAAAAAATCACGCCCTGAATTTTGCGCGGCACTGGCACCGTCCATTCAAGTGCCGGCTCAATGGCCGGAAAGCGATGCCGCCTTGCCGCCGCGACGAACTTTAATCACCTCGGCTAGAATCGACAACGCGATTTCGGCTGGCGTCTCGGTCGCGATATGAAGACCGATCGGAGCGTAGACCCGCTCGATCACTTCCTCGGCGATTTTCTCCTCGTCACGGAATCGTTGGAAGCAGGCCTTGATTCGGCGCCGGCTACCGATCATGCCGATGTATTTCGCTTTACTGTGAAGGATCTGACGGAGACAAGGTTCATCGTATTTATGCCCGCGGGTGATCAGGACAATATAAAAGGAAGGCGTAATCGTCATCTCCGTCAACATTTGCGCCATATCGCCGACTAACACTTCATCGGCCGCAGGAAACCTTTCGCGGTTGGCGTAAAGGAGACGATCGTCGATGACAGTGACATGAAAATCGAGAACCTTGGCGATTTGCACCAGAGGCACTGCAATATGGCCGGCACCGACGACGATCAGCTTGGGCGGCGTTAGCATGACTTCAAAAAAGACCTGAAGTCTTCCGCCATCGGGAGTTTCAAGCGCGACGAGTTTAGACTTCTCCGAGCTTAAAATCGCCTCGCTCTCACGAACAATCTTCTCGACGGCGCGGGGATCGCCAATGGTGTCCGTTTTGATCTCGCCATCGACTACGAGGCATTTAGCGCCGGCTTGGACACGGTCGCTTCCCTGGGCCTCGACAATTGTCGCCAGAACCGCGGACAAACCTTGCTCGCTGATCCGCACCAATTCTTCAGAAAGGGCGCTCATTCGCTGGCCGCTGGCTCCTCATCGCGCCCTTCCCACCAGGGATCGACGAAAATATTCATAATGCCGCCGCAAACAGCCGGACTGTCTGACGATATGTCATCAAGCAGATCCACGCGCACCAATCTAGGCTTGCGAGTGCGGATAACTTCAATCGCTTCCCGCTTGACATCGGCCTCGCCACAACCACCGCCGATGGTGCCGAGAATTTCTCCCCAGGCCGTGACCACCATTTTAGCGCCCACTTCTCGCGGCGTGGAGCCTTTGGCCGACACGATGGTCGCAACAGCCACTGTTTCACCTTTGTCGAGAAACTCTTTTACCTGGTGATAGACCGAGTCTGTCTTCTTGGCTTCCAACTCGGGGTTCTCAAAACATGTTCCTTGGCCTGACATAATTTTCCTCCGTGAAACTTAAGCCACCATCTTCTGTAAAGTGCGTCCCAACGCGACCAGACTGTTCAGGTTGTGAACCGACAAAAACAAATCGATGTAGGGTAGTGCCGCCTGCATTCCCTTGCACAAAGGCTCATAATTTTCACTGGCGAGCAGCGGATTGAGCCAGATCACTTTCTTGCATCGACGCTTTAGGTCCTGCATCTGCCGCTCCAAAAGGCTGACGTCGCCCCGGTCCCAACCATCGCTGATGATGACGACGATGGTTCGAGAGGTAACCATGGCCGGAGCAAAATTTCGGTTGAAGGTCTGCAGAGAACGACCGATATTGGTGCCGCCGGACCAGCCCAGAATGCTGCCGGAGATCTGTTCCAGTGCGTTGGCAATATCCTTGGTGCGAATCAAATGGGTTATACGGGTAAGCGAGGTGCTAAAAACAAATGTTTCAACACCCCACAACTCATTCTGCAATCCGTACATGAACTGAATCAAGAATCGACTGTAGCAATCCATCGAGCCGCTGACGTCACAAAGCAGCACGACTTTGGTTTTCTTGATGCGCCGCTTGCGGTTGACCAACTCGACGACGTCGCCGCCGTACTTGATGTTTTTTCGCAAGGTCCAGCGCGGGTCCACCGTTGCCCCTTTGCGCGCGCGTTTCTTGCGCCGGCTGACTTGCGTCGCGATTCTCGTGGCAATCAGCAGAATGGCTCGCGCGATCGCGCGACTTTCTTCGACACTCATTTCACTGAAATCTTTGCGGTTGAGCAACTCTTGAGCGCTGTAGGTCGGGATTGAAAACTCGTCCAGGTTCTCCAGCTCGACGTTCTCTTTGGCGGGAGTTTCAGCAAAGGCTTCATCCAAACCCTCCTCCTCACCACCTTCTTGCGCCTGAGATTCGGTAGGCGTTCCCTCAATCTCAAGCGTTTCCATCGGCACCCGCTCGTAATTCTGTTCACGCCAAAAGTAATCGAAGACGGTATCGAAGATAGGAAAATCCTCCACTTGGGATATCAAATTGGCGCGCAGGAGAGCACGAAAATCCTCCTTCTCGGCGATGTCTACCAAATCGAGGGATCGGGACGCGTCAATGACTTGGCTCAAGCTTATCTTGACGCCCAATTGCTTCAGAGCACGTCCGAAAGCGAGTAAATTCGCGACGGTACCATGTCCGCGCACCCCCGCAAAATTGTTGACCGCAGCTGCTACGCTTTCCGGTGTGATTTCCATATCCGCTAACTCATCAACTCGGGCGAAGACCTGAGCAATGCATCCAAATTGAGATGCTTGCTTTCGATCTGCTCTTTCAAATGATGTAGATCTTCTCGATATTTGAATACACAGCCCATCGTCTCAACGACAGTCTTGTCGTCCAACCCCTTCCGGTTAAGCGCAATGAGAGCTGTCGCCCAATCCAGGGTTTCGGCGACCCCCGGCCGTTTGTAAAAATTCATTTCCCGAACACGCTGCATAAAAGCGCAGATCTGCTTGGCCATCGCAGGGGCGACTTCTGGAAACTTGGTCGAAACGATCTCCAGCTCCTTTTCAAAAGTTGGATACTCGATCCAATGATAAAGACAGCGTCGTTTTAGAGCGTCATGAATTTCGCGGGTCCGATTCGATGTCAAAAAAACGTACGGACGCTGCTTCGCTTGCACGGTGCCGATCTCGGGGATAGTGATTTGGAAGTCGGAAAGCACTTCGAGCAAAAAGGCTTCAAACTCCACGTCGGCGCGATCGATCTCGTCGATCAGCAATACCGGCGGATTCTCCTCTTCACTGATAATAGCCTCCAGTAAAGGACGCTTGAGCAAGTAATCTTGGTTGAAGATCTCGGTTTCGACCGCCTTTTTATCCCCTCTTTGAACCTCTTCCAGTTTGATCCGTAACATCTGCTTTGGATAATTCCACTCGTACAGCGCCGTATTGGCATCCAGCCCTTCATAGCACTGCAACCGGATCAGTTTGGCGTTCAACACTTTGGCAAGCACCTTGGCTATTTCGGTTTTACCGACTCCGGCCTCTCCTTCGAGGAGCAACGGTTTACCCATTGCGAGTGAAAGATACACCACGGTAGCCAGTGAGCGGTCGCAAACATATTCCTCTTTGAGGAGAATCTCCTGAACGTCGTCGATCGTTAGCTGTTTTGGATTCACGCCAGCCTCACCGTTTGAGATTTTGGAATTTGAAATCGTCATGAATTTAAGTCCCTGAAAGAATGAAGAACCGCTTCCAACACGCCGCCGGCGATGGCTCGCGATTTATCGGAAATCGAATCACAATAACCCCTTTCACCACGCGGATCAATGTCACCAGCCTTGATGCCTTTCTCGACGTGAATGCCGTTTCGAAGCAGTCCACGAATCTGACCCGAGATCTCTGCTTTAATCAGTGCACCGTTCACCGTCGCGACCGGCTCGCCCTCCGTGATCGAATCCCCGATCGCTCGTAACGCGCTGAAGATCCCGCTCCGTGGCACCCGCAGAACTCTAGATGCTGTGTAGCCATCCACAGAAGCGGGTATGCCTGTGTCGGACTCGGCAGCCCCATCCCAGATGACCCGGCCTAAGTGATGACCCCGATTACTTTCGACGACCGCATGCACATTGAGACCCGCCGTGAATCCCGGCCCCACCCCGATCACAAGCGGCGCATCAGTAAGTTTTGCAACTCCTCTCTTCTTAGCCATGATGGCGTCGACGATGACCACCGGTTTTAATATTTTTCCAATGGATGCTTCAGGATCTATAAAAATGGGTATCTGGTTTTGCTCCCAAGCGACGTAGGCTTGATCATAGGAATCAACCCGGACAGCCTTAACCCCTTCGACCGTCTGAGCGCCTTCATAAACCGCTTCGGCAAACGCGACATTGCGCCGCACCGAGGTGGGCGAGGCGATTTCAGTGATCAACACCCGCATATGGCTGCGGTGCAAGCGGTGCGCGATGCCCGTAGCCATCTCGCCGCCACCGCGAATGAGTACCCTCAACTCAGAAATCGACACTGTCATGCGTCTACCGAACCGTCGTACAATCTCTATAAATATCATAACAAAGCGCTCCAGGTTATGGAAAGCTTTGGAGATTGGTCCCAGTCGAATAAGAACCGGCGTAAGACTAACCAGCACAGCGGCGCAACCGCCGCCGTGCTGGTACGAGACGAAATTCTCGGAGAATAGGAAGGAGGATCCTGAAGAGTCTAAAAGAGATTTGGTTATCTAACAGTTACCCGCGAAATGTAGCTATCGGCGAACTTCTCGTTTGCCTTGAGCGCATTGTTTAGGTCGACCGCTTCATTTCGGGTCGCCAACTGACCGACACGAACGCGGTAGCGCAATCGATTGTCAACCTCGGCCTTAATGACGCGCGCATCGTAGCCTTTCTGACGCAGCGTTGCCGCCATCTGATCAGCATCTTTCTCCTGCGGCAGAGACGCGACCTGAACCATCCAGATGTGACTCATCTCGGCCGCCGGAGTTGCGCGATCGATCTTTTTTGCGATTGTGATGACCCGGTCCATGGCAGGCACCGGATTGCCTATGCTCGCTTTCGTCGGCGCCGGTTCGAATTGCGCGACCGGATCGATAGAGCGAACCGACAACGCCGAGCCTATGCTTTCAGCTTGCGGGACCTGTGCGACTTGCATTGGATCAGCGGGCGCAACCCACTCAGTCGGCGACGAGGGCACTAATGGGGGCCACGGTAGCGGAGGGTTGCGGTTAGTCAACTCGGTTACTACCGCGACCTCTGCGGGCCGATTGAATGTGACCGCCGTACTGGCCGTATCGACCGGGGGTGCATTTTTCCTGCCGCGTTTATTTAGGGATATGGAGGGCTGGGGCGGCGCAGGATTCTGCGGCGTGTGCTGCGGCAGACCTTGTAAGGGGATCGATGGAGTTAAATCCCTTGGAATAGACGACGTGTTCGGAGCTGGATTCGGTATTTTATTCCCTGCTCCTGGCACTGCCGGAATGTCGGCTGGCGGCATGGGAGATTGCTGCCTTCGTGACTTCAACCTCTCCTGTTCCAACTCAAAACGCTCCAGCTCATTTCTCACACCATAGAGCTTCTCTTTGAAGCCTTCAGTAATCTGCTGGGCTTCGTCCCGGTTACGAACGACATGGGGCGTGATAAGCATCACCAGCTCAGTACGGTCCGTCGTGTCGTTAGTGGTACCAAAAAGACGGCCCAAGACTGGAAGATCCATCAAGTAAGGAACTCCGCTCCGATCTCGCCTCGTGGTGTCGCTGATAATGCCGCCGATCGCCAGGGTATCGCCGTCTTGAACCACTGCGGTGGTCTCTGCATCTCGGGTTGTGAACGACGGCGAGTTGGTATTGCCAAAAGAGGGAGCTCCAACATCGCTCACTTCTTGTTTGACCTGGAGGTTAACTAATCCCTGTGAATTGACCTGCGGAATGATCGTGAGAATCACGCCGGTATTCCGGTACTGCACGCTGTTTACGATCGGGCTGTCACCGACAACTGATTGTGATTGCGACGATAATACAGGAATCTCACGGCCGACTTGGATTCGGGCCGGCCGATTATCGGTCGCAAGTACACTGGGGGAGGAGAGAATCTTTGCGCGGTTGTCGGTCGCTAGTGCCGAGATAAAGGCGCGGATGGTGTTGCCCCGACCGGCAACGCCACTGATGCCGTTCAAGAACTGAGCAAACGGCGAATTCTCGGTGGCGGGGCGAGTTGCTTGATTGAAAATCCCGCTTCTCACTGCTCCTTGAGAGTCGAAAGTTTGACCGAAGATCGACGCGTTATGTTGGCGAAACAATTCATACTCAACACCGAATGCTTCGGAACCCGTTAGCGACACTTCTGCCACCATAACATCCATGAGAACCTGGCGCGGGATGATGTCCAGTTCTTTCAATATGTTTTTTATATTTTGAAACTCCTGCACCGTGCCGTAGATAATTAGGGAATTCGTCCCCGGATCAGGGACGATCCTCAATTGTTCTTCCGGCTTGGCTCCTGGAGCGCCTGGAGCGGCCGGCGCCGGCGGTCGTGGAGCTCCCGGCACCGACGGTAGACCTGGCGCGACTCCGGGCGCTGGCGCCGCCGGTGGAGCTTGGCCCGGTACCGGAACGGTGGCATAGGCGCCGCCTAATGGCTGGTTTTGTTGCTGAAAACCTGAACGTCCAAATGGTGAACTCGACGAACGGGTGCCGCTATCGAATTGTCCGAATCCGCCGGAAGTGGATCGATGCAAGTCTTGGAGTGTCCTGGAACTTTCTCTTCTGCCCGTGGTGGGCTGGCCGAGCGCCTGGGTTAAAACATCGGCCAGCTCGATCGCCTTGCCGTTTTCCACCGGGTATATGAAGATTCGCCGGCCGGGTCCTTCGCCAGCAACGTCGACGCGCTCCAGCCACCTCCTCGCGTAAGTCCACGCCGCCTCACTGTGGCTGATCACCAACAGCTGATTGATGCGCGGCAAGGGAACGAATTGAGAAGCGAAGTTCTCTTGTTGCGGCGCCGAGGCGGCGTAATACTGCATCACTTTGGTCATCTCGGCGGCAAGTTCCTCGGCGCTGGCAACCTTCGGCTGATAGATCTCCATGCGCGTTCCCGCAAACACCTGAACGTCGATCATATCGGCGATTTCGACTAAGCGCTGAATGTTAGAAGGAAGATCGATGATGACCAGAAAATTTCCTCGCGGATAGTCTACGAGCTCCCCGCCGGGCGTCAAAAAGGGCGTCAAAAGCTTCTTCATCTCCGCGGCCGAGAAGAATCGCACGGGAACGATTTGCAACGCGAAGCTGTCTTCACGGCCTTGCGCCACCGGCCGTACTAACCCTTTAGCATCCTTAATGGTCGTGATCCGATAGATGTTTCCCGTGCGCACCGCCACCGCATTGTTCATTCGCAGGACTTGATGGAAAATGGGCAACAGATCTTCCGGGCGCAGAGGCTCGGCGCTGTGAATCGTGACAATCCCCTTAACCTCCGGATCGATGGTGTATGTCAGCCGAAGGTGCTGCGCCAATATGTGAATGATCTCGACTAAATCGGCTCGGTTGAAATTCAGCGAGACCATGCCGCCCGCCGTGCTTGGCGGCGGTAACATCCTTCGTTCCGGCGGAATCGGCGTCGGACCCGGCGTCGGTGCGGGCGTGGGGATACCCTGAGGAACACTTCCGTCCGATGGGCCAGGAGTTCCTGGCACCTGTTGCGCTGAAGACGGGGGACGCTGGGGAACTATGGGCGCGCGTCGCGGAAGTTGGCTTGGCGATGGCTGCCCCTGGCCCGGCTGCGTCTGATTCGGTTCTGTCGGAGCGGGTTGCACCGGGACGGGTGTCAGGGGAGGCTCCGCGGTACCCTGCTGTGCAGCGAGCGGGAGCACACTGCCAGTGACGTAGACCAACGTCACCAATCCTCTAAAACACTTTCCTGGCATCAATCCTCCTGCTGATTAAGATTTGGGATTTGGATTTGGCGGAGCGGGAAGCGCTCCCCTTCTGGGCAGGTTGGGAACGACTCTCGGCGCGACCGCCGGCGCGCCGCGCTGAACCGGCGCTGTAGCTGCTCGAGCGGGTGCCGGATCATCTCTTCGGAAATAGTCCAAGACAACTTCGACCCTCGAGCTACCCTTCGTAAACACCACTCTCCTGTCGCCAATTTCGGTTAAACGAAATCCTTCGACACTGTCGCCGAGCGTCACGCGCATCGGCCCAGCGGATGCGGCTGATCCGTTGGGCGTAGACACTTGGCTGCCGGGATCTTGTATAATCGCCGAACGACTGTCGCCGAGGATCACGGTGCCAAGTAGGACCATATTCCGGATTCGCTGAAAAGAGCGAGAATTAAACTCTGCTTCTCGAGTTGCACCTGCGCCTCGCTCCGGATCGAAGAGATTCTTGCTAATGATCAGATCGGGAGTTACGGTCGGCAGCGGCGGCACGACGGTGGCCGGCTCATCTTGTAGCGCTGCTGGAGCCATCGTCTTAGGCTGCGGCAAACTCCACGGCTCCTCCCGCCAAACCATGTAGATGCGCCAGCCGACCAAACCTGTGGCGACCAAAAGAAGAATGCTCAGCAATGACGACCTTTTTAGAATCTCGAAATCCTCCGGATAATTGTTAGCAAAACAAAGAGCCCAAGCTGACGTCATTCAGCTTCAGCGTCAACAAACTTGAACTTCTTTTCTCAGGAGCCATCCCGGCCAATCGCATTAGCATGGAAGCTCAGATAAGTGCTCCGCTCTCACACGCCCTTTTCTAGAGTTGTCTTCGGCGCATCCGATTTTGCCCCAGTAGCTTGTCCCCGGGCAAACCCTGCGACAGTAATACTAACGCGCAGATTTTGTGCTGCCGCTTGGGGCGCGCCTTGTTGTTGCGGCAATCCGACGGGACGAAACAATGAACGGATATTGATTTCATCGATGACTAACAGCTTGGGTGAAGTCTCAATGCCACGCACAAGAGAAGCTACCTGATCGACCTGACCGCCAACTTCCATTTGAATCGCAATTTTGGAAAAAGCTCCGGTCGCTTCCGGATTCAGCACCCGTGTGGTGATCACCTGAGTACCTTCTTTAGCCGCCAGAGCTTGCACCGTCTCTTGCAAGTCCGAGGCATTCACAGATGGCGTATCGCCCGTCAATAGCTTGGTCTCATGAACTTTTACGTCATTTCGCGCCGCTTCTAAGGCCGCCGTGAGCTGTTCCTTCTGTCCAATGTAGCGCAAGTTCTTTTCTAGAAGCTGCGGCTGGATTTCCAGCTGAGTCTGCACCCACTCACGATGAGCCATATAAGGCCCGACCACCGAAAGACGCCCGAGCACGAGTAATAGAATCACGGCGGTGGTTATAACCAAGTGGCGTTCCCGTCTCGATAATCTTCCCCAAAACTGTTTCATAGTTTACCCGCCTTCTCTTTCGACTTCTCGGAGGGGGGTAACTTCGGACCGCTGGTGGCTTGTTTCTCCAAGTCCGCTTTCAACGAAAATGTTTCCCGATTATCACGGCCGCGATTTGACGGCGCATTGAATGCAACATTTTCAAAGAGCGGCGATTTTTCCAACAGCGGAATCAACGTAGACGCATTCTCGGCATTGCCTTGAACTTCCAAGACACCGTTGCGATAACGAAAATTAGACAGATAAGCGCTGGTCGGCACCACTTTCGAAAGTTCATCCAGCACGCGCAGGACCTCGCCCTTACGTCGATCGATATCCGACAGAAACTGTACTTCCTTGCGCACCGTCTGTAGCTGAACCTCCTCGCGGCGTAAGGCTTCCACATAAGGCTCGTTTTTATGGTTCTCCTGCTGCAGTTGTTTTAGGCGCAATTCGTCCTTGATCGGGTAGCTGATTCCCCAGCCCACAAGCAAGAGAATCAACAAGCCGATCATCACTGAGTTCAGTAGTGAGAGATTTTTTCGCGCGCCGCGCTCCGCTCCAGGTGGCCGGAGAAAGTTGGTCTCCAAGCGGGCTTCCCGAACACCACGGAGCGCAGCGCCGACAGCCGGCAGCGTGGTAGCGGTTAACTGCGAGCTGCCACCGAGTTTTTCGATTCCCAGAGCGCAGAGATCTTCACACTGAGCCTTTTCGCCATCCACAGAACCAACGACCTGATCCGGGTTTCCCCAGCCGTATAGTTCTGGCGTTTGACGCAGACACTCGGTAATGAGTTCCTTACCGATGCCTTTGGCCCACTCAGCTTCGGGTAATCTGTGTGAAAAAAGCAGTTCTGGCGCTTGCGTCCAACCGGCAGCGCCGGCTCGAACTCCGATCAATTCGCGCTCATCGGCGTGACCGCCGACGATCGCCGCGCAACCAGTGAAGTCTTTTTTGCAAAAAAGCAAATAGTTCGCGAGAGCCGTCCCCGTGGTTTCAACTCCGCTCGGAACGATACCGAACGATCCCAGGACGTCCAGTACGCCGGCTAGGTGTTTCTTGGGAACGGCGAAGAGGTGGACGCCGATCTTATCGCCACGCTTTCCGATCGGCAGGTAATCGTAATAGATTTCGTCGCGGTTAAACGGGATCTGCCGTTCAATTTCGTATTCGAGCACCTGTTGAAGATTAGCCTCGGCCGCCTGCGGCAGATAGACTGTTTGAATGATCGCCTGATCTTGTGGAACACAGATATAGAGCGAATCCCTGCCCGCACTGAAATGAGGCAAGAGCGATAGAATTGCCTGGCGCAACGCCCGCTCGCGCGAGTCATATTCGGCTTTCAGCGCAATCTCACGCACATCTTCAGCAATCCATCCGGTCAACTCCGAGATCGCTTGGCGGTTTTCACCGATAGGTAAATCTCTCAGCTCTTGTTCGAGCAGCGTCACATTAAGAAAGTTTTTGCGCAGCCGAACCAACACTAAATGGTCGCGCATGATGTAAATCCCGACACTTCTGAGAAAATCGGCGCGTGGAAGATTTCTGATCGAGTTAGACAAGTTCATAATTTAACTTTGCAAGATTGCGCTGGGCTTTGCCATTTTGAGACAAAAGCTGCCTATTGTACCTCATTGTCCGTCAGTGGGGTAGCCAATTTCTCGGTCCACCCAGCGGGTCAACTCATATCCGCGGTTGCCGCCGCCGGCGCGGATAACTCCTTTCACGCGTCGTGGCTGGCGCGATTCACTCGCATAACCTTCAGCCTCAACCGTCACGATGCTCGGACTAGTGAAGATAAACATCTGCAGCGCCGCCTCGCTGGAGCCAATTCCCAAAAGCGGCAGCAAATCTGCGAGAGTTTTATCGCCGAGCTTTGCTCGTTCCTCAACGAATGCCTGACACTTCTCCAAGGATATGCCGAGCAAAACGTGAATAACCGGCGCCGAGGCGGTGCGGAGATTGACGCGGTCAATCGGACTGTCGACGCTAAAGATCTCTCGCAAACCGACACGCGGCGAGTCACGATCCCGACTACCGCTGCTCTCATAACCATAAAACAGGCTGGCGCTCACGCCTTTAACCCACAGTAACTCTTCCAGGCTGTCGAACGGGCCGTTCTTGGCGGTGTAGGAAGGCGTGAGCGATAGATAATAGTCGTCTTCCGCGCCGTTAGACCGGTGAAGATCATCCTGATCACGCCAGTCCATGATCGAATCTATCAAGACGCCAATGAGAGATTCTTCGATCCCGAGATTTGAAAAAATCCGGCGCAGCAGATTCTCATCCGCTCGGTTGAGATTGATCTTGCTGCTCTCGTCCACCAGCCGGACACGGTATGTTCCGGACCCGAGGGTCGCCTCACGCCAGCCGGCGTCGAAAATGTCTTTTGGCTTGTCGACCGGCTGTAACTCACGGCCTCGTGCTTGATCGAGAAATTCGTATAAGCCGTGTTCGAAACCTGCTAGCGCCAAATAGTATCCTTGATTGTCGTCGCTGTAGCGATGCGCTGCGGTGGCTTCCTCGCGCACACCGGCGCTGAAATCAAAAGCCACTACAAAAAGAAAAATAAAAATCCACAAGACAATAAGCAGCGCAACCCCACGCTCGCTCGAGACGCCGGCCAATTTTCTTTGGAGAAATTCCACGATCTTCACTGCGCCAGAACGCTGATCATCACCGGAAAGATCCAGCGGATTGCCCTGCCATCACGATCGCGATAGGTGAGGCGAACGGCGCGCGGAAGCGCCATCTTTTCTCTTCCATCCCAGCGTTCCTCCCATCGTTCGTCTTCGCTCTTGGGGTCCAGATAGGCAAACCGAAGCTCTTTCACCCGCTCTTGTAGAACCACTTCGTTTCGAAGCCCGCCGTCATCCTGAGATTCATTCACGTTCAAACGCACCGGCAGTTCTTCTTCGAGCTGAATCGGACCCCCGCCTTGTTCGGCGCCGTCCCAGCTAACGCGAATCTTTGACATCCCTCGACCTCCCATGGCCAATGAGATCGAAGAGACAAACGTGAGTTGGTCTTCCTGTCCATCAAAAAACACCGATGCCTGCTGCGCAGATTCTCGATATGGGTACGCCGATCGGACATAGCTTCCCAGCAAATCCGTGAACGATCGCAGCTTTTGATTATCCGCAAAGCTAGCCTGCGATTTTTCGACAGCACTATGACTTAATGAAAAGGCGCCGTACAAGACGGCTCCTATAAGAGCAAAAATGCTTAAAGCTAGAACGACTTCAATCAAGGTGAAGCCGCATGAGTTCCGGCCGAGACGCGGTGCTCTCATCAACGATCTTCCTTCTTCACCAAACGGAGCGTTCTCAGTTCGACCCGCCTTTCGCGACCTGATTCCGGAA
Organism: Binatia bacterium; assembly: GCA_036378835.1. Lineage (GTDB taxonomy): Bacteria > Desulfobacterota > Binatia > UBA9968 > UBA9968 > WHTF01. The sequence goes on along the minus strand of DASUVS010000109.1, from coordinate 13,247 downwards.
CGAAAATCTCCAGCGCTATATCTTTCAGCTCCCAATCTTTGCCCAGCGTCAGCCCTTCAACCGATCGGACAGGCTGGACTTGAAGCTGCCACCGGCTAGACTCGCCGATTTGGCCCTGTTCGGTGCCTTCAGCAACCGTGCGCCGAGCCAAGAACTGATCCATCACCTGACGACCATACGCAACCGCTTCCGTACGATCTCGACTTCGAGCGCCGAGTTGCAAACCTGATGAAAATATTTCCAGCAGGGTTACCACACCGAGTCCGACGATAGCCATGGCGACCACGACCTCGAGCAGAGTGAAGCCTCGGCGTGAAGCGCAGCCTGTTGTGGTATGTCTCACGAGTTACCGCCCCGCATCACGTCGATAGTACCAGTGAGCGGGTGGAGTCGGATCGAGTAAGATGTTGAATCAGCACCGTTAGAGAGATCAATTCGGCCGCCGAACGTGCTGCCATTAGGAAAAAACAAAAATTGACGGCTTCCATTGTCCAGAACCTCGCCCCCGGCAACCGAGGCGATCTTTACGTTGGAAGGTAAATGGATTTCGTTGCGTGCGATCCGATAACTGCTCTCTGATACGTTTAGAACCAATCGTTGCGGGACGCCCTTCTGAAGCGCCTGGCTGCGCAAGTCGCGAGCCGCGGCGGCCAGACTAAGCGCCGACTGGCGCAAATCCCTGTCTCGCAAGCCCTTCTCAACATTTGGCAGAACAATAAGTCCGCTCAGGCCGAGGACCATCAGAACCAAAATCAGCTCGAGGAGAGAAAAGCCGCGGCTATTTTTCCCAGCTGGTAATATCACGATTATCGCCATCGCCGCCGGGTGTACCATCAGCGCCGTAGGACACAATGTCAAAGGGGCCGTGCTCTCCGGGACTTCTGTACGCATAGGGTTTACTCCAAGGATCCAACGGCAGCTCCTTTCTCAAATAAGGGCCGTCCCAACGCTCCAATCCTCCCGGTCTTTCGCGAAGGGCTTGCAAACCTTCATCGGTGGTCGGATAGCGTCCGACATCCAAACGGAAGGTATCGAGAGCGGTGCCAAAAAGCTCAATTTGCGCCTTTGTGGTCCTGAGCTTTGCTTTCTCTTCTTGACGAATGAATTGCGGCAGCACGAGTCCGGCAAGCAGTCCAATAATAATCACGACGACGATCAGTTCGACGAGCGTGAACCCTCTGGCATTGTTAAGATATTTTTTAGAACGGTAAATCATTGATACTAAAGATCGCCAGCAGCATGGAGATCACCACGACACCGATCACCAACCCCATCCCCAGAATCAATACTGGCTCGATAATGGACGTTAATCTTTTCGTCGTTCGTTTTACCTCTTGATCGTAGAACGCCGCCACCTCCCCGAGCATCGCTTCCAGTTTCCCGGTCTCCTCTCCCACAGCGATCATATTAAGCGCCAATGGCGGGAAAAAACCGCTTTCCGCCAATGGCCGCGCCATGCCCTTTCCTTCCCGGACTCGAATCTGCACCTGGTTGATCGCCCGTGCCATCAATCTATTTCCCATAATGCCCTGCACCGTGCCCAGAGCTTCGAGAAGAGGCACACCACCCTTTAGTAGGGCCGACAAGGTGCGCGAGAACCTGGCCGTTTCAAATTTGCGGACCAGATCGCCGATTAACCAGAGGCGCAAGGAAACGCGATCCAGCTCCGATTTTGTTTCGGGATTGCGCAAATAAAATATCCCCGCCGCGATAGCGGCAATCAAAGCGATCGCGATTAGCCATCCGTACTCGGTCAAGCTAGAGCTCAGGCCGATGATGACTCGTGTGATCCAAGGAACCGCTTGTCCTACATCTTTAAAGATCACTGCAAACCGCGGAATGACGTAAAGGAATAGCACTATCAACGAAACTCCCGCCGCGCTGGCGAGAATCACAGGATAAATCAATGCCGATTTGAGATCTTCCTTGAGCGCCAGCGAGCGCTCCATGTACTCAGCTAGATACCGCAGCACTCCTTCAAGGATTCCGCCAGATTCCCCCGCCCGAATCATGTTTATGTAGATTTTCGGAAAGACATCGGAATGCTCTCCCATGGAAGCGGCCAAGGATTTGCCGGCGCGCACCGCCTCAAGGAGCGTGCGCATGACTTTACTGAACTCTTCTCCTTCAATCAGATTGCCGAGAATTGACAGGCTGCGATCAAGCGGCAAACCGGCGGCAAGCAATGTTCCCAGCTCCTGCGTGAATTGCAGCAATTGTTGTTGGCTGATTTTGCGCTTCGAAAATAATGGCAAGCGGGCTTGTGAAGCCGCCGCCGCACGCTCGGCAGAAGCACCGATGCGCAGCGGAATGCAACCCATCTCATGGAGACGCAGCACAACTCCCTGCTCGGCCTCGGCCTCCATTATGCCCTCGACGATCTTGCCTGCGTGATCTGCGGCCCGATATTGATAGAACGCCATCGACTCTCAGATAGAAATCTTGCGAATCCGACAAAACCTAAACGAGAGAATCCGTTATGCCTCTTCTCTTGTTACTCTAAGGACTTCCGCAACTGTGGTGACGCCGTGACGAACCTTGTCCCAGCCGTCATCTCTCAGCAGACGCATTCCCTGTTGGACGGCAAGACTGCGAATCGTTCCGGCATCGGCGCGTTGGACGATGATTTTGCAGATCTCAGAAGTCACGGGCAGCAATTCAAATATTCCGACCCGGCCTAAATAACCGGTGCCGCTGCAGATATTGCAACCGACTGCTTCCCAAACCTGCTCTGGCAGATTTCCGCTGGGCAGACTAAGTTCGGGCTCACTGCTATCAAAGTTCGAGAATGAAACCTGTTTGCGGCAAGTTTTACAGAGCCGACGCACCAATCGCTGCGCCAGCACACCGAGCAGCGACGATGATAATAAATAATCTTGAACACCCATCTCGAGGAGCCTAGAGATAGCTCCCGCCGCATCGTTGGTGTGCAATGTCGAGAAGACTAAGTGGCCCGTCAAGGCCGCTTGCACTGCGATCTCCGCCGTTTCGGCATCACGAATCTCACCGACCATGATGACGTCCGGATCTTGTCGCACAATCGAGCGAAGCCCATTGGCGAAGGTCAATCCGATTTGCGGCTTGACCTGTATCTGATTGACTCCACTCAATTGATATTCGACCGGGTCTTCGATGGTGATGATCTTTTTGCCGGGATCGTTAATCTTCTGCAGCGCGCCATAAAGCGTTGTTGTTTTGCCGCTTCCCGTCGGTCCAGTCACGAGTATCATGCCATGCGGCTTGAGAATCATTCCATTAAAGTGATCTAGTATATCGGAGGGAAATCCGATGGTCTCGAGCTGAGTGAAGATTTGCCCGCGCTCGAGAAGCCGGATGACTACGCTCTCGCCGTAAAGTGTCGGGACCGTAGCGATACGCAAATCAACGTCTTTTCCCGCCAACCTGATCTTGATCCGGCCGTCCTGCGGCAAGCGCCGTTCCGCAATATTGAGCTGAGCGAGGATCTTGAGGCGCGATACCACCGCAGCTTTGAGCTGGCGCGGCGGCGGCTCCACTTCGTGCAAAATACCGTCTATTCGGTAACGGACTTTGAGTTGGTTTTCAAACGGTTCGATATGAACGTCCGATGCGCGACTCTCTAGCGCGCGCACGAGCATCTGATTCACCAAACGGATTACCGGCACTTCCGATGCCATGTCACGCAAATGCGCAACATCCTCTTCATCCACGGCGCCCTCGATTTCGCGGCCGACGGCTCCTTGGGTATTGTCTGAGGTTGTATTGCTGCCGAAGAGCGCCTCGATCCGGGCAGAGATTTCCTTGTCCTTTGCCAATACCGGCGTCGCTTGCAATCCTGAAGCGATTTCCAGAGCATGCAACCGCGCTATATCGAACGGGTCACCGGTGGCGACGATGAGATCTCGTCCTTCGACTTTCACCGGGACCATTCGGGCGGTTTTAAGGAATTCTCCCATGTTGGCAGAAAATTCAATCGGCAGCGGCACGGTCGGAATATCACGCAAAGACACCAGCGGGATATTGAAATGATCGCGGAGTACAGGCAGCAGATCGTCCTCCGAAAGAAAGCCAAGCTCAACCATGAGGCGCGTCAAAGGAGCCGGCTGGTCCTGTTGCAGCTTCACTACGCGCTCCAATTCGTCATCGGAAAGCAGTCGTCGTTCCACTAGACGTTCGGCAAGACTCAGGTACGATTCCATAAAGCTTTAACTCAGCTATTCATTTGAAGTGCCGGCGCGACCATAGCGGTCCTCCAAACGGATTACATCGTCCAGCTCGGGCGTCGAGACTTCCAATACGTCGCATTCCTCCACCGCAGTCATGCGGTGCTTCATACCGGGAGTGATATGAAGGCAGTCGCCGGGGACGAAGCGCACGGTGGTTCTTTCTGTGTCAACCTCAAGATCCATTTCGAGAACTCCGGCCAATAGTTGAACGGTCTCGTCCTTCACACGATGATACTGATAGCTCAGAGATTCGCCTTTGTTGATATGAAGAATTTTCCCGACATAGCGCTCCGTATGGGCCCATATGAGCTCGTGTCCCCATGGTTTGTCGACTATGTCTCCTTTGTAAATTATGGGCTTCACTTGTTAGGGCGTCACTATAACAGATTCGCAATAGAGCGAAAACGCCGCAATAGAGACGTTTCTCCGGCACCCTGCAAAAACGTGAACGTCAATCTATTACCAAGATGTCGGAACGCGGAGAGTGGATCGAAGCGCAAACGTTCGCTAGAGATAATGCCAGAGGTTCAAGACTGCCACAACCTATGAATTACCGCCTGCGCCTCGAGTGGAACGAATGTATTCCCAATGGTAGCGCAAGCTCCACTTTCTAAGGAGCATGGCCTGCTTGAAAGCCGCCCTCGCTTTGGTCAATTCACCCTTTCTCTCGTAGTATAAACCAAGCCGCAAATATTTTCTTCCTAATTTTTTGTTGAAAGCGCTCTTGCCAATGCGGCTATAGACATCCGGGTAATGGTCGCGGATATGCTCGAGCTCGCGCACGCCATATTCATAGTGAGGGTTCACAGCTGTGTTATTTAATGGATGGATACGCTTTCTCACCCCGATATAGTCGACGTATCGTACCGGAAAGTAGGCGGTGAGCCGATAAAACCAGTGCAGATCACAATTAAGGTAAATGTCTTTGTCATAACCTCCGACTGATTCGAATGCTGTCTTTGTTATCAATGAAGAGGGGCCGGTCATAAAATTATCCTTAAGGATGTCGTGCACTGAAAGCCGCGCTGAAGCGAGCTTCTTACCCTGGCCGTTTTTGACCATCGGGCCCAAGGTCAACTTAGGCTTCTCTTTGCCGTTAGTAGCGGGCTGATCGCTGAAATACTCCGTGTTATTGAACGCTCCCCCCAGGGTTGCATCTTCTTCGAGCGCTTTGACCAAGACCTTGACGTGATTAACTTCGTAGATGTCGTCACTGTTCCAGGTACCAATGTACTTTCCATGACATTGCCTCATTAGCTCATTACTCGCCTGCAGGAATGGCTGAGCGCCCTGAGAAGTTGGAATGCAGCGAGGATCTTTCCTGAATGGCGCGACAGCCTCTTCTAATTCTCTAGAGCCATCGCCAAGCACGAATACCTCCAGTGAACCGTAAGACTGCTTCAGAATAGATCCGAGTGAGATCGGGATAAATCTCGCATATGGCGCATGAGCAAAGAGAATGATGGAAACCAGCGCTGGGTCCATAGATAAAACCGTGTACTAGCTATCGACCTCAGCAGGTATCGGAAAAAACCTCCCGAAAGTCAAGCAATCTCGATCCATTCCAAGCGAAACAAATTTCTGGGGTCAGACTAACCACACCTTCCTGTACAACCCTCTTTCTGTTGCACAGCGAGATTCCAGGCGGTTCCCACTAACTTCGTGCTTCCCACGCGGAGCAGTATTAATCGATGATTGCGCGGCGAGCACTCCGACGTTCAACTCTAAGCCCCGCATTCTCTCTTCAGCTACATGCTCTTCTCTGGTGCTCATTTTGAAATCCGAGCGCTTCAGCGCCACGCCCAAGAATGTACAGTGCCAGATCGGAGCAATCTTGTAAGGCAATGCCCAAATCCGCCGATTTCTGATCAATGCTTGCAATCGCCGCATGGCATTTGTCATGCGTAGGCTTCGGTGGACGAGGCTCTACTATGAGGCAAATAAAACTCCGGAAATTTCTAAATCAGCGGTCTATAGTGCTGGTTCTACTGGCTCTTTCATTGAGCGGTGAGGCGCTCGCGGCTCAACTTCAGCTGGCGTGGGTAGATAATTCCGGTAATGAAGATGGTTTTAAGATTGATCGGATGACTGGAACAACTGGAGTCTTCGTCCCAATTGCGACGGTTGGCGCAAACGTAACTTCCTACACTGATCCAAATCTTCTGGATGGAACCAACTATTGTTATCGGGTCAAAGCTTTCAATAGCGCCGGAGATTCTGCTTTCGTTGAGGGATGCAAAACTACTGGGACGCTGGAGACTTTTGTTTTGTCGATCACTAAAACCGGAAATGGCAATGGAACAGTCACATCTAACCCCATGGCCGTGAACTGCGGCACAAACTGTAATGCGACATTGACAAGTGGAGCGACCGTTTCGTTAGTTCCGACTCCAGCTGCAGGATCAACGTTTACCGGATGGAGCGGTCATGCCGATTGTACGGATGGTTCGGTTACGATGAACACAAGCAAAAGCTGCATCGCGACATTCAATAAACCCACAATCGAGCTGCGGGCGGAGTGGCTGCACGATGGCGCGCAGCTATTAACCAACCGGACCAAGTATGCAGACATCAATGGCGACGGGAAAATCGATGCAATTTATTTTGATACGGCAGGAAGCCGAGGAATCTGGGTTAGTCTAGGCACCGATGACGGGTTTGCCCCCGCAGAGATGTGGCTGCAACACGGAGATTCGACACCGGATCAAATTCAATATGCGGATGTCAATGGAGACGGAACAGCCGACGCGCTGTACTTCGACACGCTGCGGAGCCGAGGCGTTTGGGTTAGCCTGTCTGAAGGGATTGGATTTAAACCGGCAGAGATGTGGGTACAGTACGGTGAGTCTACTCCAAACCAGATCCAGTACGCAGATGTCAATGGGGATGGTAAAGCCGACGCGCTTTACTTTGACAGCGGTAAATCGAATTGTGTCCGCGTCAGTTTCTCGACGGGCATTGGCTTTACTTCGCCGCAATCTTGGATTTGTCATGGACCATCAACACCGGATCAGATGCAGTATGCAGATCTGAATGGGGATGGGAAAGTTGATGGGATATACTTTGATACATTCCGCAGCCGAGGCGTATGGGTGAGCCTATCCACTGGAACCGGGTTCGAGCCGGTTAAAAACTGGCTGCAACATGGTGAGTCGACGCCCAATCAGCTTCAGTACGCTGATGTCAATGGAGACGGTAAAGCAGATGCGCTCTATTTTGACACCTTTCGCAGCCGAGGCGTTTGGGTGAGCTTATCAACAGGAACAGGTTTCACATCAGGTCAAATGTGGCTGGCGCATGGAGAGTCGACACCGGAGCTAATTCAATACGCTGATCTCAACGGAGATGGAAAAGCCGACGCTATTTACTACGACGTTCTACGCAGCGGAGGCGTGTGGGTGAGCTTATCTAAGGGTGATAGTTTTGCTACGGCTTTTCTCTGGTCAACAGAGTGATCAATCGATCGCGAAAAAGACGCCGGCAACGCGAGAACCTCCGGGTAATCTCTAGGCAGCCGCTTCCATTCAGAGAATCACAAGATGGTCGGAGCTCCGGATACAGCTCACGGGAGCCAAAGAAGGCCATTACCGAAAGCAGCGCCGTTTGACGGGCTAACCCAGACGCTCTTACTCCTTGAAGTGTCGAAATAGGATGCATCGGCTCTGCCGTCTCCGTTCACATCGATATATTTAATCTGATCCGGAGTAGAGTCTCCGTGCCGCAACCACAACTCTCCAGCACCGAACGACGTTCCCGTTGACCGACTTACCCATACTCCTCTACTGCGCAGCGTGTCAAAGTAGACTGCATCGATCCTCCCATCTCCGTCCACATCCGCATATTGGATCTGATCAGGAGTCGAAGGCCCGTGTTGAAGCCATAATTGCGCCCCTAAGAAACCGGTGCCTGTTGATAGACTCACCCAGACACCATTGCTCCTCAGGGTATCGAAATAGACTGCATCGACCTTTCCATCTCCATTAACATCAACATATTGAAGTTGCTCGGATGTCGACGGTCCGTGCTGCAGCCAGATCGACGGAGTCGTGAAACCCGAGCCAGTCGATATTCCGACCCGTAGCGCTGCGTTGGTGTCAAAATGGAGCGCATCGGCTTTGCCGTCCCCGTCTACATCAAAATACTTGATCTGATCCGGCGTCGATGGCGGGTATTGAGCCCATATTTCCGGTGTCGCAAAGCCAGCTCCGCTGGATAGACTCACCAATACGCGTCCAGTTTGAGTATCGAAATACAGCGCATCAGCTTTGCCATCCCCATTGACATCGGCATACTGAATTTGATCGGGTGTTGATGGACCGTGCTGAAGCCACATTTGCGGCGCAGTGAAACCAGTGCCTGTCGACAAACTGACCCAGATCCCGTTACTTCGAAAAGTATCGAAGTAGAGTGCATCGGCTTTGCCATCACCATCTACGTCAGCGTATTGAATTTGGTCGGGAGTTGACGGCCCATGCTGCAACCACATTTCTGGAACTGTTGAATCGGTGCCGGTCGAGAGACTCACCCAAACCCCTGCTCCCCCGAAAACGTCGAAATTGAGAGTATCGGCCTTACCGTCTCCGTTTACATCAGCATATTGGATTTGATCTATAGAAATGTTTTTAGGATAGATAAAGTTTATGCCTGCGATGTCGTCAGTTTGTAGCGCGGCACCTCGACCGTCGAAGTGGGCAAAAGCATTCATAGTCGCAATCGTATCTGACGAATGGCCCAAACCAAGCACGTGGCCTAGTTCATGGGTTGCTACTTCCGCGAGATTGTTGAAATTTTCATAAAACCCGCAACCCTGCCAGCCGTCGGCGAATACCAGATCTCCTTCAATGATCCGAAAAAACGTTTGACCATTGGCCACTCCAGTCTGATTCGTACTTCGAAAGAATCCGCCGATAGCTAGTGTGCCACTGCAACCCTGTGGTGGATCGATCTGACCCAGTGGGTCACCAAACGAAACCGCATTGATACCGTCAAACGCAAACCCTTGCGCAGAGGTAAAGCCAGCGTCATGAAATCTAAATGTCGTGCCTATAACGGTGCTCCAAGCCTGATAAGCATTACGGATCTGCTCAAACCCACCACCTGGAGCATTGGCTTCTCCCTGAGAATTCAAGAACATCGAGACCTGGCTGTTGCTGTCCGGCTCAAACCACCTTGACGCAGTGCCAAGTAAACTAAACTTTTCATGATTTTCGACGATGTCTCCCGGCAACGCATGCAGAATAGAAAGAGCCGCCGACCGATTTGCTTGTTCTTGCGCGACTTGAGCCGCTATTTCCGCTTTGAACCGGCTCAAGGCTCGCATTTCGACAATCGCACTAGCTGAAGTTGGATTTGTACCTGAAGGCGCTAGACGTTGGACACCTTCCGGCATCGAATATCTGGAGGCAAATTGTTCTCCGGTTCGTGAATCCCGCACGATCGAAAACTTTCCCGCGTATAAGTTTAGCACCCGTGGACTGCCATCGGAATTTGGCGTCAGAAATAGCAGAACTCGTTCGCCCATCGCAAATTCAGGGCTTCCGAAGATCCAGGACTGCAGCCCTCCAACGACTCCACCTAACTGCTTGATCGTTATCTCAGCGTCACCGACTTGTCCTTTGAGGACTTCCTCGATCGTAATCTCGATATGGGTATAGATTTGCGTCTTTGCCGCATACCAATGGCCATCAATTCTTGTAACCTTCCCTAGTACGATTGTACTTGCTTGTCGAATCAGGTTACGATCGTCAGTGGGTATGATAATAGTTGCATCGGCATTCCTCAGATGGCCCATGACGGAAATCAAAATAGCGCAAAAGATCAGTAGCATCGGGCGTCGGCGCGAAAATACTCTGGTCCGCTGTTGATGAATCAAGTTGATCGATCCTTGTTTAAAAATTGTCAGACCACCTAGTACTATGTGATTGCCTCTTGAACTTGCCGCTTAAAGGTGTCAAGGGGGAATTCATCCAGTGATTTACTAAGTCCCGGAATTCTTCGCACCGCCATCAGCCCTTCAGGGCGTCGTTCTACCAAGAACTTACCTTGGGAAAAGCCCACTACTTGTAATCTTTCTCGATTGTTTTTAAACAAAAATATGGCGACTCTTTCTCCCTCTACAAAAGTCGGCGCTTCGCCGAGCGAACTAGCGGTATCTCCTACCACACCACCAAGTTGGTAAAAGCTGATCTTCGCTTGGTCAACTGTACCTTTGAAAATTTCTTCCACTTTCAAATCAATCCGAGTCTCAATTGTTGTTCGACTTAAGTTCCAATCACTCGTTGTGAAACTTACCGTGCCAAGAACGATGACATCCGACCGCGTCGTTAGCTCAGCGATCGAAAGCGCGCGAGTAATCACAGAACTCGCCCGACTGTCGCCAGCCAACAGAAATGTTAGGATGAATAGAAATACTGTGCGACGAGTCGCGAGTGCGTATGACAGTTTGGCAAGCCTGCCAGTTCCTTGAGTTTCACTGGAGAGCATGAATGTCGGTCGCCGTTTGCGGCGCTCACAATTGCCTAAAATGGAATAGATGTCAACTTAATTCATAGTATTACGTGCCATGCGACATCCACGTGACTACACGTGCCGATGCTTCCGGCAGCGCCTGTCTCCCTGTCTCCTGCCAAAAGCTGTCCCTAAACCCGACATGGGAGTTTTCGGGACAGTAATCGGCCTTACGCATGCGGCGCGCAGTTGAGGCTCACGATAAAGCGCGGTCGAATGCTCGCGCCAGACCCAAGTTCCATGACTCAAGCGAAAACTTTGTCTCAACATCTCTCCTGGCGGTCTCGCCCAACTGTCGTCGCCTGCGTGGGTCCTTGATGAGCGTAGCAAGGTTATCCCTTAAGGCATCCGCTACCTTAGGCGTCGGCGTTAAGAGCGGCCTGTAATCTTCCATAAGCATACCGCCAGGGGTCATCCACGAGGTCTCGCCATAGCGACCGGCGACTATCAAGCCGTTTTTCTCATGTTCAATGTACTCTGAAATCCCCCAGCCGTCCGAGGCCACAACTGTCAAACCGTAAGCCATCGCTTGTAAAAGCGAGACCACGTGCAGCCGGGCGGAGGGCAATAAGTAGATATCCGAATTTTCGAACAGCGCACGAATTTCGTCTTCCGGAAGAAATCGATCGATTACCGCAACATTGCAGCGTTCGATCATTTGACGATATCGGCCAGCCAAGTCGTCGGGCAGCTTGCTTCTGATGATAAGTCGCAAATTTTTGTATTCGGAATAAAGCACTGAGTAAGCTTCCAAGACATCGAGACCGCCGCGCAGGTAAAAGCCGGTGGAACCTTGATGCCAGGAATTAGTAAACAATAGCGTAACCGTATCGGCGTCGGTTCTGCTTTTTCGAGACGGCGGGACCCGAATACCCATCGGAATATAGCTGACTTTTTCTGCGAGTTCCGGATTTCTAAACAAAATCGGAATGCTCTCGGCAGTAGAGCGAACGTGACAGATAATACCTCGACAGCTTTCATTTTCCAGCAAGGCTTTTATGCATGGAAAGAAGCCGGAGTCGTAGATCCCATCCAATCCTAATAATCGCGGATAGACTCGCTTGCCGTTGACTCTTGGAAAAGGCGCAAACAACGTCGTGGTGTCCTCAATCTCGATCACCCACGGGGTTTGCCCGAGAATGAAAGGCGAGCTCGGAAGAAATGACAAAACGCTTTCCGGAAAGGAGATTTGGGATCGAAGCGAACGGGACCGAATAAATCTCGACAAGTCCTTAACTGTCGACCCGTTTGCTAGAGCGTCACGGCAAAACCGCATCAGCGATTTTAACGTGCGGGATTTCGGAGAGCTAGACTGGCTGCTAGTTACAAACTCATAACCAGCCGGTGGATTATGGATATGCTCGAATTGAGGATGCCGCCCAACGTGCTTGAATGGCCGGAGATGACCAGCGAAGAAAACTTTCCTCATTGCTATGCACAAGCAACCAGGCCCTTATTGTGCCCCATCCTGCGGATCATCCGGCTGCTGAGTCTTGCGTGTTAGAATGACTGCTCCCTCCGGAACATTCGATCTTCTGTAAAGAGTCATGGTCGGTTCAATGATGTCGGTGATGCTAAAATTTTCACGTAAGTATTCTCTCAATGGGTCGAAGGAAGGCTCCAACTCTTCTTCAAGGACTTCTTCGTTAAACAGGCTCATCACTATTACTTTTGTTTGGGACTGTTTCAGTTGATCCACCGCCGCTTCGCGCCAGCGATAAATCAAACCCTCCCAGTCAAAAACGTTCTCTGACTCCACCCCCTTGATTTTGATGACGTCGTCGTAAGACCACATTTTTCCTAGTTGAATCATTAGATTCTGACCGGCCAGAGAATCTCTCCAGCCATACATTAGTGGAATAAACTTCACGTAACGGGAGGAGAGAAAACTTTTTGCCTCGTCGTTGGCAACGCCCTGCAAATCCAACCGTGCTCGAACCTCCTCAAAGAGCTCAAATACGTCTCTTTCGACAAAAATTCCGGATAGAGGCCCGGTTTCGAGTCTTACTAAACGATCATCCTTGAGGTCTGCGAGCTGTGTCCTTATGAACAAAAGATAGTTCGATGCCAAAGAGTAAATAGTAAAAAAAAGTATTAGGGTCGTCTTGAGCCGCCGGCATAATGTCTGGTTCTGTGCTAGAACGCACGGCAATACACACGCTAGGAACACCGCTACAGGAAACATTCCGAGGTAGAGCATGTTATAAGTTGGAAAGAATCGGGCGAAAGTCGCTGGAACTAACAACAGCAGGAACAGACTGATCGTGGCTTTGTCTGCCCGCATTCGATCGCTGAGGTAACAGTACAATGTCGCTGCGGTAACAATCAAAAAGACCGGAAGCACTCCCCTTGCTCGCGAGCCAATTCTTCCGACTGCTTGGTGGTCTGCGATGATATCTGTGGGAAAGATAAAAAAGATCAGATCAGTGAAAGAATAACCGACCCAAATCGCCAGAAGAAGAATCGAAATGCCTACGACCACGAACGGCAGGAATGCGCACATCGATCTGCGCAAGACCAACACCACAGATTCTT
>DASUVS010000108.1:0-12541 GCA_036378835.1 Binatia bacterium | reverse complement strand
ATTACCGGATGTAGAGCTAATCAAGGTTGGTCGCGCACACTTTGAGCGCGAGCGGGAGCACTTGATTAAGTTAGCGGACCAGCTCGGCGTTCGAACAGCAATCCATTTTGTCGAAGAAGTTTCAGAGGACGACTTGGTTTCACTCTACAACTTGGCCGAGGTATGTGTGATGCCTTCCCTCTATGAGGGTTTTGGCTTTCCTGTATTGGAGGCAATGGCATGTGGAACTCTAGTGGTATACGCAAACGCCGGATCACTTCCTGAAATAGCAGGCACAGCTGCCATATGCGTCTCTCCATGCGATGCACGTAGTTTGGCCGGCGCATTACTCGACGTGCTCGACGAAAGAGCGAACAAAGTAATATCAAAAGCGCATAGAAGGGCACAGGCAGCTAGATTCACGTGGAGTGCGACAGTAAAAAACACAGCGGCAGTTTACCGTCGCTTGCTCAGCTGACAGAGCTCCAACTTGCGCGAGACTAATAGGGTATACCGAAAGCGTAATCTTAGCGCCCCCTAACAAGAACTAAGATGAATCGCCTCATGGTAGATAACATCAATCGCCATTGACGGGCACTTCCCGCAAAGGCTACTACCTTATCTGGCAATCGCCGGTCAAAAACATTCGTTGATCTAGACGTCTGGATATCAACGGAGTAGCAGGCGCGATCCAAATCCAATTGATAGACTTAAGGTCTGCGATTATAGCAACCGGCCATTGGTCTGAGACACTGGCTATTGTTTATGCGCCGTCATGCTTCCGCCGGCGAACAGGCGCCGTTTTACGTTGTGGGCGCACCACTTCGGATCATTCAAATGGTCATTCGTGAGGGACATAAAGGAAAGTGGGCGGCATTGGGGGAAAGCGTACGGGACTTGTTTGACTCCTGTAAATCACTATTAAAAGTCGACCATAGCTAGTATGTACACCGTTTGCTATTGGCCATAATTCCAGAACCCTTGGATAGTACTCAGGCACTGGGAAGATCTGCTAGATTTTCTATTTCAAGAGGATCCAACCGCTGCTGACCATCTCATGCATGGGCTCTCTTGAGGAGATTCTTGTCTCCCCACAGAGCTGATTTTAGATCAGGAAATCGCAACATGCTGGTAATAACACAGTGCCGGCCAATGAGAAAGTCTGCAGGAGATCTGCGGGCACTTGCTTACAACAGTTTTGACCCTCACACGCGCAAGAAATGGAAGGAGGCAGCAAGATTTCTCTATGAAGCTCTACGATCCTACACCGGGTGGCGTTGCCAACGTCTCATCGATTCCGACGGAACCAACAGGTGCTAATCGAAAAATCTTAGTCGTACTAGTCGGGCTCGGTGCATTAACGGCCACCTTCTACTTCGAGTGGTGGCTGCGTGCGCCGGTTGGTCGACTCGCCTTCATAGTCTTACCGCTGACGCTGTTTTACCATGCGGCACAGATATTCATTCCCTGGACATTGTTCCTGAACGCGCGTCGCGCTCCCGCTCCACCGCCCCAACGAGGGCTTTCGGTCGACGTCTTTGTTGTGGCTTATAAAGAACCGGCTTGGCTCGTAAAAAAGACGCTCAAGGCAGCCGTGAACATGCAGTACCCCCACAGAACCTTTCTCTTAGACGATGGCAGGCGCAGTGAGCTGGCTTCGGCAGCAAGGGCACTGGGGGCGGGTTATATCACTCGCTCGAATAACAAACATGCCAAAGCAGGTAACATCAATCATGCTCTCGAACAAACCGACGGGGACATCATTGTCATCTTCGATACGGATCACACGCCGAAACCGGAGTTTCTACTCCGTTCGCTCGGCCACTTCCGAAATTCCCGGGTCGGCTTCGTGCAGGTTATGCAGACCTTCTCAAACAGGAAGGAAAGCTTTATTAGCCGAGCTGCAACCGAAACCACGGATGAGTTTTTTGGCCCCATCTGCATCGGCATGGATTCGTGGGATTCGTGCACATTGTTCGGAACCAATGCGCTCATCCGTCGGAGTGCATTGGTTGAGATCGGAGGCTATCAACCGGGATTAACGGAAGACCTTGCTACCTCTATCGAACTCCATGCGGCTAAGTGGGGCTCTAGATATGTTCATGAACCTCTGGCTCCCGGGTTATCACCCTCCGATCTTAGGGCTTTCTTCGTACAACAATTCAAGTGGGCTCTTGGTGTTTTCGGTCTACTTTTCACAGTATATCCCAGACGGTTTTTCAACATGACTTTGAAGCAGCGGCTCTGCTATCTGACACGGATGACGTGCTACCTTGCCGGTCCTTATTGTGCGGCGCACATTCTCCTCGCGGTTTTTCTTTTGTTTGGTAGCGGCCGAACCCATGACGTCTTTCTAGACTATGCACTCCGCTACCTTCCTCTATTCGCTGTGATCCTGACAATTCAGGCCTACTCCGTACATCATTGGAGCCGAGAACCAGCGCGTCTTCGCTGGCGCGCGATC
The DNA here is from genome assembly GCA_036378835.1 of Binatia bacterium. Lineage (GTDB taxonomy): Bacteria > Desulfobacterota > Binatia > UBA9968 > UBA9968 > WHTF01. The sequence continues at coordinate 10,098 of DASUVS010000108.1, read as the reverse complement.
TCACTTGTGTACAGCACCTGGCCGGTCTACGTTGCGGCGCTGTGCTGCGCGATAATTCGTTGGAAGGTTGATTATTTGCCGACACCGAAGGTTTTCCAGGCGGGAAACCACTTGCCACTCGCAGCTCCTCAGCTTTTTGCAGCGGCCGGGCTACTAGTCGGCTTGACTTGGCTGATGAATGCGTCGAGCTTCACACCGAGTAGCGTTGCCATTGGGGCGTTTGCCGCGCTTCTCGTACTGGCAAACGCATCGCTTAGTGTTGGAGTTATCGAGGGTTTTCAGTCGCGACCGATAAAGCGAGCTAGCCAGTTTTCTGTTTTACCTCGTACAAGGTGACGCCGGACCAGCTTCCCCGGACCTTGATTGCGTGACTGATACGAAAGTATTGAACGAGAAGCCCCTGTGGGTCGCTGTGAAATGTCCTCGAAAGAAGAAGCCAGACACGACCTTTTCCGTGTATGAGCTTCGGTACCTCCGCTGAAATTCCTTCCGCAGTCGTCCGACGATCGGTCGCAGGATACGCAATCATATCCGCTTTACAGGCGCGGCTGCGATCACAGTAATGTGCTAGAACCCTGCTCATATAGCCCGTGCTGATGATAATCAGATCTCCTTCTGTCGCGACTGTTGAGAGGTACCGCTCCGCAGAACGGATATCTTCTTTAGCATATCGAGGATCGGAGGAGGCGCTTCGGAGCGGTAGAGCCATAGCCATGATGAACGCAATTAACGCGAGAAGCTTTCGAGTAAGTGTTTGTTGCGCTGCGATGCCGAGTCCGAGCAGAAGGCAGACTGGAGGCATCGCAGCTATTACAAATCGCGGATAGAGGACAGCTTCAGCCCAGAAGGCAGCGCCGGCGATTAAGGCTAACAAGAGCACGAGCCAACCGAGCACAGCGATCCTCAGCACACGCTCACGATAAGCCTCCATTATCCCGCATACCAAAAGAGTTCCCAAAATGATCCAGAAGATAGCGAGGCCAGGTGTTATATATGCCCCTAGGTCTCCGAACCGCGTGACGCTATGCAGTTCGCGGGTAGACGGACCCAAGGAAAAACCGGCAACGAGAGTGTAGATGCTGTAAAGCACTCCAGCAGCGATCATCGACATGCTAACCTTGTTGGGGCCCTCCAGGACGAGCGAGAACGGCGGCACAAGATAGAGAACGTACGACTGACGAAATAGGACAACCAGGGCCGGGATCAGGAACAAGAATGCGGCGCTTAGGGTCCGTATAAAGCGGTGAAATGTGAGCGTGACAATCGAATCAGGCGAGCTGTATGGTGGGTGTTTAGAAAGGAAATACGCCATCATGAGCTGCACGGCCAGAAATGGCAGAGCAAGAATGTGGGTGTACAACGCCAATACGGTGGAGAGAAGGTAGCCGTAACGAGCTTTCTTTACACCTCTCCACCATGCCAGCAGACAACATACGGACGTCGTTAGAAAGAACAGCAACACTGCGTATCCCCGCGCCTCCTGGCTATACCAGATGTGAAAAGGGGAGATTGCAATGGCCAACATGGCCATCATTGCTGTGACTCGGGATGTGATCTGTGCCGCTATCGCCCAAACCAATGGAACAGTAAGGAGCCCGGCGATGGCTGAGGGAAGTCGGCTGTTGAACTCGTTAGATCCAAAGGCTGACATTGCGCGAACCAGCCAGAAAAAAAGTGGCGGCTGAATATTAGTTTGAGCTGCGCTTAACGCGACCTCCGACAACGAGCCGCGGGCAATCTCAATTGTTTGAACCTCGTCAGTCCACAGGCTTTGCTCTGATAAGGAAACGAAACGAAAACATCCAGCAATAAGCAGGACTGTAAGCCAGAGTGTCACGTAAATCGTTCTCGAGCGCTGGTCGATCGGAAAGTCTTCGTTCTCTTTCACTTTAGAGCGCGTTCGCGTGGCGCGTAACGCTTGAGCTACCGGGACGCGGAGCGCGGACCTACGCAATGTGATTCCCGTAAATCAGTCGCATAAGCGAGCGTATCGCATATAAGAATTGGTGAGCTTCTGAATCACAACATTGTCCTGAGGCGGTCGATTCTGTTTGTCTAGAAATATCTTAAGTAAGCTGATGCCGCAACGCGAAACACACAGACACCCCGGATCCGATCGAACCCAGTTTGTCGATTAATTCCATTCCGCCTGCTATGCCATTCAATCTTGATAAAGCGGATTTCGAAGGATACCAAGCAGCGCGACTTGTACCGATTTGAGACCGCTAAACTGTTAAATAGTAAGCGTTATCGTCTTGGGAACAGGTGCTAGCACATCGCTTTGATCAATCCACCAGAAGCGGCTTTTCTTTGAGTTTTCGTCTCTGACGTTTGCTCATAGAAGTAGCCGATCGATCTCGGAACGCTCCGTTCAGGAAATGTCTCGTACAATTGAGAAAAACATGATGAAGCAAGCCAAAGAGCATACAGTCGGAGGCCTTACGCAAACACTTTACAACCGTGAATCTATGGAGGGTATCGATGCGCCAGAAAAGTCCGATGCCATTCAACCCAGGGCGCACATCCTCATTATTGATAACGAAATTCGTCCGAGAGAGGATCTTGCGTGTTTTTATACCTCCATTGGTCACACAGTTGAAATAGCCGAGTCAGGTGAAGAAGGACTGAATCGAGTTAACAACAAAAAGATCGATGTTGTAATCTTGTACCGTGACCTCATCAGTTACGGTGGAAGAGAAGTCCTCCGAGAGTTAGAACGCGACCATCCTGAAGTCTCCGTTATAATGACCGGCTATATGCCCATCGATTACTACGATCAGGATTTGCAGTACGGGAATTACGACTATATGGCGAAGCCTTTTCAGGCCGAGATTATTCACAACAAAACCCGGAACGCCCTGAATAAATCGTACGTCTTCGCTGAAAGCACAAGTCTTCGCCAGGCGCTAAAGGATACTGAAGGCGACTTTGGGCTCTTACTCAGTAAAACGCCTGCAATGCATCAAATTTTTGAAACCATGCGAATGGCTTCACCGACGAATATGAGCGTGGTCCTCGAAGGTGAAGCTGGGACCGGGAAAGAGCTAATTGCCAGGGCCATTCACTACCAAAGTTCCCGGCGAAGCGGACCCTTCGTTGCCGTTAATTGTGCTGCGTACCCTGATGCGTTGTTAGAGACCGAGCTCTTTGGTTGCGAAGACGGTAATTATTTCAAGGAAGAGCTCAATCGGCCAGGAAAGATCAAACTAGCCGACAAGGGGACTTTGTTCCTGGACGAGATTGAAAGTATGGCGCCGTTCGTCCAGTCGAAATTTCTGCGAGCGCTGGAGGACTGGAACAGTTTACATTTAGGCGACCAGCAAAGTCTCGATAGTGACGTGCGTGTCATTACCGCCTCCAACGTTCCTCTGCAGCAGCTGATTGCCCAGGGGAAAATGCGAGCGGATCTGTATTATCGGATCAACGTTGTTCCGATTCACGTTTTGCCTTTGCGCGAACGGGCCGGTGACATTCCCCTCCTGATTGACGACTTCCTTCGTTGGCACCCAATTGCAATTCAAAAGCATATTGGTGGCGTATCGCCTGAGACGATAGCCCGCCTTATTCAGTATCGATGGCCGGGGAATATTCGTGAACTTCAGAACGTGTTGGAAAAGGCCGTTGTACTGGCCAGAGACTCTATGATTGACAATATCGATTTACCCGCGACCATACGGGTTAACTGACATGCAAGTAATCTCGGGTGAATCCGTCGATAATTTTGCTCGCTTCTATGGGCCAAGCGGCTGTGCGATTTTACGGAAACATCGCCTGAGCGCTTCGCAAATTCGGGGCGCAAGCTACTAAACGGATGGCATCGAGGTTAAGATTCCGTATGAAACGGTGCTCAGTTGCAAGACTCGCTACTTCCGAAACTAGCTTTGGAACACATTTTTTTCGTATAATATTGCTAATCTGCTCAGCCGCGAGGTGTGCAGAACCTGGCACGCACCCGTGAAACGAGCTTTCATGAATTTGACTTACAGAGAACATTTTGGACTAAAACAAGAACCGTTCAATATCACCGCCGACCCGGCTTTTCTGTATCTGAGCCGAAGCCATCGCGAGGCTCTGGCTCAACTCTCTTATGGCATTAAAGCCCGTAAAGGTTTCGTCGTTTTAACGGGCGAGGTTGGCACCGGTAAAACTACTCTTATCAACGGACTATTGGACGAACTCGACAGCGATACCCGAACCGCTCTCATTTTCAGCCACATCGCCAACCCATTTGATCTGCTGCGCTATACCTGTAACGAGTTTGGCCTTCGATCGCCGCAGCACTCGCGGGATGATTTTTACGAATACCTGGCTCTACTCAACGATTACTTGTTTGAGAGTTATCGTTCTGGAAAAAACTGTGCGTTGATCATCGATGAGGCACAGAATCTCTCATCAGAGGTTCTGGAAAGCGTGCGGCTGTTGTCAAACTTTGAAACGTCCAAGGACAAGCTATTGCAGATTCTCCTTGTCGGCCAACCGGAATTATCAAGCCGCCTTAACTCGCAGGAATTACGGCAATTGAAACAGCGAGTAACGGTCCGCTATCAGCTGCGTTCTCTTACTTTGAAAGAATGCCAGGCATATATTTCGACGAGATTGCAAGTGGCCGGTGGCGACCCGGTGCTTTTCACGCCTAGTGCGGTGGAGGTTATCTACGGGTGCTCAGCGGGGATTCCGAGGGTCATCAATGTGATCTGCGATGCTGCTCTGATGACAGCGTATGGTTTAAGGAAGTCCTACATCGATGATTCCTTAATCCGGCAAGTGGCGGAAGATCTCCAGATAGCTGGAGACGTCTTCTCAGGCGAGGCTGCGAGCAGGCGCACGAATAATCCAACTTCGCCAATCGCAAATGAGATCCCAGTACAAACCCAGGAGCATACTAATTCGACTGCGCAACGACCCGCGATAGTGAAAGCAGTAGCATCTTTAGAAACACGGAGCGGCGTTGTACCTCGAATAGTTTTCGATGAACTGAGCGTAATACTCGTTGACGCGATGGGGCCAATGGCATCGATAGTATTGAGGGATCGAGCGGCTAGTCTCGGCGAATCGCTCGATCGATTTCCAGAGGATAAGCTAAAAACGCTGATTCAACTCGTTAGTGACGAGATATTGGACCCATCAATGCGGCAAGATTTTCAAGTACTCGTTCAGGAACGCGTCATGCCGCGAGTCGATTAGAATGCAATAACAAGACAGCTGAGCCTCGTCTGTCGAATCACGCGCCCAGAATCAAGCAAATATCCCGATTCCCTCGAAACCGGCCTGCACATCGCTCCACGATCGGACTTCCCGAACTATACAGCGACGCAAGCTGCGGCGCTGCTGTGAGTGAGTGTGTGCGTATTCGCACGAGCTCGGTGTTGTCGTCGACTGACTTCTATTCGGTCGCGGCCCGTGGCAAATCGCTCACATAAAGGCTTTCACCTCGTATGCATGCTCCGTGATGCCTGTTATAATTCCTTCCATGCAGTAAACCTTAGGCTCGACGCGAACACAGAAAAGGGCGGTGTAAGGCATGGCAGACCGTTATCTTATCACTGGTGGTGCGGGTTTTATCGGCTCTCATCTGGTGAAGCATGTCCTCGGTACCGGGGGCATCGTTCGGATTGTGGATAATCTATCCACTGGCTCCACTGAGCGACTCAATCAGGTCCGTGACTCGGTGCAGCTCCTAACCGGTGACTTGTCCGATAATTCCGTTGCTGCAGAAGCTGTCAAAGGCGTGGACTACGTTCTACACCAGGCCGCTGTTCCGTCTGTGCAGCGATCGGTTGTCGATCCCATCAGTACCAATCGGTCCAATATCACAGCCACGCTAAATCTCCTGGAAAACTCTCGGAAAGCGGGAGTTCGCCGGTTCGTCTATGCGGCTTCCTCTTCAGCTTACGGTGACACGGAGGTTCTGCCCAAAAATGAAGAAATGCCGGCAAATCCGCTATCTCCCTACGCCTTACAGAAATGGGTAGGGGAGCGCTACTGCAAACTCTATCATGAGCTTTACGGCCTCGAGACTGTGAGCCTGAGGTACTTCAACGTCTTCGGCCCTGCGCAAGATCCTTACTCGGAATACTCGGCAGTTATTCCTAAGTTTACCACCAAGCTTTTAGCCAAGGAGGCTATCACCGTTTATGGAGACGGTGAGCAGTCCCGCGACTTCACCTATATCGATAATGTTGTCGACGCCAATTTGCTCGCATTACGCGCACCGAATGCGCCCGGTGAAGTTTGCAATATCGGGTGCGGTCAGCGCGTGACCCTCAACGAGCTGATTCGTATATTGGAAGAACTTCTCGGGGTTAAGGCGCAGGTCATTTACGCTGCCGCTAAGCCGGGCGATGTACGCCATTCCTTAGCCGACATTACCAAGGCCGCACGCGTTCTCGGATACGTTCCTAAAACCGAAATAGAGGAAGGCCTAAGGAAAACGATAGAGGCATACGTAAAATCGAATGATTAGTGCGAGGGAGCGCTTAAGTCGTGAATTCTTCAACCGAAAGATAAATGGTTCCGGTAGATGTCGGTTCTGCGATTCTGCAGGAGTGGCAGATTTGCGCGGGTATCATTGATTAACTTAGAGTCGATTTCAATGATTTCAACGGCCTCACGCTGGTTAAAATTAACGACTGTGCGGCCTAATGGATCGACGACCATGCTGTGACCAATGTAGATATTGCCAACTTGATCCGGCGCGATCACGTAACAGCCGTTTTCCAGAGCTCGGGCACGAATCATCGTTTGCCAGTGATCCACTTTCAATTCGCCTTGAACCCAGCCGGAAGGCGCGAGCAGGACGTTCGCGCCCGATAAAGTCAGCATGCGCGCCATCTCAGGGAAACGAAGATCATAGCAAATCATCATGCCGTAACAGCCATCCTCCAAGGTCACTGGCGGTGGCAAATCGCCGCCCGCGGCAAATTTGTCGGACTCCCGGAATCCGAAGGCATCATACAAATGCAGTTTCCGGTAAACCGCGGCGACGTTTCCGGCATTGTCAATCCAGACTGCGGTGTCGTACACTCGATCAGCAACGGAGCAGCTCTCGTAAATTGTCGCCACAATCGCTGAATGCGTCGCTTTAGCCGCTTCCTTCAGAGATGTTATGAATGGACCGCCAAGCGGCTCGGCGATTTCGGCGAGCTCCTTGGCTGTTTGATTGGCGGGTGAGAACGCCATTAAAAATTCCGGAAAGACCACCAGATCGGCGCCGGCGCTCTTACTATCTTTGACCAGCTCGAGGGCTTTTCGCAGATTTTCTTGTTTTTCGGTTGACGACTGAATCTGCACGATGGCCACTTTGCTCATAGAGGAATCTGCTTTCCGTAGACGTTTTCTGCTATCAGCATCTTGCGGTCACTTCCGTTCCAGACAGGCTCTACTCCTCACTATTTCCACGCCTCTACACCTCAAGGTTTTGTCCCGCCTGCTTTTTCCTTGCCTTCTCTAACACCAGCGCTCCTAAAGCCACATCGGCTACGCCTTGCCCGGCGTTGTTCTTGTAAAGAGTAATCTGGTCGGCTCGGGTGCGGCCGTCATCTTGGCCGGCGAGAATGGCGCCGATCTCAATCAATTGCTCCCATTTAATGACGCCGCGGTTTACCGGATCGAAGATATCGGCTTGCTCGTCCTGGACTGCCTGCTGCACGGAAACGATGCCACGCACGTGACTGCGGGCCAGGGTGGCGTCATCGATCTCACGCCGTTTGGCGGCGGTAAAGCCGCCCTTCACCAAACCGACGTTGCTGCCGACTATCGTCGTGACATGCTGGCCTGGCTCGAGCCAATTGCCGTCAAACACCGGAACGCTGGAGTTGGTTGCCGCTAATATAATGTCTACTCCACGAACCGTCTCCTGCGGCGATGATACCGGCGTGATGTTGAGATTTGTCAAGGGTCCCATTTCTTCGGCGAAGCGTTTGCGGTTCTCCGGATTCCGACTATAAACCTTCACGTCCTTGAGCTTGCGTACCTGCATGAGCGCAAGCAGATGGTTTTTGGCCTGACCGGCGCCCCCGAAAAGACCAAGGGTTGAAGCGTCCTGACGCGCTAACAAATCGGTTCCCACCGCGCTGGTGGCCGCCGTGCGCAAGCCGGTTACGGCAATGTTGTTGGGCAATTCCGAACAGGTGATCTCACCGATAATAATTCCTTTGAGCTCGCCTTCGGCGGCATCGTAGAGCACGATTACCGGATGGTTGAGCCGCGGATAAATCTGCTCCTCGGCCATGGGTTTGACCCATTCGCAATGCGTCATTAGGCCCGTCGCTCCCGCTGCCGGAACGCCACCCTGATGCACGCTTACACGCACACCGGTGGGAATGTGAATCCGCCGCCGCGGCGCATTTAGCTGAGGATTCTCCCCCCATTCACGAAAGCCTGTGCGCACCGCTTCGACGGCTTCCGCCATTGTCACGATGCCTCTGATTTCGTGCGGACGGACGAGCAAGGTTTCCATTTCTATTCTCCTGTCGGTGGCGGTTCGATGATTAGAGTAGCGCTACAATGTGCACGCCACCGCAGGACGAGCCAGGAGTTCTTCTCCCCAGCGCCTTAGGTTCGGGAAGTTATCGTCCAAGGCGACGCCGTATCTTTGGCGCCTTGCATAGAAAGGAACAAAAGAAACATCGGCCAGCGAATAGTCACCGACGATGAAACGCTTGCCCGTCATTTCGCTCTCCAGTGTGTTGAGATGCTGCTGCAGATGTTGCCGCGCTCGGTCAGGCTCTCTATCATGGGTAATATCGCTTGCCGCCGGGTGAACGCGACTGTTTAGGAAATCGACCCAAATCCTCGCTTTAGCTCTCTGCAACGCATTGGCCGGGAGCAGCGGTAGTTCGGGGTATTTCTCATCGAGATATTCGTTGATGATGGCGGATTCATAAATCACTCCGGTGCCGTCGACAAGCACGGGAACTTTGGCATAAGGATTCAGCTCGAGGAGATCCTTTGGTTTATTTTTCAAATCGACTTCGACGAGCTCAAAGGGAATCTTTTTCTCGGAAAGGACAATCCTTGTCCTGTGCGCATAGGGTCACGTATGGCACGAATAAAGTTTCACGGCGGCACCCTCCTTCCGATGGTTCAATATCATTGCCCAGTGATGATGGCAATCAAAGTCAACGGAATCCGGTCTGAGTCGTTTCAACATTTCGAAGGTTTTCGCGGATCCAATAAAGCAACCGAACGGCTGAAGGATGGAACTTTAGAACGGATTTAGCTGCCGCTTGAGCGTAGTCGATTCTGCAAAGCGTCGCCCAAGAGGTTGAGACTCAAGACCGTAAGCATGATTGCCAAGCCCGGATAGGTTGTCAGATGGGGCGCCACCAGTAAAAACTGTCTTCCTTCATTCAGCATCGAACCCCACGAGGCGGTCGGCGGTTCAACGCCCAAACCTAAGAAGCTTAGACTTCCTTCGGCTATTATTGCCGCCGCTAACCCGAACGTCGCTTGTATGAGAAGTGGCGGAAGAAGGTTGGGGAGCAAATGAACGACGATGACTCGGGCCGGCGTGCAGCCTAGAGCACGCGCTGCGTGGACATACTCCTGTGCTCTTAAACTGAGAATTTCACCGCGCACCAGCCGCGCGTAACCGGTCCAGCCGATCAAACAAAGCGCAATGATGACGTGATCGAGGCCCGGGCCCAGTAGGGCAGTAAAGGCAATGGCGAGAAGAATTCCGGGAAAAGCCAGCAGAATGTCCACCGCACGCATGAGCAACTGATCGAGCCAGCCGCCAAAATAGCCGGAGATCGAACCGATGAAGAGGCCGATCGAAATGGATATGGCTACTGTACTGACGCCGACCAGCAATGAAATGCGGCTGCCGAATAGGGTTCGGCTCAATATGTCCCGACCCAGTTTATCAGTTCCTAACGGATGTTCGATGGTAAACACCTGTAGGTCATTTCCCAGGTTTTGTCGGCTCGGATCGTGGGGCGCAAGCTTTGGCGCAAATATCGCGCAGGCTACCAGCAGCGCCAAAAGCGTGCCGCCAATGTAGATCCAAAAATCATCTTTCATAGCTGATGCGTGGATCGACGACGCTGTAAAAAACGTCAGTGATAAAGTTGACAATGAGATAACCGATGGCGACCA
>DASUVS010000107.1:0-6516 GCA_036378835.1 Binatia bacterium | reverse complement strand
CCTTCCGGATTTCCGGAATGCGACTGGTCACACCTGTGGAGGTCTCATTGTGGACGACCATGACCGCCTTGATCGTGCGCAACCGATCTTCCGCAAGCTTTGCCTCTATCGCCGACGGATCGGCGCCGTGACGCCAGTCGCCAGGAATAAAATCGACCTCGACCCCCCAACGTTCCGCCATTTCTCGCCACAGCACCGAAAAATGCCCGGTCTCCACCATCAGCACCCGATCGCCTGGCGAGAGCGTATTGACAATCGCCGCCTCCCAGGCGCCCGTGCCTGAGGAAGGATAGATGATCACCGGGCTCGATGTTTTGAACACCTGACGGCAGCCGTCAAGCACTTGTCTGGCAAGCCGCCCAAATTCCGGACTGCGGTGATCGATTACCGGCGCAGCGATAGCGCGGAGCACACGTTCCGGCACTGGAGTGGGACCCGGGATCTGCAAAAAATGGTGTCCTGCATGCTCACTCATAATCCGCTCCGAGCAGGCGGAGCGACCGCGCTGCGGCTGTAATATTGCTTCTCAAAATTCATGGACGCAATCATATCGTATCGCCATGAGGAACCCGGACGCTTCCGCCAAGCCGGCATCGCGGCTCGAAGATCCGGCAGGTACCGCCGGCTGCCGTTTTCCTCATCGCATGATGAGCAATTCTGGGCCACACCGCGGAGCATAACTGCGTCCACATGAAACTGTTCCCGTCAACAGCACCGGACGAGCTAATCTATCCCAACATGCTCTAGCGCTCCCGAGGCTCAAGGTTGTCTTGGTCGACACAGACCATCGCTGCAATTTAGTTTCCTGCTTCAACCAGACTTTCAGTGAAAGACGCTCCCGCCATCCACCACAATCGTCTGACCCGTCATGAAGTCGCTGTCTGACGAACAGAGGAACACCACAGTCCCCATCAAATCATCCGGAGTCTGTAGCCGTTTGATCGAGCGTTCTTTGAGTTGCAATTCGGTCAGCGCCTTGGGCGCGTTCTGCCCTTCGTGCTCGACCAGACCGGGCGCGATGGCGTTAACGCATATGCCAAACTCGCCCACTTCGCGGGCCAGCGATCGCGTCATGCCGATCAGCGCAGCTTTGGAAGCGACGTAATGCAAAAAGTTGGGCGTTCCCCAGTACGCAGTCGAAGAGGATATATTGATGATCTTGCCGCTCTTCTGCTCTTTCATCTGCGGAAAAACCGCTTTGGCGCACAGGAATGGGCCCTTGATGTTGACTGCCGAAACGCGGTCCCATTCCTCCGCGCTGATCTCATAAAACGGGTGACGCTGGATGTTGATAAAGATCGCCGCATTGTTCACCAGAATATCGGTCCGCCCGAAAGCCTTCACCGTCTCCAAAGCCATTCGGCGTGTGTCCGCTTCGTTGGCGACATCGATCTTGAGCGCCAGCGCTTTACCGCCCGCCGCACGGATCTCGTCGGCTACCGGTTCGCCATCGAGAATATCGGCGATGACCACCGCCGCGCCTTCCTCGGCCAGCTTGCGGGAGTACGCCGCCCCGATATGGCGCGCGCCGCCCGTGACGATCGCCACGCGCCCATTCAACCTCACCGGCCCCTCCAGGAGTATTGGAGTAATGAAGTGGTGGAGTGATGACTCCGGAATCCAATACTCCAGTACTTCTGTGCTCCATTACTCCGATTATTCATCTGAGCCCGTTCAGGTGTTCGCGCATATCAACCGGCTTCCACCAGGTTTCCAAACCGAGGGACTCGGCAATCACCCGGGCGGCGTTGTATCCAGGCGCGCCGGTAATATTTCCTCCGGGATGGCACGATGAGCCGCATAGATACAATCCGTCAATCGGAGTTCGATAATTTCCCCATCCTGGGAAGGGACGATTTTCCAGTGCTTGATCGCCGGCGTACTCGCCGATCATCCAATCGCCACAGTACATGTTCTTGTCATGGCGTTCGATGTCCAACGGGGTGGTTGCATCAGTCGAAAGGATATTGGATTCATCCAGGTTGGGGGCAAAGCGCCGCCAAACCGCCAGCTGTTTGTCGAACCATTCGCCGCGTACCTTGTCCCAGTTTTGCGGATTGCCCCAGAGATTATAAGTCGCCAGCTGCCACATAAATGCAGTGGCCTTGCCCGGCGGCGCCTGGGTCGGATCGTGAAACGAAGGGGTCGCGCCGTTCATGAATGGCTTGCGCGGCAACTCCCCCGTACGACAGTCTTCGAACAAGTTGCGCAGCTCGTCGTATGCTTCCAAGCCGACGATGTGCATGAACGAACCGGCGACCTCGGGGTATTTTTTTTCCGTGATGTATTTCGGCCGTTCGTTCAAGGCCAGATTGGTCGCAAAGATCGGTGTCGTCTTGGAAAAACGGAAATGGTTCGCCATCTCGGCAAATTTCGGCTCCAGTTTTTCGCGCCCGACCAGCTTGATAAATGTCTCCACCGGATTGACGTTCGAGGCGATGAATTTGCGCGCCTTGATGACCGTGCCGTCTTCGAGCACCACCGCGGTCGCTTGTCCCTTGTCGACGAGAATTCGTTCGACGCCGTTGGACTCGACATAATCGATGCCGTTGTGCGACATCATGTGCGCCAGGTTGTCTCCCAAAGCGTGGGATGTGCCGCGGCAGAGTTGCGGATTGACTCCCCAGGCAATCATCGCGGGGATTAAATAACCGGTTTTTGGCGCGTCCAGTTCGTAACCGCGCATCACGCCCAGGAAACCGATAAACGCCTGCACCCGCGGATGGTCAAAGTGGCGCAGCACGAATTCTTCCGGCGTAGTGTCGAAGTATTTCAGATACTCGCGACCTTCGGCGATTCTTTCGAGCAAGGGCCGCTTTTCCTCGAAGGCTAAGGGAACCGCATAGGTTTCCGGGAAAACAATATTTTGCACCACCGGCTGCCAGCGGCTCCAGATATCGAGAAACGTAGCCGCGTCTTTTTTCGAGAACCTCGCAATCGTTTCCGCCGTCCGATTCACATCGGCAAACCAGCCCAAATAGGTTTCATCGATAAAGTGATGCACCACGCCCGGATCGGGCTTGTAGTAATGGATGCCGAAATTCTCCAATTCCAAATCTTTGTACCATGGAAGCATCATCAGGCCCCGATGAAACACCGAATGAATGTTGTGCCAGAAGCCCGGATAGTCGCGGTCCTCGTGCGAGTCGAGACCGCCGCCCACCTCCATGTTTTTTTCCACCACCATGATTTTCTGGCCGCACTTCGCTAAATAGCCGGCACAGATCATGCCGTTGTGGCCGGCGCCGATTACAACACCGTCGTATTCCAAGATTTTAGGCATCGTTTATCTCTGCTTCGCAATTCTGTTCAAATCGTTCAAACGTTCAAGAGTTCAAATCGCTCTCAAAGAAAAACCCATGGCCCGATCACTTCGTGTAGTTTGAAGAATCGACTTTATGAACAGTTTGAACATCCGACGATTCGTTAATGGCTTGAACTACTAAAACAGCTTGAACGTTTTGAACAAACAATTTCTTAAAGTTTTAAGTCTTCCTTCATAACCCGCCAGCAATTATATCCGGAGCCGGCGATCACCGCATCAGCGGGATGGGTGGCAACGCCGACTTGGTAGAGACCGGCGATCGGCGTGCGGTAATCAGACAGGCGTTCGTTGGGCCGGTTTGCTCCCATTTGCGCTGCCGATTTGCGCGCCACCCACACCGAGCCGCGGCGCATATTGGGCCAACGGCCGGCGATGTAAAATGGATCCATGGCAACTTTCATCTCGATGTTGTCATCGGTCAAATTGGTCGCGTAACGTCGCCAGATATCCAGAACCGTCTCCATGAATCCTTTCTTGAGCTTGACCCAATCCGCCGGCTTTTTGCCTTCCAACTGATAAGGCACCGGGATAAAGACCGACGCGGTATGCTTGCCGCGGGGCGCCTGGAGCGGATCGAAAACCGTCGGGCAAATCGCATGAAGACAGACATGCTGCGGAAACTGACCGGCGCGGATCTCTTTCCACATCTCGTTTAGGTCGTCAGGTTTCTCCGCTCCAATGTTGACGTTCATGGCCCGGGCCACGGCTGGATCGGCCGCTTCATGAAACGCATAGCGGATCGGCGCCTTGAGAGCCAGGTGGATCTGGAAATAAGAAAACTCGTCGGCCTCGAGTTCTTCGATCCGTTCGGTGAAGGCACGGGGGAGATGCTCGTCCCCGATCAACTCTTTGAAGGTCAAATACGGATCGGTGTTGGAGACGACGGCGAGCTTTGCCTTCCACTCGCGGCCGTCGCGCAGGCGAATTCCCACCGCCTTCCCCTCCTCAACTAGAATTTTATCGACGTGATGCACGGCCCGGATTTGACCGCCGGCATGAACGTAGGCACGCTGCAGCACTTGCGCAATGGAATGGGATCCGCCGCGGGCCAGCTCGGGTTTTTCATCGCCGGCAATCAATTTGAGAACTTCGATGCCACCGCCGGGATAATCCACGGCAACGCCGCGTGGAATCGCCATCTGCGACAGCACGAGAGTCTTCACCGCGTCATTCTCGAATAACTCGCCAAGCGCGCGATCGGGAGTCATATGCCAAAGCCGCCTGAATTCCTGGCCATGAGGCTCGGTCTCTAACCTCGTATCGAGCGCGCTGTCCGGAATCGGCGCGTGGTAATAGTACGGGATCAAACAATCGCGAATGAGCGGATGGAATCTTTCATGGGTTTGCCGCCATACGTCAGCGTCGTTCGGCGAGAACCGCGCAATCGAGTTAAGCGTATCTTGCAATGTTTGATGATGGGAAACCGAGCGGCCATCGGCAAGCAATAAGGAGCTTATTACCGGCGGCGAAACGAACTCGGCATGATAGCCGCTGTCCCATTTGAGCTCTTTCCATACTGGGGAGATCTCGCGATTGTCCTGGAAATAAGCCAGGGTATTGTGCCAGTAACCGGGAATAGTGATTTCTTCGCTGGCCAAACGTCCACCGTTTTCCAGGCGGCTCTCGCAAATCACCGTTCGCAAACCGGCGCGACCAAGATAAGTTCCAAGGGCGAAGTTGTTTTGGCCGGCGCCGATCAGAATTACATCCCACTCACTGTCAGTCAAAGCGCCTCCAGTTAATCCTGATCCGACATTATTCTAACCCGCCAGGCCAGCGAGCCATGCAGCCGGAGCAATGAGACAGTGCCTTGAAGGCCGCCCCGCATACCCCAAGGATGTTGTTTCGTACGTCGAGGCTAGAGTCAACTGCGCGTTCGGTGCCCACCGCTTCCGGTCTCGCTGACCTCCCTCACTGATGAGGGTACCAACTATCGTCGGATTACAATTAATTCTGCAAAAAAATCTTCCGATACTCGGCCATCTTCTCGGCGTATGCTTTTTTATCCATATCGATCATCTCGACGAGTTCGATCTTATCGGCATCCGGCAGGGGCGGATAGATCCCCTTGCGGGTGACAAACTCGCCGATTCCCGCCATCAATTTCAACCCCTCTTCGCCGATAAAGAAATCGACAAAGGCCTTGCCCGCATTGGGATGCGGCGCTTTGGCGGCGATGGCTACCGCTTGTCCGTCGCCCATGAATTTGCCGAGCCGCACGTAATCCAACGGCACACCCTTTTTACCATAGAACACCACATTTTTGAGAAAGGCGATGCCTAGTGGTCTTTCGCCCGTCGTAATCCGCTCTCCCGCCGGAGTCAGAGATTCCACTAGCAAGGGTTTTGTGGCAGCAAGGTCGCGGATAAATTTGTCGGCCTTTTCTTTGCCGCCCATCACTTTGTGCAGGCTGGCCATCCATTGCGCCGTGGTCGTATGCTGGCTGGCATCGGGGATTACCAGCTTGCCTGCATACTGTGGTTTGAGCAGATCCTCCAGCGACTTGGGCGCCTCCGCGGGTTTGATGATTCCGGCGTGGTAAACAATGCCGATCACGCTATTGCGATATTGCGGACCGAGATTTGGATGCATCACTTCTTTTGGAAATGATTTTGCCGACGGCGAATCGTACTTGGCCAGTGCTCCTTCATTGAACATGAACTCCATCGGCGCAGTATTGGTCAACACCACATCGTAGAGCGGCTTGCCCGTGCGCATCTCATTAAGCACGCGGTCCATGACCTTGGTGCTGGAGGAGCGCCAGAATTCAGTTTCCAGCCCGGTCTTCTTCTTGAGCGCGGCGGCAATCAGATCCATGGTGTCGTTCTCGATGGATCCATAAATGACAACCTTGCCGCCTTCCTTTTTGGCGCCTTCGACCAGCTTAGCATCCTGACCGTAGATCGCGCCGGGCAGAACGATCATCGCTGACAGCCAGATGATCGAGAAGAATTTTACCGTCGGCATAAGCGAACCCTCCGTGTGACACGCAATGCTCCCTCAATATCGAAATGATCGGCGGATGTCTATTTGTTTCTACCAGGGCCATTTGGTAACTTTATCGAGAGCATGACTGGACAGGAAAAGCTCAAGAAGATCCGCGAGGAGTTGCGGCAAACTTTTCTCGAGCGGCTGGATCTGATCGACGGCGCGTTGGCCGCGCTGCTCTCTTCGCATCACTTATTGATCAT
>DASUVS010000106.1:0-11450 GCA_036378835.1 Binatia bacterium | reverse complement strand
GTTAACGCTTCAGATCCTGTAACCGGCGTTCGCGTGAAGACACCGCAAGGAACCATCCATGTGGCGGCAGATCTGGTGGTTGGGGCTGACGGCCGGAATTCGCTGATTCGCGAGAAAGCTCGATTACCGGTGCAGGAAATCGGCGCGCCCATGGACGTCCTCTGGTTTCGCGTGCCACGCAACCCGAACGATCCGGCACAAACCATGGGTCGCTTTGATACCGGCCGAATTTTTATCAGCATCAATCGCGGCGAATACTGGCAGTGCGGCTACGTCATCGCCAAGGGCCGGTTCGATTGGATTCGCAGACAAGGCCTGGAGGCGTTTCGCAAGGAGATTGCCCAACTAGCGCCCTACGCCAAAGACCGCGTCGATGAGCTCAAGGCCTGGGAGGACGTAAAGCCCTTGACCGTTCGCGTCGATCGCTTGTCCCAATGGTTCGGCCCGGGCTTGCTCTGCATCGGCGATGCCGCCCATGCCATGTCGCCCATCGGCGGAGTCGGAATCAATCTCGCTGTTCAAGACGCAGTGGCGACGGCGAATGCGCTTGCCCGACCGCTTTACGACAGGCGTGTCCGCATAAAGGCGCTTGCGCGGGTTCAGAAGCGCCGTGAATTTCCAACGCGGCTGACACAATGGTTACAGGTGGCCATGCAGCGCAGAGTGATTGCACGAGTGTTACGACAAACCGGACCGGTGAAGCCGCCGCTGTTGCTCCAACTCATAGCAGCAATTCCACTATTCCGGCGCATCACCGCGCGCATTATCGGACTGGGCATTCGCCCTGAGCATGTGAGAGTCCCCGAATGGCACGCGGGCACGGGAAAATCTGCAACGTGAGTGGGATCAGGCTCAATAAATCGCCCGGGTCTTACCCGGCGATGTCAACCAACGACTTCAGGAAGGGATTAGGATCATGCCCCACAATTTACGATTGACCAGCTTTAAGCGAGCTGCGCTGCGCGGTTCCTGCAGGCTGGTTCCACTGTCTACGGCGCGCGCCTTGGCGCTTACCTTGGTAGGGATGATTTCTTTGAGCCTGACTGATGCCCGCGGCGCATCGAGCCAGCCGCCGCAGGAGAAAACGGCCGTACCGGTGTTTACGATGCCGGACGAATCATCGCTGGTGGTGGAGTCAATTGCAGACGGAGACTCTCCATTGCCGATGGCGGCGATGATCGGCGCCGGTGGCGCGAAATGGTTCATGGTAAAGACAAGGAACGGTAACGTCGGTTGGATCAAGGCGGGTGATCATGATTCGGCAAAGAAAGTCGACAGCCATTTTCGTTCCTTGCCTAATGAAAATTCGGTTATTAGCCTGCCACAAGCGGCCTCCTTAGGGCCGGCGAAAGGCGCAGGCGCTATTCCCGTTCAGGTGAGCGGTTCGAGAGTGATCGTTTCTGTAAATTTCAATAATAGCACTGCCGCTAACATGTTATTGGATACCGGCGCTTCCCGCACCATGATTTCTTCGCGGATCGCCAGGAGTCTTGGGCTTCAATCGACGGGCTCTGGCAAGGGCTATGGAATCGGCGGCATGGTGACTGTCTCGACAGCGCGGGTGGATTCGGTCAAACTCGGGGAAATGGAAAGGCAGAACTTGCTAGTGATGATTCATGACTTTTCTCCTGATCCAAGCTATGAGGGTTTACTGGGATTTGATTTCCTGAGCCACTTCCATATGTCACTGGATTTGCAGAAATCGCTTCTAGTGCTGACGCCGCGAAAGGGCTAAGGACGAAGCCGGAGGCTACGTCACGCGGCGGCTTTCCGAACGGTGGGAGTAAACGCTACGAGCATCGTACTTAATTGTAAATGGAATCGACGCCATCAGCAGCATGGCAGCGGGTTTTCAATCAAGTTATAAACGTGATCGAAGGTGACTTCGTGGACTCGCGCCAGAATTTTAAACACTCGCGGCGGTTCGTTTTTGAGGAAAACCATAATCGCGGTCTCCACTGGAGGGCAACCTTCTTTGACGCAGGGCACTTCTTTGATGACGATGGGGGCGTCGGGCGGAAATTCTAGAATCGTCTGCACCCAATAACGGATCTGATCGAAAACAAAGCTTGAAACATCGATTTTTTGGCCGAACGGGTCGACTTGAGCGGACCCGTTGCCGTCCTCGGCCGTGAGGCAAGCTTGAAATCCATTGGTGATCTTTTCACCATCGAGATTCCGGCCGATGAACACCAATCGATTGGTACGTTCCTCGCCTTCGGCCCAAGCGCGTCCGGGACGGCCTTCGAACAAGAGATGAACTCCCTGGAATACAAACTGGTCCGGGTCGTTGCGAAGATTGAGAATTCCCTTCATGCGCATGATACTTTGGCCGAACTCGGCTAGCAGTTGGCGAAACCATTGGCTGAGCTTGACCCCGTCGAGATCCCCGGGCGTGACGATTGAAACAGTGGAGATGTCCTGGGTGTGCTTGTGCTCGTCATCATGCTCTTGCGCCCTGGCTTCGATCTCGAGACTGCGAAGATCTAAAACTTTGGCGATTTCCACGTCGGAGTTACGCGTCTGGTAAATGCGCGCCGCCCGATTCAAGTTTTTGATTTTGTACTCAAGCTCCTGCAGATCTTCCGGGCTGATGAGATCGAGTTTGTTAAGTAAAACCAGGTCGGCAAAGGCAATTTGTTCGCGGGCCTCGGTGGAGTTATCGATCTGCTGCGCGATATGCTTGGAGTCGACCACAGTGACGACCCCATTGAGTTGAAATTGGGCTTTGATTCGTTCGTCGACGAAGAAGGTTTGTACGACCGGCGCCGGATCCGCAAGGCCGGTGGTTTCGATCATCAGAGTGTCGAACTTGGATCTGTGCTCGAGCAGCTGGAATAGGCTGCGCAGCAGGTCGCCGCGAACGGTGCAGCAGATACAGCCGTTGCTCATTTCAACGATCTCTTGTTCCGAGGAAATCAGCAAATGATGGTCGATGCCGACCTCGCCGAATTCGTTGACGATTACGGCAACGCGCCGGCCGTGCTCAGCGGTCAATATGCGATTCAAGAGTGTCGTTTTGCCCGCGCCGAGAAATCCGGTCAAAACGGTTACTGGAACTCTTTCATCATTTGTTTCGGCCATCGACTTGAAATCCTTTCACAATTGTTCTGTAAAGGTAGCACACGCTTGGGCCGAGTCAACTTTGATAGGCCAACCGTAGCATTTCGTTCCCAAGCGCGACGGAGCAATTCGATTGCATAAGGGGGAAAGACTTTGATTGAGTTTAGGCCCATCGGCATTGAGCAATACGTCGAACGCCACTCTAAACCGATGTCGTTGTTCCACGACAAGATCTGGCTGGAAACCTATAGGCAAACCGGGAATCCAACCACCATGGTCGGTCCTCTGGCGGCTCAACTGTTGAAGATGCTTGTGCTCATGACGGGCGCGCGCCGTATTTTAGAGATCGGCATGTACACCGGATACAGCACCTTAGCTTTTGCCGAAGCGTTACCGAAGGATGGGAGGGTTGTCACCTGCGAGATCAATCCTGAAACAACGGCGATCGCAAGACAGTGTTTCGCCGAAAGCCAGCATGGCAAAAAAATCGAAGTGAAACTGGGACCGGCTTTGAAATCATTGAGAGTAATTTCGGGTCCATTCGATCTTTGTTTCATCGATGCCGACAAGGACCGTTATGGCGAATACTTCGACGCCAGTATGCAATTAGTTCGATCCAAGGGTGTGATCGTTTTGGACAACATGCTGCGAAGCGGCAAGGTCATGCATCCATCCGATCCCGGCAGTCAGGCCATCGACGCATTGAACAAGCGTATTCGCAACGACACGCGGGTGGAAAACGTGCTATTGCCGATGCGCGATGGGATCATGCTAGTAGTAAAGCTCTGAAGTAATCGTTCAGTGATTAAATGAAATTCTGCTAATCCGCTTGTTCAGCTCGCAAAGCGTCGATTACCCGCTGCAAATCTGGCGGAATTGGCGCGCTCCAAACGTGCTTCTTGCCGTGATGGTTGATCTCGAGTCGGCAGGCATGCAGAAACTGC
Organism: Binatia bacterium; assembly: GCA_036378835.1. Taxonomy (GTDB): domain Bacteria; phylum Desulfobacterota; class Binatia; order UBA9968; family UBA9968; genus WHTF01. Next base: position 7,443 of record DASUVS010000106.1, on the reverse strand, counting down.
CGTTTTAGGCCATACTTTTTGGAGAATTGTTTATTGAAGTTAAAATCCCCATGTTGATCGTCCAGCACAATAGGATAACCAATCGCTGCGAAGTGAAGCCGGATCTGATGCATGCGCCCGGTTTCAATGTTCACGCGCGCCAGCGTGGTTTGTGAAAATCGATGGAGCACTGTAAACCGTGTAAGCGCTCGCACCGGCGCGCCTTCCCGACCCGCCAAGGGTAAATCGATTTTACCCTGGTTATCTTGAAGACGTCCGGCGACGAGGCAGAGATATTCTTTCTGCGCGCCTTTCCCGGCGGCAAAGATTGCTTCCAGTTCGCCCGCCGTTAATTCGTCTTTGGCAATCAGCAAAACTCCCGAGGTGTCCTTATCGAGACGGTGCACCAATCGGGGTGAAAGTCCCTGTTCCCGATATGTGCTTTCGAGCGCGCCGATGACCGAATGCCGTTTCAGGACGCGCTTCCCTTCATGAACGGCTATGCCGGCCGGCTTATTGATCACCAGCACTTGGGTGTCTTCGTAGAGCACAGAAAACTTTGGTCGCGCCTGGGATGGCGTAGCGCTGCGGCGGATGGTTTTCTCAAATGGAATATACAGCCGGATGCGATCACCGGCGCGAACCAAGTCCTCGGGTTTGGAATGTCTACCGTTGACCCGCAAACCGTTCTTCCGAAAAAGTTTGCGGATGTAGCCGATTGGAAACCGGCTATTCAGGAAAGTTTGCAGTTTTTTACCGGTTTCAGCCGCAGGCACGACGATTTCTTGATTCACCACGATCAATCTGCGGCACGCCTCTCGGTTCGTCAAGCGAAGATTTTGGCAATATTTGCAATTCTTTAGGAATTAAGATAGGTTACGCCGGTATTTCTAAAAGAGTCTGCGCGCCGGGTGCGCGCCCCAGCGAGGTTGTCTTTGAGTCGTAATGAGCCGGTCGATGTTCTGCGAAAAAAAATCGATCAAATTGATGAAAAAGTCGTCGCCCTGCTAAACGATCGCGCGTTGCTTGCGCAAAAAATCGGCCGCAGCAAGAGCCAAAACAATCAAGAGATTTATGTTCCGCATCGAGAGAAGCAAATCCTGCAGCGGCTCTCTCGGTTGAACCAAGGTCCGCTTCCAGAACACTCTATCCGCGCCATCTTCAGAGAAGTCGTTTCCGCTTGCCGGTCCGTCGAAGCGCCTCTCAAGATCGCTTTCTTTGGAGCCGAAGGAACCTATTCCCATCTGGCTGCTCGCGAAAAATTCGGTTCCACAGTAGCGCTGCTCCCGACCGCCAGTATTAGTGAAGTGTTTCAAGAGGTGAGCCAGGGGAGAGTCTCGTTCGGAGTTGTGCCGATTGAGAATTCCACCGAAGGCGTGGTCGCGCACACTCTCGATGTCTTGGTCGATTCCGAGCTCAAGATCTGCGCCGAGATTTATCTCGAGATTCATCATCATTTATTGTCACGCACCGGGCGCGAACAGGATATCAAGCGTATTGCGTCTCATCCTCAAGCTCTGGCGCAATGCCGGCAATGGCTAACGCGTCATTTCCCGGCCGCAAAGCTCGACGAGGTGGCGAGCACCGCGCATGCGGCGATCGTAGCCGCAGGTGATAAATCGGCTGGCGCAATTTCCAGCGCGTTGGCGAAGGAGGCCTATGACCTGCAAGTTATTGCCGCCAATATCGAGGATCACTCAAACAACATCACGCGGTTTCTGGTGATCGGGGCCCAAGAGACCGATCCCAGCGGCGATGATAAGACCTCTCTGGTGTTTGCGGTAAAGGACAAGCCGGGGGTGTTGCACCGCATGCTTCAGCCGTTCGCGCGAACTCGGATCAATCTGACTAAAATCGAATCGCGACCGATTAAAAACAAACCCTGGGAATACAGGTTCTTTATTGATTTCAAAGGTCATCACAAGGAAACCAGGATCATGCGAGCGCTAGGAACACTTGAAACGAGCTGTGATTTTATCAAGATCCTGGGCTCTTATCCGAGCGGAAAATGAAAGTTATAGATTACGTCCCGGATTATATCCGCACCTTGATCCCTTACGCGCCGGGAAAACCGATAGAGGAGGTCGAGCGCGAAATTGGCATCGCGAATTCGATCAAACTGGCTTCCAACGAGAACCCTCTCGGGCCCTCGCCGCTGGCGCTTGAAGCGATGGGCGAAAAGTTAGCCCAGCTCCATCTTTACCCGGACGGTGATTGCTTTTATTTAAAGCGCGGGTTGACGGCGAAACTCAATGTAGCTCCAAATAATCTGATTTTTGGCAATGGCTCCAACGAAATCATTGAACTGGCGATCCGGACGTTCATGCGCGCAGGCGATGAGGCGGTGATGGCGCGCCAGGCGTTCGTTGTTTATAAACTGGTCGTGCAGGCGGTGGGCGGGATCTCGCGGGAAGTGCCGCTGAGGAACTTCACCCATGATCTGGAGGCGATGAGCGAAGCCATCGGCCCCAAGACTCGCATCGTATTTCTGGCCAATCCAAACAATCCCACTGGAACGATTTACCGCAGGGCAAATTGGGAGGCTTTTCTAAAGCAGATCCCGCCTGAGGTTTTGATCATCGTCGATGAAGCTTACTTCGAATATGTTGAGGCCGCCGACTATCCCAATTCGTTGAATTATCATCGGCAGGACAAGGCGGTGTTAACCCTGCGGACCTTCTCCAAGCTTTACGGTCTTGCCGGCTTGAGAATCGGTTATGGCATTGCGAACAAGGAAATGATCAGCTTGATGCATCGGGTGCGCCAGCCGTTCAATGTCAATGCCCCGGCGCAGTGGGCTGCCTTGGCTGCCTTGGACGATCGCGAGCACGTGCGCCGCAGCCTTGAAAACAACCGACGTGGACTTGAGTATTTGACTGCAGAGTTTGCCAGGTTGGGTATCGAATACGTTCCGAGTCACGCCAATTTTATCTTGTTACGGGTGGGTCAGGGCCAGGATGTTTTTAGTCGGTTGTTAGCTCAAGGAATCATTGTGCGACCGATGGCGGGATATCAGCTTCCAGAGTATCTGAGGGTGACGATCGGGACGATGGATGAAAACCGAAAGTTTATCGATGGACTTAAGAAAGCGCTCGGGGCGTAGCGTAAGAGCGGCGATGATCAATGGATCGCGCCGGTATCGGCTGAGGAAATTTGATGGCTGTTATGTTTCACAAGATGGTGGTGGCGGGCGTCGGACTGATTTGCGGGTCATTGGCTATGGACATGCGCCGGCACAGATTAGTCGGCGAGATTATCGGTTACGGGCGCAGCGAAGACACTCTGCGCTGGGCTAAGAAGCGAGGTATCATCGACAGTTATTTTTTGCGTGAAGACGAGATACCTGAGGGCGTGGATTTTTTAATGATGGGTACGCCGGTGCAAACCATCGTGCCGCTAACGGCGACGTTTCTCCCCAGCTTGAAAGCGGGTTGTGTGATCAGCGATGTCGGTAGTGTCAAAGCGGAAATCGTTCGAGGGATGGAGCGGTTGCTGCCGAAAGATATTCCGTTTGTTCCCGGCCATCCGATAGCCGGAAGCGAACAGTGGGGCGCCCGCGCGGCAAAGCCCGACTTGTTTTTGGGCCGCCGGACGATTTTGACGCCAACGAGGAGAACCGATAAAGCCGCGTTAAAAAAGGTCACCCGGCTCTGGCGCAAGGTCGGCGCCAAGGTCGAGCATATGGATCCGGAAGCTCACGATCGCGTGCTCGGATTGATCAGTCATTTGCCCCACGTTCTGGTCTATGCTCTGGTGAACGCGCTCGACCGTTCGCCCGTTCGGGGTGTCGATCTGAAATCCTATTGCGCCGGCGGATTTAAAGATTTCACTCGTATCGCTTCGAGCCGGCCCGAGTTGTGGCGCGATATCTGTTTGATGAACCGGCAGGCTCTGGACCGCTCGCTCGGCGATTACATCGACAGTTTGGAGCAGCTCAGGCGCTGGATCGCTGAAGGTAAAGGCGCGTCTTTGGAGAAGGAATTTGCCCGCGCCAACGAAATTCGCCAACAGATTGCCTGACGCTCGGGATGATGAAACGAGTCCTACAAAGTAAAAAGCCGCTGCGCGGCGAAATTTCCGTTCCTGGCGATAAATCCATTGGGCATCGCGCCGTTATATTCGGCAGTATCGCTCACGGTCCGAGTCGGGTCAGCAATCTTTCTTGCGGCGAGGATAACCAGCGCACGGTTCAAGCATTCAAAGATCTGGGGGTGAAGATCTCAACCCAAGGTGAAACCTTACATATCGAGGGCAAAGGCTGGGAAGAGCTGACTGCACCCAAGCACATAATTGATTGCGGAAACTCAGGCACGACCATGCGTTTACTGTGCGGGGTTTTGGCCGGCCGGCCGTTTAGAACGGTGCTCGATGGCGATCAGTCGCTGCGGCGCCGGCCGATGCAAAGAGTGATCGAACCGCTCACTCGTATGGGCGCTCACCTCGCTGGTCTTGAAGGCACAGGATTGGCGCCGCTCGAGATCGACGGGACGAACCTTGAAGGCATCGAGTATCCAATGCCGGTTGCCAGCGCTCAGGTGAAGTCGGCTATTTTATTGGCGGGTCTGCAGGCCGGCGGAGTAACGACTGTCGAGGAGCCGCAAAGTTCGCGCAACCATACCGAATTAATGATTAAAGGCTTTGGCGGTGAAGTGGCGCTAAATGGCCGCCGGGTTTCGATCAAAGGCGGTCAAACACTTCATGGAATGGATGTGCGCATACCGGGGGACATTTCCTCGGCGGCATTTTTTCTAGTGGCGGCTGCGCTGGTACCGGGATCGCAGGTTGTTGTACGTCGCATTGGTATAAATCCGACCCGGGATGGTGTTATTGAGATACTTCGGCGCATGGGGGCGGACATAGAACTGCTAGGCGCCGCAACCGAAGCCGGTGAACCGGTGGCTGATCTAAAAGTGACCGGCGGACGCCTCAAGGGTGTCGAGATTGGCGCCGAACTAGTCGCGCGCACGATCGATGAATATCCCATTTTAGCGATTGCCGCTGCGCTGGCTGACGGTATTACGGTTATCGATGGTGTAAAGGAGCTTCGCTTCAAAGAATCGGATCGCATCTCGGCCATGACTGAAGGATTGCGCAGGCTTGGGGTGGACGTCGAGGAACGTGAAGATGGCATGACGATTCGCGGCCGCGAAACGCTCCAAGGGAATAAGGTGCGCAGCTTCGGCGATCATCGGATCGCAATGTCACTGGCGATCGCTGGGCTGTGCGCCGACGGCGGCGTGGAAATCGACGATGCCCAATGCGTCGATATATCGTTTCCGGCGTTTTTCGATTTGCTCGATGAGATTTGTTTGCCATAACAGTCCGTTAGCGGTAGTAGGTCAAGCGGGGCGTAAATGATTGTAGCGATCGATGGTCCTTCCGGAGCGGGTAAAAGCACGTTGGCGAAACGCATTGCCAAGGAATTGCGTTTTACCTACCTGGATACCGGCGCCATTTACCGGGCGCTTGCCTTGAAAATTTTGCGCCGGGGCGTCGATCTCGATGACACTGCCGCACTGAATGCTATAGTGAATGATAGCGACATCGATCTCCGGGGGAGAAATGGTCAGCTTGAGGTATTTCTCGATGGGGAGGATGTGTCGGCTGCGATTCGAACTCCAGAAGTTAGTCAAATGGCGTCCAAAGCGTCTGCCATCGCGATGGTTCGTCGCCGGCTTTTGGATCTCCAGCGCGCGCTTGGACGACGCGACAATGTCGTGGCAGAAGGCCGGGACATTGGCACCGTTGTCTTCCCTGAGGCGCAAGTGAAAATCTATCTTGATGCATCTATAGAAGAGAGGGCCCGCCGCCGCTGCGACGAATTGCGTGCCGCCGGACGAGAGGTCACCCTCGCCGAGACGATCAGCGAAATGGAGGAGCGAGACAAAAGAGACAGCCAACGCGATATTGCGCCGTTACGCAAAGCAGATGACGCCTTCGCCCTGGACTCCTCAGGGCTGACTGCGGATGGGGTGGCCGAAAAGGTGCTTCAAATAATTAAAAGTGAGTCTTTAAAAATAAAATATGATCGGAGTTTGGGTCTATGATTCAGAGTGACGAAGAAAAAAATAGCGCCGCAGCGGGAGGCGCTAATGATTTTGAAGCTATGTTCGAAGAGAGCCTGCGTTCTGTCAAACCCGGCGGCATCGTCAGGGGAATGGTCGTGGGTATCACGGCAACGCACGTTCTCATCGACGTCGGCTACAAATCCGAAGGACAAATTCCGATCCATGAGTTCCAGGATCGTCAAGGCAATCTAGAAGTAAAAGTCGGCGAAGAGGTTGACGTTTACTTTGATTCCTCGGAGAACGAAGGCGGCGGCATCAATTTGTCGCGGCAACGCGCCCAGAGCATGAAGGTCTGGGAGGTCATCGAAAAAGCGTTCAACGAGGGAACGCCTGTCGAAGGAACGATTATCGGCAAGGTCAAAGGCGGCTTCAAAGTCGACGTCGGCGGCGTGATGGGCTTTCTGCCCGGCTCGCATGTCGATATCAGGCCGACGCGCAACTTAGACAAATTTCTCGGCACCAAGGACTCCTTCGCCGTGCTCAAGTTCAACCGGCCGCGCGGCAACGTCGTGCTCTCCCGCCGGGCCCTGCTGGAGAAAGAACGAGACGTTCTCAAGCAGGAAGTATTAAAGGTCCTCGAGGAAGGTGTCATTCTTGAAGGCACCGTCAAGAATATCACGGGCTACGGCGCGTTCGTCGATCTCGGGGGCATCGACGGTATTCTCCACATTAGCGATATGTCCTGGGGGCGGATCAGCCATCCCTCGGAACTTCTTCAGGTCGGTCAAAAAGTGAACGTGGTTGTTCTGAAGTTCGATTCCGAAAAGGAACGTATCTCGTTGGGGATGAAGCAGTTGATGCCCGATCCGTGGCACAGTGTGGCGGAGAAGTTTCCTATCGGAATGCGCGTTCAAGGCAAGGTCATTAGCATTATGGACTATGGCGCTTTTGTCGAGCTGGAAAGCGGCATCGAGGGCTTGATCCATATCTCCGAGATGTCATGGACGCGAAAGATCGCACACCCTTCGAAAATTCTGCAAGTCGGGCAGCCGGTCGAAGTGGTTATTCTGAACGTCGATCCGGAACACCGCCGCATTTCGTTAGGTTTGAAGCAGGTGATGCCAAATCCGTGGGAGGAGGCGAAGCAGAATTATCCGGTCGGCAGCGTGGTCAAGGGACCAGTGCGCAATATCACCGATTTCGGTATCTTCGTCGGCATCGAGGAGGGGATCGACGGCCTGGTTCACGTTTCGGATTTGCACTGGACCAAGAAGGTCAAGCATCCGTCCGAACTATTCAAAAAGGGCGACATAGTTGAAGCCAAAGTATTGGGTGTCAATGTCGAAAACGAGAGGTTCTCTCTCGGCATCAAGCAATTAGCCACCGATCCATGGAAAGTCATCGCCGAACGTTTTCCCGTCGGCACGAGGGTAAAGGGCCAGGTCACGAGTGTTCC
>DASUVS010000105.1:0-3298 GCA_036378835.1 Binatia bacterium | reverse complement strand
AAATCGTCCCACGGCTCGTTCCTATCAAAAATAACGGTAAATGGGGAAACCGCTTTGCGAGATCTTCAGTGACGACCGACATATCCCGTAGATGTTCGTCGCTGAGACGAAATATGTCACTCATGCCCCAGCCGTTTTGCTGGTCAGATGGCGCATCCAAAATGGCTGCAACCACCCCGCGCTTAATGAAGTCAGCGCGGCTGCGTACGAGAAAATTACCTTGATTGAACCTGGGCTTGCCGTTCTCGGTGCGGAGTTGTATCAAGCCACCGGAACCGGGAAATAGCAGGGCGACGGCTTCAAGATTTTTCGGAATGCTGGTTAGGAAATACGACTGGGTTACCCCCGCTCGTGTCGGCAGGGACACGATCTCTTGCTGGGCAACCGCGCTACTAGAAGGATAGGATATCGATAACAGGGCGAGAAGAATCACTTTCGTCGCCGTCAATGTGATGAGCATCGCCTTGGTTCGCCTCGAAACAAGTCCGCTTTATCTTGTTACTTCTTCACGACTCTCCACGCGGCATCGATGTTGACCTCGAGACGATCCTGACCCTGCCAGTCAGCGTATTCCGGCATTTTCAGCTCTTTTTTGATTTCGTCGAGAGATTTCCCTTGCGCCGCCATTTCGCCAACCCGCTTCATCAGCAGATTATAGAAGCCCTCGTATTCATCGAAGATGATCGGAGTGGTGGGCTGCCCGTGGCCGGCGATTACTACTTCCGGATTGAGCGATCTCATCAGTTTAAAGCTGGAGATGACGTCCGGTAACACCACCGTCGGTCGTAAGTTAATAAACGTGCGCACGTTGGCTGCCGATGACGCGAACAGTACCCGTTCTTTAGGCATCCACACCGCCGTGTCGGCGAAACTGTGGGCATTTTTCAGATAGATCAATTCGAAAGTCCGCTCACCGAGGTTGATGGTCATGCGATCTTTGTACTCGATGTGCGGCGGAATCAACTTTTCCCCCTTCAATGCTTCGCGCATTTCGGGAGATTTCGCGGCAAGGGCCTCAGCGCGTTTGGGGTTATACTCTTTTTTCATCCCGGCTGCCGCGCCTTGAGCATTGATGACGGTTGCCGGCGGCGAAAAGATAAAATGGTTACCAGTGTGGTCGCTGTGCGTCTCGGTATCGATCAAGAACATGATCGGTTTGTCGCTTACCTTTTTGATTGCGGCCGCCATGCGGTGCGAATCCAACGGACTATTGCAGGCATCAATCATCACGACGCCCATCTCGGTGATCACGAAGCTGCATGTAGTCGTAAGCTGATCCGGCGCGAAAGTGTAGATGCCGTCTTTGATCTTATGAAATCCTGGGCCGAAGTCCTGCGCCCGCGCGGCAAAGGCGATGCCCACTGTAAGGACTGCAACGAAAATGACAAGCTTCAATTTGGCCGGCATGCTGCTGCCTCCTTGGCGATTGATTTCTTGGACAGGAAGCTAGTTCAATCACAGTACCGCGTCAAGGCTGATTCTCTAAGATCGCCGGAAACGCTAATGATGCAATTGACCAATAAGTCTTGTTTGTACTATGAGTGCGTTGGCCGAGACCTTTAATTACGTGCGACATTCACTTAATTACGTACGACATTCACTCTAAACATTGGCGGGTGCGTAAGTTCCGAGGATTACTATGAAGACGCTGTTGCTGGCGGTTTCTTTCTTTCTTCTCGTGATCTCTATTGTGCAGGCGCAGACCGCTTTCTTTGAAGGTAAGACGATTCGGATCGTCACCGGATATCCGGCCGGCGATGTCAACGACATGTGGCCGCGGCTCATCGCCCAACATATGACGAAGTACATTCCCGGTAATCCGAATTTTATCATTCAGAATATGCCGGGAGCGAGCTCGATGATCGCTGCTAATTATGTATTCACCGTGGCTAAACCGGACGGGCTTACCCTGGGTTGGATCGCGCCCACTCTTTATTTTGATCAGCTCGTCGGCCGCAAAGAAGTGCAATACGATTGGGGCAAGTACAGCTTTATCGGCTCCCCAGCGGAAAGCGAACATCACCTCTATATGCGCACCGACAGCCCGTACAAAACCATCGAAGATGTCCGCACCGCCAACGAGCCGCCCAAATGCGGTTCGGGCGGCGCCGCCGGCACCGGTTTTTATTTTCCCAGGCTATTGGAAGAAACCGTGGGAGCGAAATTTACCATAGTTCTTGGGTATCAAGGGGGCGGACCTATCGATCTTGCGGTGGAAAAGGGCGAGATCCACTGTCGAGCTATGACGATTGAATCATTCTTTGCGCGCGAGCCGTTTCATACCTGGCGCAGGAACAATTTCGTCAAAAGCATCGCGCAATCGGCACGCAAACGGGACGCTCGTCTGCCGGACACGCCGACAATCTATGAGTTGATGGATCGATACAAGACGACGGATCAATCACGCGTGTCGCCACGCTGATCCTTGCGGGTGGTGTGTTCGGCCGGCCGATGGTCGGCCCCGCTGGAATGCCGGCTGATCGGCTCAAACTTCTTCGCGCCGCATTTGTGAGTGCGGTCAAAGATCCCGAGCTCAAAGCGGAAGCTGAAAAAAGAAATTATGAATGGATCCGGTTGCCGGCGAGGACATGGAGAAACTCGCCAAGTCGACAGAACGCGTCCGTGTTTCAATTCACCAGCAGGAGTTATTTTTCGGGGGTCTTAATCTCGGAGATTTTGACATCGAAGGACAGAGTCTTACCAGCCATTGGATGATTAAAGTCCATGATTACTGTCGTATCCTTGATTTCATGAACACGCACCGGGATTCCTTGACCTTGAGGACCTTGGGCCATCAGCATCGCTCCCACCTTCAGCGCTTCCGGTGGGAGTTTGTCTTTCGGAACTTCCTGAAACGCATCGGGATTGACGGGTCCATAGCCATCCTCAGGTTTGACTTGGATCTTTTTCTCTTCGCCTACCTTCATTCCTGAAAGTTCTTTCTCTAGCCCTGGGATGATTTGACTCTTGCCATGGATGTAGCTCATCGGCTGTTTACCTTTGTTTGACTCGATCACAGTGCCGGTTTCATCGGACAATGTGTACTCCAGGGCAACCTGCGAGCCTTCCCGAATCTGCGTCTCGGCAATTTCTGCAGTTTCGGCAACAAGACGAGTGCTGAAAAGAACCGCCGTAATCATTGCCAAATAGAAAAGGGGGCGTGCTTGCATTAGGTTCTCTCCTCCAGACTGTAGACCGCGTGCAGTATTTGAGCCTACGTGGTGCAATCCGGGAATTCAACCATATGAAACGAGGCGAATACCTCGGCACTGCCAAGCACAAATGTTCGCTGGCGGCG
>DASUVS010000104.1:0-2932 GCA_036378835.1 Binatia bacterium | reverse complement strand
CTGCCCGAGTCTTTGCGCGAGCGCGGCCCCCACGTGGAAGATCGGGGTGAAAAGGGGGAATACTGGGTTTGCGACGGCGAGACCTGGGCCGAGTATCGTGGTGAGCGCTGGTTTGCCAAATCCAACCGGACCAGGCTGGCTCTGGACCGCGGCGGCGTCGGTGAAGCGCACCGGCCGACGACTCCCGAGAAACGGCTTACTGACATGGACCGCGACGGCGTCGAAGCTTCGCTCATGTTTCCACCGATTATTGCCATGCAGGTCGGCGAACCCGAGCTGAGAAATGCCTGTGTTCGAGCGTACAATGATTGGGCGTTGGAATTCGGCAGAGCCGCGCCCAAGCGATTTTTTCCGGTGGCGATGCTCTCCCCTGTCGATGCTCAAGACGCCGCGGATGAAGTGGTCCGGGTGGCGAAGCTGGGATTTCGCGAAGCCAACTTCCTGGTTAATGATGTCACTCTCGAAATGAACTTAAAGCCTTGGGATGTATTCTGGGCCGCTGCCGAGGACGCCGGTATCGTAATCTCCTATCATGTCGGCGGCAGCGTGCAGTCCGGAACGGTTCGGGCAACCATCGACGCGATGAAACCGGGCGAGCGCCAGGGCGTGTTCGATATGGGTCTTAGCAACGGCGCCACTTCTTTTTTCAATCCATTCGTGAACATGTTCAATTTCGGAACTCTGGAACGACATCCCAAATTGAGATTCTGCCTTGCCGAATCGGCTATCGGCTGGATCCCGTTCGTCGTGCAGGAAATGGATTACCGTTACAGGCGCCAATTCGAAAGAAAGAAGTCCGAAGACATACCGCTAAAGAACATGCCGAGTGAAATATTCAAGCGTCAGGTTTGGGCAACCTATCAGACCGATCTGGTGGGACTGCATCTGATCCAGTTCTTTGGCGACGGACACATCATGTGGGGTTCGGATTATCCGCATCCGGACAGCACCTGGCCGTTTTCTAAGGAATTTATAGAGAAAGACTCGGCTCATCTGACGCCGGAGATGAAGAGGAAAGTCATCCGCGACAACGCCGCAGCGCTTTACGGAGTCTAAAGAAAATAGCCGTTCAACTCTGACCTTGAACTATTGAACTCTTGAACCTCGTTATTTGACGACCGCTTGACACCGTTTCTCCAGTCTAGTACCTCGAATTGAAACAGCCGCTTTCTGTAAACGGAGGATTTATGGCTAACGATGAGCCGAAAGGCGCAGTTCATTGGATCGATCACTACGTCGTCGGCACCAATGACCTGCCAGCGTGGACTCACTGGGCGCTTAAGGCCACGGGCCTTCCCATCAGGCCAATCAACGGCCTGACCACCAACATGAGAAAGAAGAACACACCGATCTTTTGCTTTATGTGGTGGGAGGGCGGATCGTGCCGTATCGGCGCTTTCCTTCAGCCTGAGGTTTACCCGGCGGCAAAGGAATTGGGCAAGGATCTTCCCCGGTGCGGCTTCTACGTCCGTCCCGAAGACATTGACCTGCACCTGTGCCGGCTTGATCAGCACAAAATCCCTCATACCCAACCAGTTAAGACAGCGGCCGAAGGAGAGGAAGGCACGGTGATCTATTTCGCCGACCCGGATGGCAATCAGTATGAGTTCTGGGCGCCTGTCCATATGCCGGAAGGCGCGATGGAGATCGCCACGTCAGAGAGAGTCGGCCGTATCAGCCATGCTGTTTACGGCTCCCGTGATCTGGCGAGAACCGCCGCCTTCTTTGAAAAATACTGTGGCGTAGGAGTGGAGCGTAATGCCAGGACTGCCGAAGGGACGCTGGTGTTGCGTCTAAGGGCCGGCGCTCGGCTGATTTACAAGCTGGTCGAGCAGGTCGATGAGCGGATCGCCGGGCACAGTCCCTGGTGGGACATGCATACCGCGCTCACGGTTCGCGAACAGGAGTTCTTTCCAAACTACCGGCGCATGTGGGAAGGATTGCCCGAGGAGGAAGGGCCGAAGGAGACGCTCAAAGATTCCCGCGACAAGGAAGACGCCTTCCCCGCACGGACCGGTTTACACCGAAGTCCGGTGGGCTACCGATGGAAGGAGATCTATCAACGCGGCGATGAATTTTACGATTGGGACGGCCATGCTTTTCACTTTTTCGGAGGCATACCGCTGAAAGACGACGGTTCGCTGGCGTTATATCAGGGCAAAGAACAGGAAGAGTATTTACGCGAACTGGCTGAATCTCTAAAGACGCGCGGTCAGGCCTAATTATTCGATGACATCCGAAGCAAGCGACCGACATATCTCGAACTCAAAATGAACTTCTGAACGGTCGTGGCCTTCGTGTTCTTCGTAGTTGTTATCAGCATCAATTAATTTTTATTTTTTCATATATGCTAAGCGGCCTCGCTTAGCATCCTAAGGAGACCTAGATCCGTGAAGTCAGAAACAACGCAGGCAAAAATTCGGCAAGCCAAGGACAGCAGCATCGACCGCCCGGAGAATCTCGGCAAGCCGCAGATGAAGTGGGGCAGCGACGTCGTCGCTGAGGTCACGCGCAGATTGAACCTCAAATATATTGCGCTGGTTCCCGGCGCCAGCTATCGCGGATTTCACGACAGCATTGTTAACTATCTCGGCAACAGCAATCCGCAGATGGTGATTTGCCTGCACGAAGAGCATGCCGTTTCGATTGCCGACGGCTACGGCAAAGTCACCGAGGAGCCGATGGCCGTGGCGCTACATGCCAATGTCGGGCTGATGCATGCGGCGATGCCGATCTTCAACGCCTGGTGCGATCGCACGCCGATGATCATCTTTGGCGCCACCGGTCCCGTGGACGCCCATCGGCGCCGGCCCTGGATCGACTGGATTCACACCGCCAAGGATCAAGCATCGATCATTCGCGACTATACTAAATGGGATGATCAACCGGCTTCCCCGCAGGCGGCAGTGGAATCGGTGCTAAGGGCGAACCA
>DASUVS010000103.1:0-7175 GCA_036378835.1 Binatia bacterium | reverse complement strand
GTCCCTGGCAAAAGTACTTTTCGCCTGATGCTTCTAATGGCTCTAACCGGTGACCTTCATGTTCTTTCATGAAAGCACGCCAATCGTCGGCGGGTATCTCATCGAGCTCGCTGTCGGTGTACTCATTGTAGTTATAGCGAGGAGCTCTATCGCAGGACGTTACGTGATGCACAGCATCGCACCTGCGACACCAAAGGAATTTGTCGCTAAGCATAATTACGCTGCTCCAGAGGCACTGCAGCAGGCGCGGCAGCCTTAGAAGGGAATCGCATCAGGACGGTGGTGCCGAGACCCGGCTCGCTTTTGACCTGAATTGTACCGCCGATCAGCTCGGCCATTCGCCGCGCAACAGTTAGACCCAGGCCGAGCCCGGAGAACGAACGATGAATGGAGTTGTCAACTTGTTGAAACGGCTCGAAAACTGAATCCATCTTACTCTTTTCGATGCCGATTCCGGTATCGGCGACCTGTAGGTCCAGCACTCCTCGATCCGCAGATACACGGGCTTTAACCCGGATCTCGCCCACCGAGGTAAACTTAACTGCGTTGTTGAATATGTTTTGAAAGATTCTTTCCACTTTCGAGCGATCGCTGATGATCGATGCGCCGCCCTCTGGGATGTCGATCGTCAGGCTCAAGTTTTTTTCCCCGATCGTTCGCTGATAACGTTTGACCGTTTCGTCTACGATCTCGCGTGCATCGAACTTTTCGATGATTGGTGAGCTGTCGCCAGAGCTGAGTGACGTCATCCATAGAACGTTGTCGATCAGTTCCAACAATTCCTCGGAGTTGCGATAAACGGTTTCGAGGACCTTTTGCTGCTCTTCGCTGAGTTTGCCAATAACCTGGTTGAGCAATAGATAGACAAAGCCGACGACAACGCTTAGCGGCGTTCGCAATTCATGTGAAACGTTGGAGAGGAAGTCCGATCTAACTTGTCGCAGCTTGGTCTTTGCGCCGCGCCGCTCAATACCGCGCCGGACAAGAGATAAAATATGATTTACATCGAATGGTTTAGAAATATAATCGAATGCGCCGAGGCGGAGTCCTTCGATAGCTGTGTCCAAAGAGCCGTAACCCGTAATGATAATCGCTTCGATATCCGGGTCATGCTGTTTCACTTTTTCGAGAACATTGATTCCGGTGAAACCCGGCATCTTGAGATCTAATGTAACCAGGTCGACCGGAAACCTGTTTAAGAAGTCGACGGCTTGACCTCCGCGCTCCGCTACGTGAACCGTGTAATAAGGATTAAGAATCATCTTTAACGATTCTCGAGGTCCCATTTCGTCGTCGACAACCAGAATGTGCGGCTTATTGGAATCCATGCACGGCTCCTGATGCAAAGAGCGTGCTAATAGGCTTTGCGCGAGAAAACTAAGAACTTACAAGGAAAATGAAGGCTACAGAGGTTATCTGGAAGGATTAAAGGTACAAATTTGTCCAAAATTGTCGATTTATGTCGATAACTTCGGCTCGTCGCCGCTATGAGACTCATTTATCTTCAGCTTTTCAATTCGATATTTTAGGATGCGCCGACTAGTGCCCAGCAGTAAGGCGGCTTTCGTTTGATTGAACCCGGTCCGTTGCAGCGCCTTTACAATAAGCTCCCGTTCGAATTCGTCCACAGCTTCGCTAAGAGGTCTCGAGCCACTCAGGACATCCTCTTTCAGCGTCGCGGTATGATCTGTCGAACGCATCCCGACGGGCAGATCACGGAGCATGATCTGATCATGGGGCGTTAGTATCGTCAGCCGTTCGATTAGATTCTCAAGCTCTCGAATGTTCCCTGGCCAATGGTATGCGGTAAAAAAGTCGACTACTTCCGGCGACAAGCTTTTAACCGCAATGGAATGCTCCTGCGCCTTGAGTCTCAGGAAATGATCTAGAAGTAGCGGGATGTCCTCGCGCCGTTCCCGAAGGGCAGGTAAATAAAGGGAGACGACGTTGAGCCGGTAAAACAGATCTGGACGGAACTCACCCGCTTTTGCCAAGATTTCCAAATCCCGGTTACTAGCGGCGATCACCCTCACATCAACTTTGATGTCATCGGTGCCGCCAAGTCGGGTGAACGTTTCTTGCTCGATGGCGCGTAGAAATTTCGCCTGGGTGCTTAGATTAAGCTCGCCGATTTCGTCGAGAAAGAGCGTGCCACCATGGGCAAGCTCGAAGCGACCGATTTTCTTCTGTGATGCATTGGTAAACGCACCCTTTTCATATCCAAACAATTCACTTTCAATTAAAGTATCGGGTAAAGCGGCGCAGTTTACAACGATGAAGGGTTTCGAACGGCGATCGCTATTGTAATGAATTGCGCGTGCAATCAACTCCTTGCCAGTACCGCTTTCGCCTTGGATCAGAACGGTAGATTTCTTAGCCGCTACCATACTGACCGCTTTGAAAATATCTATAATTTGCTTCGATTTGCCCACAATATGATCGATACCGTATTTCCGGCCGACCTCTTCCTTCAACCGCTCCAGTTCTTTCGAAAGCTGAACTTTTTCGAACGCATGCTCGACTCGCAGCCGCAATTCTTCGACATCGAAAGGCTTGGTCACATAATCGAAGGCCCCAGTGCTCTTCGCCGTGAAGGCGGTCCGCGCAGTATTGAGGCCGGTCAACATTATTACCTGACACTCGGGATGCTCTGATTTCATCTGTTTCAAAACCGATAGCCCGTCAGCACCAGGCATGACGATGTCCAGCAATACGATGTCCGGCTTTTCTTCAGTCACCTTTTGGACGCCATCATTTGCGGTAGCTGCTTCAACGACGCGAAAGACTTTGTCGAACACCATCTTCAGTGAATGCCGGACCCCCGGTTCATCGTCTATAACCAATAATACGCCTTGAGTCATGTCGCTTTTCTTTTCCCGGTTAAGCAATGGGAAACTCCATTGTCACGATCTCTTTCTCAGCATCCGTGCCATCAACAGCAATCTCACCACCATTACGTTCCACCAATTGCTTTGCCAATAAAATTCTCAGGGGCAAAATACTTTCCCCCGCAGCTTCACTCAGAGAACCCAGATATTGAGTAATCGATGCCATCCGAGGTCCTTCACGGAGATAGGATACTACGATTGTGCCCGTTTCTTGGATCTCCACACCGATCTCAGTGCAAACTTTGGCCTGCGACACTACTGCAGACAGAACATTCTTAAGAATGTAGTCGAGCTGGTTCTCATCGGCCAAGATTTCCGTGCTGATACTTCTGCTTTGCACTCGGATAACAACCTGGCGCTTCCCGCACTCCTCTCGGAGCTCACCGACAGCCCAGCCCAAACGCTCGTCAACCGACGTACGATCCACACGAGGTTGATTGAAGTCGGCAAATTCGATCATGATTTCAAGCAGATCATCCATTCGCTCGATATCGCCGCTGACCACGTCGCGAAATCGCGCGCGAAAGTCCTGATCTTCATAGCGGTCGTCGAGTAATTGCGCGAAGGTCTTGATGGTCACCATCGGGTTTTTCATCTCGTGCGCCAACTCGTGAATCAGAACCTTGAGCTCGCTCGCTCGCTCGCTGCAGGGGGTTTGGCCTACCTGCGGGCTGGGGACTTGTGTATCGGCGGTCCAGGATGAGACCACTCTAAGATTACCCCGCTTCTCTTCGGGCGAACTGAACTCCGCTCCCTCTGCCAAGTCGCCCGCTTCAACAGTCCCGAAGAAATCGAACACCAAATCGTGTGCCTCAATAGTGGTTTTGCGTCGAATCGCTAGGGTTCGAGCGATAACCGTTTCCATTTCGCTTAGATTGCCGAACCAGAGATAATTGGCGAGGCGATCTCTCGCTTCGGGCGAAAAGCTTACCTGGCTTAACTCCAATAGCGGTGCAAAGTACTCCGCAAACCAAGCGGCAATCGTCGGGATGTCATTGCGCCGGTCTCTCAGCGGCCGTAGTTTCAGACTCAAAGTCGCTATCCGGTAATACAATCCTTCGAGGAATATACCTTGATAAACTTGCTCAAGAAGATCGATCTTTGAAGTCGCAAGGAATCGGCAGTCAGCTGATGTTGTTTCGACCTGTTCGATAAAGTTGAGCAACTTGGACTGTGCCGAGCTAGAAAGCTTTTCGATTTCTTCCACGACAAAGATTCGCCCCGATTTTTCGGCCCGCCAGCTTAGCTGCGCAATCTTGCTCGCCAAAAATTCGTCATTGACATCGGCCGCATTCACAAATGTGCAAGCGGTATCAGCACCGACAAGGGCGCAAATACCCCGTAGAACGCGCTCCTGACCGCAGCCGATCTCGCCTGAAACCAATAGCGGCAACTGAGTTCTGGCAAATCGCTGCACAAGAGCAGCTGCCGTCCGGTCCAAAAACGGAAACCTTAAGTAGTGAGAGTGTGGCGGATTGTTAGATATTGCCCGCAGGCGGGGCACGCTGGGGAGAACAGCTGTCCGAGCCAATAACGTTCCAACCTTTTGCTTAAGCTCATAGGGATTAAATGGCTTTGCGAGACAACCGATGGTTTCTTGCTCTTCGATGAGCTTGATAGCGGATCTCGACTCGACCAGGAACAGAACGGCGCAGCTCACCTGCGCGGCAAACCTTAAAAGCTTTCCGGCCTCCGAGCGAAGCGCCGGGCTTACGCCAATGATCAGAAGATCGACATCCGCACCGGTATCCGCGAGCGAAAATCCCGACGACCCAAAAAACTTTTTCACGACAGAAAAGTCCCGCCCCAGAATTAGGGCAAGCGTTTCCCGAATTACCTCCGACTCATCAATGACTAAGATTCGCTTCATGAACGTGCAAGTTGCGCTCGGTCATTGCTCGAACGGGCTTTCCAATTGGAATGTTGACAAGGAACGAAGTTCCCTTCCCTACTTTACTTTCGACAGTTACATATCCGCCATGCTCTTGTACAATTTGATGGGAGATAGAAAGCCCTAAGCCGCTGCCTTCGTCCTTGCTGGTAAAAAACGGATCGAATATGTGCTCGAGATTTTCGTTAGGGATACCGACGCCGGTATCCCTAACTTCAACTTGTACAAAAGAGGGTGCCTGCTCAATGGCGTCCGAAGTGAAGATACGGGTAGAGATTGTAATTGTACCGCCGTCGTTCATCGCCTGGATGCCGTTAAATATGAGGTTCATGAATACCTGCTTCATCTGTTCCCTGTCAATCCACACCTTGGGCAGATTGGGGGCGAAGTGTCGCACCAATTCTACACTTTTTTCCTTTGCTTGTGTGTCTAAAATTCGCGCAATACCCTCGATTACGTTATTCATGTCCTCTTGAGCAACATTCGGCTTCGAGGGTCGGGCAAAGCTCAATAGGTCCGTGATCAACCCACAGATGCGGTCCACTTCCTTGAGAGCGAGACTTTGGAAACCGTTACGAAACTCAGCATCTTCGTACCGTTCCGGCAAAAGCTGGGTAAACGTGCGAATCGCCACCAAAGGATTACGAATCTCATGAGCCAACCCGGCCGTGAGTAAGCCCAAGGATGACAGGCGATCGGCACGCCGAAGCGTATCCTGGGACTGCTTCAGATTTTGGTAGAGTCGCGCGTTTTCGATGGCGACCGCCGCCTGGTTGGCGAGAGTAGAAAGAAGCTCGAGATCTTCGTTCGAATAAATTTCTTTGCCGGGTTTGTAACCGAGATTCAAAGCGCCGATCAGTTTTTCCTTTGACATGATCGGGATGCTAATCTCGGCCTCAATCTCCTCCATTCTCCTCGACGTCCGCCTCCAGTTAAGGTTTTCGCTATCCATTTCAAGTTCTTCTCTAACGATTCCATTTTGTGCTTTCGTGAGCATCACGAGTAGAGGATCGTCGCGCAATAGAAATAATTGGGGATCTATTGCAACACCGATGCTGGCTTTAAGACTGAACACGCCTTTGGCTTCCTCGAGTAAAAAAAGAGAAGCCTTCTCAATACCAAGTGCCCGCCCGATCGTTCGGACCAGGTTGTTGGATAAACTCTCCAGGTCCACAATCGAAACCATATCTTTACTCGAGTACAGCAGAGTTTCCCGATAGTTTACCCGCTTTTGGAACAAAGCTCGTTCTAGAGCTTCCTCCGTCCGAAATCGTATTTTAGGAAATAGAAACCCAACAATGATAAACAAGAGGAGTGTCGCCATCGAGAAGGTATAATTAATGCTTCCAAATGCCACCTGCTGACCCCAAATGACTAAGATATAACACGGAACAAGCAGCATAAATAAAAGTGACGCATAGATGATGCTTTTTCTGATCGCAACACTGATGTCGAGGAGACGGTATTGCGCGATAGCATAAGCAGTGCTGGAAACATAGATCGGGATCGCATAACTTCCGTATGGAAAAAGCGGAAAGATAGTGACGTCGTAGAGATAAAGAAAATTATCGAGGCCACCAAAATATCCAAGCAGTGAGCCAAACAAAAGATATTTTATTTGGTTCTTCCGAACGCCTTCGGCTTTTAGGTATCCCACCAACAGAGTAGAAAGACCCCAAGCGGCGCAGGCTATGAAGTAAAGGACTAGATATATGTAGCCCGGATTGGCTACCATCAAATACTTGATTCCGTATTTCGGAGCGACTTCTGAAACTAGCGTTCCATTGATACACAGAAACATCAAAGTCGCCGTAATCACGTACAGCGGGGCCACGAGAAGATTTATGGTTTTCCGCTTACGGCTATAAAAGAATTGGAGAACGAAGTGGACGAACAAGGTCGGTATTAGCGTAGCACCGACATGGAGGTAGCGAGCGGTATATTCGGCTACGGATCGATTCTCAGCAAATACATGAAACGCCAACAAGGTACTCCAGACGGTGATACTGAAGGAATAAGCAGAAAAGACTCGGTACAGGCTGGACTTGGGATCCTTCAAAAGAACAAACGAACCCAGGGCAGCCGTCGTCATCGAAGTTAGGGCTGCAGAAATTCCTATATGAGCAGCGTCAGTTAAGCCGAACATCGCGGATGCTTAGATCGCTCGGGTGTCGGTGCCGAAGGGACACAAGATTAAAGTCGCGTTTTTTCCGCCGAAACCAAAAGTATTTAACAGCAGAGCCCTGATATTTCCTTGAGTACGTTTTTCTCTATGGACTCGAATGAGACACCCCGGATCTAGCGCATCACAATTGATACTTTGTAGAATAGTTTTCTTGTGAATCGACATCACCGCGGCAACTGTTTCTATGGCACCGCAGGCGCCCTGAGTATGA